>NZ_CP034689.1:5743911-6058548 GCF_003994415.1 Achromobacter spanius | reverse complement strand
ATCCATGGCGGGCTCTTGAAGGCAGGCTGCGGGCAGGGTGGTGCGGCGGCAGATCCACAGTGGAGAATCAGGGTTTACCCGGATTTTTTGGGATGTCGTGCAAAATTCTCCCAGGAAAAGGCCATGCGTTGCATTTTACGCAACGCTTATACCCGCGCGATGTCATGGTTGCCGATCGGACCCCCAGGCGAAAATCGCGCCTGCTGTTCGCGCACGCTGTCGGGTGTCCGGATCGCCGGCCGCCGGATCGCCGGCCGCCGGATCGCCGGCCGCCGGATCGCCAAACCGCAAGAAAACATACTCACGTTCATCAGGGGAAATTGATGTCTTACGCCAGCGCCAGTCTGGCCGCGCCTTCCATGTCGCTATCCGCCCGCGTTCGGATGCTTGCCGCCATCTTGTTGGTGGTGGTCATTTCCGAAGCGATCGGCAGCGTCACGTTTTCGGTGGGTCCGGGCAAGATCGTTCTGCAACCGATGCTTTGGGCCATCTTCATCGGCGCCATCGTGGCGGCTTTTGGCCAGCGGCTGCCCGTGGGCAGCGCCATCGACAAGGCCATGCAGACCCGCATCAGCGGCTATCTGCAATACGCCTTGCTGCCGTTCCTGGCCAAGCTGGGCCTGATGGTGGGCGGCGCACTGCCGCAAGTGCGCGAGGCCGGCTGGGCGCTGGTGTTCCAGGAATTCGGCCACTTCTTCGGCACCATGGCCATCGGCCTGCCGCTGGCGCTGTTGCTGGGCATCAAGCGGGAAGCCATCGGCGCCACGTTCTCGGTGGGCCGCGAGCCCAGCCTGGCCATCATCGGCGAGCGCTACGGCATGAACTCGCCGGAAGGCCGTGGCGTGATGGCCGAGTACATCACGGGCACGGTGATCGGCGCGCTGTTCGTGGCGCTGATGGCCGGCTTCATCACCAGCCTGAACATTTTTGATCCGCGATCGCTGGCCATGGGCGCTGGCGTCGGTTCGGGCAGCATGATGGCCGCCGGCGTGGGCGCCATTGCGTCCCAGCAGACGCCCGAAATGGCGCACCAGGTGGCCGCGCTGGCCGCCGCCGCCAACTTGCTGACGACGGTGGTGGGCGTGTACTTCACGCTGTTCATTTCGCTGCCGACCACCATCTTCCTGTACGGCAAGCTGGAACCCGTGCTGGGCCGCTTTTCGCGCGGCAAGGCCTCGGAATCCGTTGTCGACGACAGCGTCTCGGACGACGTGCCGGCGCACGGCGCGAAGATGGGCTTTGGCGACCGTCTGACCGCCTATGTCATCTGCGGCCTGTTCGCGCTGGTGGGCAACCGTCTGGGCTACAACGTGCCCTTCATGGACGCGCTGCCGGGCATGGGCATCATCATCCTGCTGGTGGTGCTGACCGACCTGATCCTGCGTGTGGTGCCCAAGCTGCCGGCCGTGTTCGTGCTGTCGCTGATCGCCATGACCGCCGGCTGCCCGGGCGTGCTGCCGTACTCGGACCAGATCATCGCGCTGGTCGGCAAGGTGAACTTCCTGCCGTTCACGACCGTGATCCTGGCCATGGCCGGGCTGTCGATCCTGAAGGATCTGCCGGCGTTTCGCAAGCTGGGCTGGAAGATCGTGGTGGTGTCCCTGGCCGCCAACGCCGGCACCTTCATGGGCGCCACGATGATCGCGGAATTCTTCCACTGATCTGAGCGCGCTGAATGGTGAAAGGCCGCCTGATTGATTTTCAGGCGGCCTTTTTTACATCGCGCGTCGTGGGCTGGCGGCCGTGCAACGCTCAGGACATGGCGGGTGCAAACCCGGGACGGTAGCGCGCGTTGTCCGTGGCGTTTTCGGTGGCGCCGATATTGGCCACCGCCGGCACAGCCACTGACGCCGCCTTCATGGCCACGGCGGTTTGCAGTTCCTGCACTTGCGGGTTGGCCATCGCAACGCGATACGCCTGCAAGGGCATCAGGCCTTCGATGGTGCCCAGGTCGTTCGCGTTGCCGGCGCGCTGGGCCACCGGGTCAGGCTGGGCGGCGTACGCGTCAAGGGCGCGGCGCAGTCGCGTGTCCGCGTATTGATCGCGAAAGATATCCAGCTTGGGCAGCGCGTCGGCTGCCGCAAGGGTGGCCGCGTCGGCGCGGGCGTGAATGGTTTGTGACGAAGATTCGGGGGCGTTGGCCGCTTTGGCGGAATCAGCCGCTTCAGCCGTTTCACGTACGCGGGCAACGCGCCGGGCTTCCCACGCGGCTTGCGCCTGCGCGCTGCGCTGGGCCTCGCGCGCGGCCGCGGTCTGGGCCAGGCGTTCGGCTTCCCAACTGGGGCGGGTGTCGTCCACCCGCGCGATGTGCGCCGCGTAGGGCGCGGCCACGCGGGCAATGGGGGAGATCGCAGCGACGTTCATCCTTGCTCCCTGTACGAGTCGACAAGAACCAGAGGTTTGGTTCTGCCGGGGGCTGACAAGTTCAATATTTGGCGTCAGAACTTCCTGCGTCAAAATTTACCGCGTTGCGGGCGCGGCGTCGTGTCAGCCCGTCGCACTAGGAGTCAAAGCGTAACCGCGTCAGGCCGGGGGCAGGGTTGCCTGCATGGACGGGCGTGCGTTGAAGGTCTTGAACCACGCGGCAACACCGGGGTGGGTGCTGCGCCAGTCGTAGCTGGCGAAACGGAAGTCCAGGTAGCCCAGGGCGCAGCCGATGGTGATGGTGCCGATATCGACACGGCCTTCCAGGCTGGCCACGTTCTTTTCCAGTTGCGCCAGTGCGTCGTGCGCCTTGCTCATCTGGCCGTCAACCCAATCGGACCAGCGCAAGGCTTCCGGGCGCAGGGCGGTTTCATAGCGGGCCAGCAGCGCCGCGTCCATGACGCCATCGCCCAAGGCCTGATCAGCCAGTGCTTGCCAGCGCGCGCGGCCGTTCGCGGGGAACAGCGTGCCGCGGCCCAGGTCGTTCAGGTATTCGCAGATGACGCGGCTGTCGTACAGCACCTGGCCGTCGTCCGTGATCAGGGTGGGCACCTTGCCCAGCGGGTTGCTGGGGATGATGCTCTGGTCACGGGCGACGGGGCCGGCGGCGCTGGGCAGTTTTTCAATGCGTTCTGTCAGGCCCAGTTCGTGGGCAATGACCATGCATTTGCGCACGAAGGGTGAAGCCGGCGAGAAAAACAATTTCATAGCGGTCCTTGTCGGTTGCGTAGCGTCTTTGAAGAAAGCGAAAAGCAGCCGCAAGCGTACCGGATATGCGCCTTATTCGGTGATGCCGGTTTCCAGGCAGGGGTTGAATTCGCCCGTTTCCGGATCGCGCAGGAACAGCACGCCGGTAGCCACGCCGAAGTAGGTGCCGTGCAATTCCAGTTCGCCCTTTTCCACACGGCGGCGGATGGACGGGAACGTCATCAGGTTGTTCAGGCTGTGTTCCACCACGGCCAGTTCCAGGCGCTTGAGCTTGGTCTGGCGGTCGCCGGAGCCGGGGCCCAGGCGCTCGGCCATGGGCTCGATCTGCGACATCCACTTGCCGATGAAGTCGCCCTTGGACAGGGGCTTGGCGTCGTCGAAGAATGAACGGATGCCGCCGCAAGAGGCGTGGCCCAGCACGACGATGTGCTTCACGTTCAGGCCGTTGACCGCGAACTCGATGGCGGCGCTGGTGCCGTGGTAGGACGATTCCGAATCAGGCTCACAGGGCGGAACCAGGTTGGCAACGTTGCGCACCACGAACATTTCGCCCGGGCCGGCATCAAAAATCACTTCCGGCGACACGCGCGAATCGCAGCAGCCAATAAGCAGGATTTCCGGGCTTTGCCCCAGTTCGGCAAGCTTTTGATAGCGGCTGCTTTCCGAATGGAAACGGCCGCCCAGGAACGATTGATAGCCTTCGGTGAGTCTTTTGGGAAACATGGTGGTCACTTCCTAGTATCTAGGCCAGGCTTGCTGGCACGCCGACAGACGCAATAAGGGGCTTCGTTTGGATGCCCCTGTTATCGAGTCGGCAAGCGGAATTTTCCCATATTTGCCCCTACAGCCACCTGTCTAAACCCTGCTCACATAAGGGTTTTTTGCGGTTCGGACTATTGCGCCCGTACGTCCAGCACGGTGACTTTCGTGAATTGCAGCGGCGTCACCGCCTTCACCAAGCGGATCTGCCCGGGGGGAATCGGGCCGATCACGTCATCGTTGACCCGGCCCACTTCGTGGCCCTGCGCGTCGTACAGCACGTAAGTCAGCACCGCGCTGGAGATGGGGCGGCCCGACAGGTTGGCCAGTGAGCCGGTGATGGTGGACATATTGATGTTGGTGTCGCGCACCGCCTGCACGTTGCCCAGTGTGACGCCATAAGCCAGGCTTTGCGCGTGGGCGGCACCGGACAGGCCGGCAAGCAAGGCAAGGGAAGCAAGGGCAAGTTTCATGGCGGTCTCCAAGTGTGCCGGCGTGAGGGCGCTTGCTTGTCTGCGCCGCCGTTTGCGCCATCCGCATATCGGGCGGACAGGGCTATCTCACTCCTTTCCGTGCCCCTGCACAACGGGTCAAAAGGATGATTCGGTAACAGGTTGCGTGGGTTGTTCCCAGATTCGTCGGCTAATGACAAGGATGCGTCGGAATGTCTCTAGATTGAGATTTTTCGGCCTTGTCTTTTCCTAACTTTCTGATGCTTGCGGCGCGTGGCGGTTTGTTCGATGATGGCCGGGTCGGCAACCGGCCGGCAGCCCGGTCTGATGCGTGCATCCACGCAGGCGGGCGCTACACGCCAGGGAGAAAACTCATGCTTTCCCGTACTGCCCAGATGGCCTCGGCCATGGTGTTGTCCGCATGTTTTTTTGGGGCTTACGCCCAAACCCCCGCCACCCCCGCCAAGACCCCCACGCCGCAGCAGCAGCGCATGACGGAATGCAATAAGTCGGCCACGGGCAAGACGGGCGACGAGCGCAAGGCCTACATGAGCAGTTGCCTGAAAGGCGAGACAACGTCATCCGGCAAGCCGCTGACCCCGCAGCAGCAGAAAATGAAAGACTGCAACGCCAAGGCGGGCGATCAAAAATTGACGGGCGATGCGCGCAAGACGTTCATGAGTACGTGTCTGAAGGGATGATCGGGGTGGGGAAAAGCGGTCCATAGGCGCGCCATGGCATTCGTCGTATGGGCACGTCATGGCGTTCGTTGCGCCACGTCGTCGTTCATGGCGCAACATGGCATTCGTCGCGTCGCGCCGTCGGTCATGGGCACGTAGGATGGGTGCAGCGCGGGAAGGTGTTCGCAAGGAACACAATGGAAATCGCGCGAAACCCATCAAACGACCGTGGATAAATGGCCGATCCAGCCACACCTCCGCCGCCGCGTGATGGGTTTCGCGCGATGTGCAGCGGGGTTCTGGCGATCGATCTGGCGCGCTGCACCCATCCTACAATTTACGACCCGTAGGATGGGTGCAGCGCGCGCCGGCATCCGCAAAGCACGCGGTGCGTATCGCGCGAAACCCATCATGCAGCGGTGACATCACGACGCATCCAGCCACAACCCCGCCACCATCCATCAACCCGTAGGATGGGTGCAGCGCGCCCCGGCATCCGCAAAGGACGCGGTGCGTATCGCGCGAAACCCATCACGCAGCGGTGACATCACGACCCATCCAGCCACAACCCCGCCGCCATCCATCGACCCGTAGGATGGGTGCAGCGCGAGAAGGCATCCGCAAGGAACACAATGGAAATCGCGCGGAACCCATCAAACAGTCGCGATCGGGGTCACCGGTGAGCCGATCGCGTGCGGCAGGCGCAGCGGTGGGGCGGTCAGCATGAAATGATGCCTGCCATTGGCCTCCAGAAACTCCGCCAGGTCTTTCAAATACCAAAGCTCCGCCAACGGCAACCCCAGCTTGAACAGACAATGGTGATGCAGCGGCAGCATGGCGCGCGGGCCGGTCTTTTCCCTTGCGGGGTAAGCCTCGACCGCGTAGTTGTCCGCGCAAATCGCGGCGATGCCGCTGTCGGTGATCCATTGCAGCAACGCCGCATCCGTTCCATCCAGCGCCGCGCCATACGTATGCAGCACTTCCGGGTCCGGCGTGCCGTTCATCGCCACGACAGCCTCGGCGTAACCGGTACGCAGCACCAGCATGTCGCCGCGTTCCACCGTGACGCCATCCTTTTCCAGCACATGCATCAACTCAGCATGGCCGATCAGCGTGCGGCCCGGGCCGTAGTGGCGGAACAGGTCCACCAGCACGCCGCGCCCCTGCATGCCTTTCTGCGCCAGATTCTCCACGCCCAGCTTCAACGCCGCGGACGGGCCGCCGGTTGAGCAGCCGCAGCCGGTATGTTCGCCATCCGCCGGGCCGACCACGTCCACACCCGCCTGAAAGCCGTTGTAGTAGCGCAGCTCGGGCTTGCCGTCGCCATCGGCATCAAACAGCGCGCCCACGTGCGCCAACGCATCCCACTGCGTGGAATACTGCATCGACAGCAGCACCTGGTCATCGCTCAATACATCCACCGCGTCCGGGTTGACGTTACGCAGCGGAAAGTTCAGATACGGCGTATCCGCAAGCTTGGTCGGACTCAGCTGCGGCGGATGGCGGCGCGGGTTCAGCACGTTGCCGCCCGGCAGGTCCAAGGGCAAGGACAAGCAAAACGTCTTGCCCGCGCGGATTTCCCGCGCGCCCTTCAGCACTTGTTCTTCGGTGATCAGATTCAAACGACCCAATTGGTCGTCGGGCCCGAAATCGCCCCAATTGGAGCCTTCGGGCCGATGTTTCCAGCGCTGCATGCGCTTACTCCGTCAGAAAGTCGACGACCGCGCGGGTGAAGGCTTCCGGTTGTTCCCAGTTTGAAATATGGGACGTATTCAATTCAACATAGCGCGCGCCGGGGATGGCGGCGGCCAGTTCCTTGCCCTGGGCCGGGGTCGCGGCCAGATCATGCGTGCTGCTGATGACCAGCGTGGGCGCGGTGATGGCGGACACTTGCTGGCGGTAGTCGGCGTCGCGCAGTGCGGCGCAGTTGGCCGAATAACCGGCGTCCGGCGTGCGGCGCAGCATGTCGATCAGCACTTGCGTCAGGCCCGGTTCGGCGGCGCGGTAGTCGTCGGTCAACCAGCGTTCCACGAGTGTGGGCGCCATCTTTTCCAGCGTCTGCTCGGCCACGGCGGCGATGCGGGTGCTCCAGCCTTCCACCGACCCAATGCGCGCGGCGGTGTTGCACAACACCAGCTTGCCGACCAGTTCCGGGTGCGCCAGCGCCAGCGCGATGCCGGTCGGGCCGCCCATAGACAGCCCGCAGAAGTGCGCGCGCTTGATGTTCAGATGCGCCAGCAGTTCGGCGACGTCGCCGGCCAATTGCTCAAACGTGTATTCGCCGTCGGGAATCGACGACTTGCCGTGGCCGCGCGTGTCGTAGCGCAGCACACGAAAATGCTTGGTCAGTTCGGGAATCTGGCGTGCCCACATGTCGGAGCAGGTGCCCAACGAATTGGAAAGCACGAGCACCGGCGCGTCGGCGGGGCCATCGATGACGTAGAACAGCCGGGCTTGGCTGAGATCGGCGTAAGCCATGTGGGAAGTCCTCGGATGAAACCGCGGCCGCGCAAAGGCGGCCGCGACAGGATTACAGGTGGCAGGTGCCGTCGACGTAGGCTTTGCGCCAGCGCGTGATGGTCACGCGGTCGAACAGATTGGCTTGCGAGAACGGATCGGCGTCGATGAACTGTTGCGCGGCTTCGCGCGTGTCCAGGTCAACGATGTACAGGCCGCCGCCCGCGTCCTTGCCGTCGTCTTGCAGCTTGGCGCCGCAGGCCAGCAGCAACTGCTTGTTGGCGTCCAGGTATTCCAGATGCGCCGCGCGATGCTGCTGGCGCACTTCCTGGTGGTTGGGCTTGTCGAAGGTTTCGATGATGTAGGGCATGGAAGGCTCCGGTCAGATCGCCGAGGGGTGGCGCGCCAGCGCCGTGACGTTGATGTCCATGTACGGAAACAGCGGCAGCGACGACAGCAGCGTGTGCAGCTCGTCATTGCTTTCGACATCGAAAATGCTGACGTTGGCGTAGCGGCCAACCACGCGCCACAGCTCTTTCCACTTGCCGTCGCGTTGCAGTTGTTGGGCCAGCGCCTTTTCGTCCGCCTTCAGTTTGTTGGCTTGCTCGGCCGGCATGTCGACGGGCAGGTTGACTTGCATTTGAACCATGAACAGCATGATGAGGGCTCCTGATTAGCGGGAAAATTTCAGCGGCAGGCCGGTCAGGGCCAGCAGTTCGTCGGCGGTGACGTCGCCGAAGATATCGGTCACGGTCACGCCGTCGGCGCGGATGTCGAACACGGCCACGTCCGTGTACACGCGCGAGACGCAGCGCACGCCCGTCAGCGGATACGTGCAGGCCTCGACCAGCTTGCTCTGGCCTTCGCGGGTTTGCAGTTCCATCATCACGAAGACGTCTTTGGCGCCGATGGCCAGGTCCATCGCGCCGCCCACGGCGGGGATGGCGTCGGGCGCGCCGGTGTGCCAGTTGGCCAGGTCGCCGTGTTGCGACACCTGGAAGGCGCCCAGCACGCAGATGTCCAGGTGGCCGCCGCGCATCATCGCGAACGAGTCGGCGTGATGGAAGAACGAGCAGCCGGGCAGTTCGGTCACGGGCTGCTTGCCGGCGTTGATCAGGTCGTAGTCTTCTTCGCCCTTGGCGGGTGCGGGGCCCATGCCCAGCATGCCGTTTTCGGTATGCAGGATGACTTCGCGGTCAGCCGGCAGGTGGTTGGCCACCAGCGTGGGCAAGCCGATGCCGAGGTTGACGTAGGCGCCTTCGGGAATGTCCTGCGCGACGCGGGCGGCGATCTGGTCGCGGGTCAGTTTGGTGCTCATTTCTGCTCCTTGGCGGCCGGGGCGGCGTCGATTTCTACGACGCGCTGCACGAAGATGCCGGGGGTGACGACGGTTTCGGGGTCCAGCGTGCCCAGCTCAACCACTTCGCGCACCTGCGCCACGGCCACGCGCGCGGCGCTGGCCATGATGGGGCCGAAGTTGCGGGCTGTCTTGCGGTAGACCAGGTTGCCCCAGCGGTCGCCGCGTTCGGCCTTGATCAGCGCGTAGTCGGCGTGCAGCGGATATTCCAGCACGTAGTGGCGGCCATTGATCTCACGCACTTCCTTGCCATCGGCCAGCGGGGTGCCGTAGCCGGTGGGCGAGAAGAACGCGCCGATGCCGGCGCCCGCGGCGCGGATGCGCTCGGCCAGGTTGCCTTGCGGCACCAGTTCCAGTTCCAGCTTGCCGCTGCGGTACAGGCCGTCGAAAATCTGCGAGTCCGCCTGGCGCGGGAACGAGCAGATGATCTTGCGCACGCGGTTCGCGCCCAAGAGGGCGGCAAGGCCCGTGGTGCCGTTGCCGGCGTTGTTGTTGATGATGACCAGGTCTTTCGCGCCCTGTTCGAGCAGGGCGTCGATCAATTCCATGGGCTGGCCGGCAGTGCCGAAGCCGCCGATCATGACGGTGGCGCCGTCGGGTACGTCCGCCAAGGCGGCCGCCGCGCTTGAAACAAGCTTAGAGATCATGATGTTCGCTCATAGGTGGCGTGTCATAATTTGTTCTTCATTAGAACTTACGTTCTGCTGAAGAACATCGTTTCATGGGGACCGCACAGCGTCAAGGCAGGCCGACGCATGGCGATCCTCCATCGTTTGGCGTTGCCCGAAACGGCAACGATCGGCTCGCCAGCGGCGAGCTTTTTACTCTTGGGACCCACCGGATGGCGGAGCTTGACCCCCAACAACCCAGCGACAGCTACGTGCAATCCTTCGCGCGTGGCTTGTCGGTGATCCGAGCGTTCGGCCCCGGTCGTTCGCAGATGACGCTGTCCGAAGTGGCCGCCGTGACGGGGCTGACCCGTGCCGGCGCGCGCCGCATTCTGCTGACCCTGGAACACCTGGGCTACGTCACCGTCACCGACCGCAAATTCGAACTGACCCCGCGCATTCTCGAACTGGGCTACGCCTATCTGTCCGGCACGCCGCTGTGGAACCTGGCCTTGCCGTACATGGAAGAAGTGGCCGAGCAGACGCGCGAATCGTGCTCGGTGTCGGTGCTGGAAGGCGCCGACATCGTCTACATCCTGCGCTTGTCCACGCACAAGGTCATGACCATCAACCTGGCCGTGGGCAGCCGCCTGCCGGCGTGGGTGACGTCGATGGGCCGCGTGCTGCTGGCCGGCCTGCCGGAAACGGAACTGGACCGGCTGCTGGCCATGAGCCAGATCCAGTCCTACACCCCGCAAACCGTCACCGACATCGCCGAACTCAAGCGCCTGCTGGCTGGCGTGCGCGCCGATGGCTACGCCTGCGTGGCGCAAGAGCTGGAACCCGGTTTGCAATCGGTGGCCGTGCCCATTGTTGACCGCAGCGGTCGTGTGATTGCCGCGATGAACGTCAGCGGGCAGTCCAACCGCTTTACGCGCGAAGCCATGCTGGACGCCTTCCTGCCACCCTTGCGCCGCGCCGCCGACCAGATCAACCACGCGCTGCTGCGCCGCTAGTTGCGGCGGGCAGGCACGAAGGTCAAGGTGGTTCAGCATGGCGCGCGCGCTCAGATGGGGGCGACGCCCAGCGTCGTGCCGCCACACACATACAACATCTGGCCCGTCACGAAACCGTTGTCCGGCGACAGGAAGAACATGGCGGCGCGCGCCACGTCTTCCGGCGTGCCCAGGCGCTTGACCACGATGCTGTTGATGATGCGTTCGGTTTGCGGAGCGCCCGCCGGATTGCTCTTGGTGAAGAGGTCGGTGGCGATGGGGCCCGGGCCGATGGCGTTGACGGTGATGCCGTCGCCACCCAGCTCCATGGCCAGCGTGCGCGTCAGGCCCACCAGCCCGGCCTTGGTGGCCGAATAGACCACGCGCTCGGGCTTGCCTAAAGCGGCGCGCGACGACATGTTCACGATGCGGCCAAAGCCCGCTTCGCGCATGGCGGGCAGCGCGGCCTGCACCAGGATCAGCGCGGTGCGCAGATGCAGGTTCACCACATAGTCCAGATCCGCCAGGGTGGCCGTGTCGGCCGTGCCCGGGCGGGTGGCGCCGGCGTTGTTCACCAAGCCCACGATGTTGTACGCGCTGGTGACTTCGGCGGCGACTTCCTTGGTGCGCGCTTCATCGGTCAGATCGGCCTGATACGAGACCAGCCCGGCCGGCGGATTCTCGGGCAGGCGGTAGTCGATGTTGACCACTTTATGGCCCGCATCCAGCAGCATGCGGATGATGGCGGCGCCAATGCCGGCGCTGCCGCCGGTGACGAGATACGCAGTCGGTTTGCTCATATCGGTTTCCAGTCTGTTCAAAGAAAGCGCGGTGGATCAGTGCGTGGCGTAGCCCCAGGCCAGCACGGCGGTGATGTGGATCACGCCCACCCACAGCATCATGATGACGGTATAGCCCATCACGTCGCGCAGCTTCAGCTTGGACAAAGCCAGCG
The DNA here is from genome assembly GCF_003994415.1 of Achromobacter spanius. Taxonomy (NCBI): domain Bacteria; kingdom Pseudomonadati; phylum Pseudomonadota; class Betaproteobacteria; order Burkholderiales; family Alcaligenaceae; genus Achromobacter; species Achromobacter spanius. The sequence continues at coordinate 6,047,153 of NZ_CP034689.1, read as the reverse complement.
CCGGCAGGATCCAGAAGGGTTGCACCAGATCGTTCCAGGCGTTGCCCAGCATGACGGCCATGGTCGTCTGGTTCAGGGCGCTGCCGATTTCCTTGGCCGCATCGATCATGAACGGACCCTGGATCACCCAGTGGCCACCGGCGGACGGTGCGAAGAAGTTGATGAAGAACGAGCTGATCAGGCCCCAGAACGGCAGCGTGGCCGGCGTGGCGAAGTCAACGAACAATTGCGAGATCGACGTCACCAGGCCCGACGCGGCCATGATGGCCATGATGCCGGCGTAGAACGGATACTGCAGGATGATGCCGGAGATCGTCTTGATGCCTTCGGTCAGCTTGGCCACGTAGGCGGCCGGCGTGCCCAGCAGGATGATGCCCAGGAACAGGATGATGAAGTTGATCAGGTTCAGGTCCAGCGAGCCGCCGTCCATGAAGTGGAACGTCACGTAGGCAATGCCCAGCGCGCCGATCAGCATGCTCAGGATGCGGCTGTTGTTCAGCTTCGAGGCGATGGTGCCTTTTTCCAGCATGTCTTCGCCGGCGTTGGAAGCGTTGGCGTCGCGGTCGATGCCCGGGTCCACTTCAACGACCTTCTCACCCTTCTTGGGGTGCAGCCAGGCGTTCAGCAAGGGCAGCGTGATGATGATGACCAGGCTGGTGATCAGCATCGGCACCGAGAAAATGGTTTCCGACAGCGGGATCGTGCCCATCTGATTGGCGGTGGGGTGGCCGGGGGTAGCGACCAGCACCGGAATGCTGGCGGACAGGCCCAGGCCGTACATCGTGAAGCCGCTATAGGCCGCCGCGATGATCAGCGGGTAGTGCACGCCCTTGACCTTCAACGCCAGCTTCTTGGCGACGATGCCGCCGATGACGAGACCAAAGCCCCAGTTCAGGTAGCTGCCCACGCCGCCCACCAGGGTCGCGACGATGATGGCGGTGTGCGGCTTGTGCACGTGGCTGACGATGCGGTTCAGCAGGCGGTCGGTCAGCGGCGCGGTGGCCAGCACGTAGCCCATGGCCAGAATCACGGCCATCTGGGTCGTGAAGGCCAACAGGCTCCAGAAGCCCTTGCCCCAGGCGCGGGTCACGTCGCCGATGCTCTGGCCTTCGATGCCCATGGCCAGCAGCACGGTCAATAGCGTCAGTGCAATCGCGAAAACAAAAGGATCCGGCAGATACTTGCGCATCAGCTCGGTAAAGAATGAAGCCAGTTTATTCATGGTGCCTCCAACAACTCCGTAGGCGGTTCTCTAGTGTCTGGTCCCGGGCGTCATCGGGGGGCGATGCGCGGGTAGACCGACGATTGATTTTCTTTGTGTGGTGTGGCGCGTGGCCCGATGGCGCGGTGGGCGTGGCCCCCGCGCCTTATCTGTCTTTGTCTTGAATTTGGTTGCGGCGTCGGAACAAAGCGCCGTCAGGTGTCGCCGGCCTTGTCGTTCAGCCAGGCCGCCAGTTCGCCCAGCGCGGCGCTTTTCTCGCGCAGCACGCGCTCGCGGCGCTCGGGGCTCCAGGTGTAGAAACCCTGGCCGCTCTTGGCGCCGATCTCGCCGCTGTCGACCTTGCTTTTCAGCAGGTCGGACGGCTCGGTGCGGTTTTCCAGGTCTTTGTACAGGTAGCTGGCAATCGCGTAGTGCACGTCGATGCCGTTCATGTCGCGCTGTTCCAGCGGGCCGGACAGGGCCAGGCGAATGCCCAGGCTCCACTTGACCACTTCGTCGATGTCTTCCGCGCTGGCCACGCCCTTTTCCAAGAGCGAAATGGCTTCGCGGGCCAGGGCGTGCTGGATGCGGTTGGCGATGAAACCGGGGATGTCCTGGCGCACCAGCACCGGCCGCTTGCCGGCAAAGCGCAAGGTCGCCATGACCTGGGCGACGGTGGCTTCCGAGGTGTCGTCATTGCGCACCACTTCCACCAGCGGAATGACGTCGGCCGGCGTGAAGAAGTGGGTGCCCACGAAGCGGTCGCGGCGCGCCACGGCGCTGGCGATCGCGTTGATGGACAGGCCTGACGTGTTGGTGGCGAAGAGCGTGTGCGGGGCGCACAGCGCGTCAAGCTTGGCGAAGATGCCGCGCTTGAGTTCCAGGTTTTCCGGTACGGCCTCGATCACCAGCTCGCAGTTGGCGGCGGCTTCCAGCCCAGGTTCCATGCGGATGCGCTGGAGCGCTTCCTGCACCTGGGTGGGCGCGTAGACGTTCAACTGGCGGTCGATGACGGCGCGGGCGCGGTCCAGCGCGCCTTCCATCGGGTCGATCAGGACGATGTTCAATCCCTTCGACGCGAACAAGGCGGCAATGCCGCTGCCCATGGCGCCTGCGCCGATGACGGCCAGATTTTTCAGGGGAGTATCCATGACGGCTCGCTTGATGCTTGCAGGCGAACGTCACGGGCGGGCACACGGGGAATCAGGGGGAACGCTGTCTCTTCCGGGGATGCCTTTCCGTGCCGTTCGGCCAGAAAAATCATTTTGTTCTAAATACGAACATTTGTGCGTACTTAGAATTTCTGTCAGGGATAGTACTAAAAGTCTCCAGGGGTGGACAAACCAGCATCAGCCGGTGTTCGGCAGGTGGACGCTACCCGCCTAGCCAGAATTGCGCAGCCCCGCCGCGATGCCGTTAATGGTTAGGTGGATGGCGCGCTGTACTCGCTTGTCGATGTCCGCCTCGGGGTGTTTCTGTGCCGCGCGGTGGCGGCGGATCAGGTCGATCTGCAAATAGTTCAAGGGATCGATATACGCAAAGCGTTCGCGCAGCGAATCCTGCAGGGCCGGGTTGTCGGCCAGCAGCTCGCGCTGCGTCAGCAGCTTCAGCATGGACAGCGTGCGGCCATGTTCGGCGCTGATCATGCCGAACACGCGCTCGCGCAGCGCGCGTTGCGGCACCAACTGCGCGTAGCGCGCGGCGATGGCCAGGTCGGACTTGGCCAGCACCATTTCCATATTGGACAGCAGCGTGCGAAACGCCGGCCATTCGCGGGCCATCTCGCGCAGTTGCGCCAGGCGGGCGCGGCGCGAGCGGGGGGCGTCGGGGGCGCCCGTTTCCAGATAGGCCTCGATGGCCGAGCCCATGCCGTACCAGCCGGTCAGCATCAAGCGGCATTGCGCCCACGAAAAGCCCCAGGGAATGGCGCGCAGGTCTTCAATGCGCTGGCCCTTCTTGCGGGAAGCCGGGCGCGAACCGATGTTCAGGCCCGCGATTTCGCTGATGGGGGTGGCGGCGAAAAAATATTCGGCAAAGCGCGGCGTGTCGTAGACCAGGCCACGGTAGGTGCGCTGTGCGGTTTCGGACATGAACGACATCGCCGGGCCGTGCTGCGCCATGTGCGCGTCTTCGGCGCTGGTGGCCTCGGCGCGCGGCGCCAGGCTGGATTCCAGCGTGGCCGCCACCAGCAGTTCCAGGTGCCAGCGGCCCACCTCGGCGTCCTTGTACTTGCTTTGGATGACTTCGCCTTGCTCGGTCAGGCGGATCTGGCCGGCCACCGTGCCCGGGGGCTGCGACAGGATGGCGTCAAAGCTTGAACCGCCGCCGCGTCCCACCGAACCGCCGCGTCCGTGGAACAGGCGCAGCCGCACGTTGCGCGCGGAAAACACATCCACCAGCGCGCGTTCGGCCTGGTACAGCGACCAGTTCGACGTGAGGAAGCCGCCGTCCTTATTGCTGTCTGAATAACCCAGCATGACTTCCTGCGCGCCGTTCTGCGCCTGCTTCACGCGCTGGCGCACTTCGGGCAGGTCCAGCCAGGCAGCCATGATGTCGGCGCCGCGCTGCAAGTCGGGAATGGTTTCGAAGAGCGGCACCACCATCAGGCCGTCTTCGGGGGCGATGTCCTGGCCGGCCGGCGCGATCAGGCCGGCTTCCTTTTGCAGCACCATCACTTCCAGCAGGTCGCTCAAGGTTTCGGTGTGCGACACGATGGTCTGGCGTACCGCTTGCTTGCCATAGCGCGCGCGGCCGGCGGCGGCGGCGCGCAGCACGGCCAGTTCGCGCGTGGTGTCTTCGCTGTACGCGATCCAGGGCGAGGCCAGCGGGCGGGCCTGGGCCAGTTCGGCGCGCAAGAGCGCCACGCGCTGGTCTTCGTCCAGCGACAGGTAGTCCAGCGGCTTGCCCTCGTGCTGGACGCCGGCGCGTTCAAACAATTCGGCCAATGCGTTTTCATGCACGTCGGAGCTTTGGCGCAGGTCGACGGTGGCCAGGTGGAAACCGAACACCTCGATGGCCTGTTGCAAGCCCGACAGCCGCAGCTTGGCCAGCGGGGCGCCATGATGCGCCGCCAGCGACGCGGCGATGATGGCCAGGTCGGCCGACAGTTCCTGCGGCGCCTGGTAGGCCGGCGCAGCGACGGTGCGGCGGCGCGCCAGGTTCTGCCCCGTCAGCGCCTGGGCGGTGGCGGCCAGGCGGGCGTACACACCGACCAGCGCGCGGCGATAGGGCTCGTCGCGGCGGTGCGGGGAATCGTCGCCGCTGTTGTCGGCCAGCGCCAGCAATTCCGGGTTGGCCGAAATCAGCATGGTGGTGATCGATAGTTCCGCGCCCAGCGCGTGCACCTCTTGCAGATAGTGTTCGAACAGCACGGTGGCCTGACGCAGCAGCGCGCGCTCCAGCGTGCTGGCATCCACATTGGGATTGCCGTCGCGGTCGCCGCCGATCCAGCTGCCCATGCGCAGAAACGGTTCCAGCGGCGGGGGCGGGGCGGCAAACGGCTTGGCGGGCTCGCGGTTCAAAAGCTTGGACAAATCCCCGTACAGGCGCGGGATGACTTGCAGGAAGGTGCTGCGGTAGTAAGACAGCGCGTTCTCGATCTCGTCAGCCACCGTCAGGCGTGTGTAGCGCAGCATGCGGGTCTGCCACAAGGTGGCCACGCGGCCGAGCAGCGCGGCATCCAGTTCGGCCAGCTCTTCCGGCGTCAACGGGTTGCCGCGCTGGGTCAGCGCGGCGGCAATTTCGCGGTGCACGTCCAGCGTGCTTTTGCGCTGCACTTCGGTGGGGTGCGCGGTCAGCACCGGCATCACGCTGGCATCGGCCAGCAGCCGGCGTATGCGGGCCACGCCCACGCCTTGCTTGCCCAGCGTCTGCACGGCATCGCGCAGGCTGCCGCGCGGGGCGGTGTCGCCGGCCAAGGCGCGGGCACGCTGACTGCGGTTCTGGTCGCGGTCTTCGGCAATGTTGGCCAGGTGCAGGAAGTAGCTGAAGGCGCGCGCCACCGAATTCGGGTCATTGCCTTGCAAGCGCTTGACGCGCTGCTCCAGCAGCTTGCTGTCCGCCTCATTGCCTTCGCGACGAAATTTCACCGCCGTGCGGCGCAGTGTTTCGATGGTGTCAAAGACACGCTTGCCTTCGCATTCCTCAATGACGGTGCCTAAAAGACGGCCTAGCAGCCGGATATCGTGGCGCAAGGGTTCTGCTGAGTCGGACTGCGGGCGAATGGCTTTCATCGGGCGGTGGATCCGTCGGGCTGAAGATGGGAAGGGAAGGGCGTTGCGGCAAAACCAGGAAAATCGAACCGATTGATTTTACGCAGCGTTCCTTACGGGGCGCGCGTTTGTCTCGGTTAAAGTCCGTGATGTCCCTTCGTCTTTCTAGAAGCCCCCTTTATGCAAAATCATCAACGTCGCGCGCTCGTGCTGTTTTCGGGCGGCCAGGATTCCACCACTTGCCTGGCGTGGGCGCTGGACCGTTATGCCCATGTGGAAACGGTGGCGTTCGACTACGGCCAACGCCATCACATCGAACTATCGGCCCGGCTGAACGTGCTGCGTGAAATCCGCGCCAACTTCCCCGACTGGGCGCCGCGCCTGGGTGAAGACCATCTGCTGGACCTGAAGGTGCTGGGCCAGGTGGGCGACACCGCCATGACCAGCGACCGCGCCATCGAAATGCAGGCCAACGGGCTGCCCAACACCTTCGTGCCGGGGCGCAACCTGTTGTTCCTGACGCTGGCGGCGGCGCTGGGGTATCGACGCCAACTCGATGTGCTGGTGGGCGGCATGTGCGAAACGGATTTTTCTGGCTATCCCGATTGCCGCGACGACACCATCAAGGCGCAACAGGTGGCGCTGGGCTTGGGGCTGGGGTCACGCATCACCATCGAAACGCCGCTGATGTGGATCGACAAGTCCGAAACCTGGGCGCTGGCGCATCAATTGGGCGGGGACGCCTTGGTGGACATCGTCGTTGAAGACAGCCACACCTGCTATCTGGGCGAGCGCGGCGCGCGGCACGACTGGGGGTATGGCTGCGGCGAATGCCCGGCCTGCAAGCTCAGGAAAATAGGTTGGGAAAAGTGGGTGGTGGCTTCCGCCGCCGAAGGCTGATTATTTCGACAGCGTCGGCTTGGGCACCGGCCCAAAGGTTTGGAAGGGGTTGCGAACCTACACGGCCCTTGCCGGCACCCTGCCGATAAACCGCTTTCGCAACACCCAGGCCGCCGCGGCAATCGCGGCCGCCAACACGACTGACATCGCCATGGCGGCGCGCGCGCCTTGGGTCTGGATCACGAAGGCATACGCCACGGGCGCCGCGGCCGTCAGCAAGAAGCTGGGCACCAGCAGCGCGCCGACCAGTGAGCCGTAGCTGCGGAAATCAAACAATGCCAGCGGCAGTGTGCCGCGCGTGATCGTCAACAGGCCGTTGCAGGCACCGTAGAAAAACGCATAGGCTGCGGTGGCATACAGGTTGCCGTTCGAGAACCAGCCCAGCACGAAGCAAAACGGCATCAGCGCGGTGACGGCCCAATTCAGCGTCAAGGGATGCAGCCGGGCGCCCACGGCCACATCCGCCATGCGCGCCGCGAATTGGCCAATGCCCCATAGCGCGGCCACACCGACCGCCGCCGCGCTGGCCAGGCCCACGCCGGTCAGCAAGACAATCAGATGCGCGGCGGTGCCGGCCGCCAGGAAGTTGGTCACCATGGCGATCACGGCGTAAAGCGTGCCCGCCAGACGACGTTCTCCAGGTGAGCGGGTCAGGCCGGGGGCGTTGCTGTTGGCGGCGGTGGCCGGCGCGGCATAGCGCTGGCGGGGCAGCGCCAGGTAGAGCGGCAAGGTGGCCAGCGCCAGCGCGGCATACACCAGCACCGCGCCGCGCCAACCCAGCCAGGCGGCCAGTGCGTGGCCCGCTGGCCACATCGCCGTGGACGACAAGCCGCCAAACAGCGTGATCTGCGACATTGCCCGCCGCGCCGTGGGGCCGCCCGCGCGCGCCAATGCGGCAAAGGCGGCGTCGTACAGGCTTAGCCGCATGCCGATGCCCAGCAACAGCCAGGCCAGGTAGTACCAGACCACGCTGTGCGCGGCGGCCAGCAATACGCAACCGGCTGCGGCCAGCACGGCGCCCACCGGCATCACAACATGCCCGCCCCAGTGGTCCACGGCGCGGCCCGCCAAGGGCGACACCAGCGCCATCGTGACGATGGCGGCTGAAAACCCGCCGTAGACCACGGCGGCGTTCCAGCCCAGGTCGGCCGTCATGGCGGGGCCGAACGCGCCGATCAGATAGAACGTGACGCCCCAGTTCACCAACTGGGTCAGGCCCAGGCAGACGACGGCGCGCGGCCCGATCACGGGCGCTGCGGCGGCGTGCTGTCGCCTTCGCCCAGGCTGCGCTGCATCAGTACGGTGTCGCGCCATTCCCCATGTTTGTGGCCCACCGAGCGCAGCGTGCCCACCGGATGAAAGCCCTGGCTGGCGTGCAGCGCCAGCGACGCGGCGTTGCGGCTGTCACCCACCACCGCCAGCATCTGACGCCAACCCGCCGCGGTGCAGCGTGCGATCAACTCAGCCAGCAGCTTGCCGCCGATGCCCAAGCCCGCGCGGCCAGCCTTGACGTAGACCGAGTCCTCGACCGTGTGCCGGTATGCGGGGCGCGGCCGGTAGGGGGTGACGTAGGCATAGCCGACGACCTCGCCGTTGATCTCGGCCACCAGGTGCGGCATGTCCTTTTCCAATACGCCCGCGCGGCGCTGCCGCATTTCGGCGATGGAAGGCGGTTCCAGCTCGAACGAGGAGGTGCCGTGTTCAACGTGGTGGGCGTAGATGGTCTTGATGGCGGGCAGGTCTGCTTCCGCGCTGTCGCGGATCAGGACGATGGGGGTGTGGGGCGACATATCAGGGCCGAAAGATCGAAAGGAAAATCCAGCCGCCAGTGTGGTGCTAAACAATTCATAAATAAAGCTTTGGAAGATTATGATTTGCATAAGCAAAACTTTGGGTGGACGCCATGCGCGGTTTGAACCTGGACCATCTGCGCCTCTTCGCGCAGGTCATTGAGCTGGGCAGTTTCTCGGCCGCGGCCGAGCGCGGGGGCGTGACCCAGCCGGCGGTCAGCCTGCAGGTGCGCCAGTTGGAAAGGCGTTTTGGCTTGAAGCTTGTCGAACGGGTGGGCCGCCGTGCCGGGCCAACGGCGGCGGGGCTGGAACTGCTGACCCATATCCGCGTGATCGACGCCGCGCTGGCGCAGGCCGAGCAAGCCATGACGGCGCATGCCTCGCAGGTGTCCGGCCGCATCCGGCTGGGCACGGGCGCCACCGCCTGCACCTATCTGCTGCCCCCAGTGCTGGCGCAGTTGCGCCGCCGCTTTCCCGCGCTGGACATCGTGGCCAGCACCGGCAACACGGCTGACATGCTGCGTGGGCTGGAGAACAACACGCTGGACATGGGGCTGGTGACCCTGCCCGCGCCGGGCCGGATGTTTCAGGTGACGCCGCTGATCGAAGACGAATTCGTGGCGATCTTCCCCGCCCGCGACGCGGCCTCCATTCCCGCTCAGGTGACGCCGCAGGCATTGGCGCCGTGGCCGCTTGTGCTGTTTGAGCCCGGTGCCCGCACGCGCCGTTTGGTGGACGACTGGTTCGAAGCAGCGGGCATGGCGGCCAAGCCCTTCATGGAGCTAGGCAGCACCGAAGCCATGAAGGAGATCGTGGCGGCCGGGCTGGGCTGCGCGGTGCTGCCCAAGCTGGCGGTGTCGGGCGCGGGGCAGCGCGATGCGCTGGCGGTGCACTCGCTGACGCCCCGCCTGTCGCGCGAACTGGCCATCGTGATGCGCCGCGACAAGCCGCTTAGCCGTGGTCTGCGTCATCTGCAAGAGGCGCTGCTGGCGATGCGGGAATGAGGGTCCGGCCTGTGCCGCCCCGATCCAGCGTATTATTTAGCGTTTTGCCGCCACGCTAACAGCACTCGAGACAAATCATGCCGCACTACCGTTCCCGCACATCGACCCACGGCCGCAACATGGCCGGCGCCCGCGCCCTGTGGCGCGCCACTGGCATGAAGGACGGTGATTTCGGCAAGCCGATTATCGCGGTGGTGAACTCCTTCACGCAGTTCGTGCCGGGCCACGTGCACCTGCGCGACCTGGGCGCGCTGGTCGCCAAGGAAATCGAAGCCGCCGGCGGCGTCGCCAAGGAATTCAACACGATCGCCGTCGATGACGGCATCGCCATGGGCCACGGCGGCATGCTGTATTCGCTGCCGTCGCGCGAACTCATCGCCGACTCGGTCGAATACATGGTCAACGCGCACTGCGCCGACGCCATGGTCTGCATTTCGAACTGCGACAAGATCACCCCGGGCATGCTGATGGCCGCCATGCGCCTGAACATTCCGGTCGTGTTCGTGTCTGGCGGTCCGATGGAAGCCGGCAAGGTCAAGTCGCCCACCGATGGCCAGGTCATCGCCAAGATCGACCTGATCGACGCCATGATCAAGGCAGCCGACCCGAAGGTGTCGGACGCCGAAGTCGCCGAAGTGGAACGCAGCGCCTGCCCGACGTGCGGCTCCTGTTCCGGCATGTTCACCGCCAACTCGATGAACTGCCTGACCGAAGCCATCGGCCTGGCGCTGCCGGGTAACGGCACTATTGTTGCTACCCACGCCTGGCGCAAGGGCTTGTTCGAACAAGCCGGCCGCCTGGTGGTTGACCTGTGCCGCCGCTACTACGTGGAAGAAGACGAATCGGTTCTGCCGCGCAACATCGCCACCAAGAGCGCATTCCAGAACGCGATGGCGCTAGACGTGGCCATGGGCGGTTCGACGAATACCGTGCTGCACTTGCTGGCTGCCGCGCAGGAAGCGGGCGTGGACTTCACCATGGCCGACATCGACCGCATTTCGCGCAAGGTGCCCTGCCTGTGCAAGGCGGCGCCCGCCACCGACAAGTACCACATTGAAGACGTGCACCGCGCGGGCGGCATCCTGGGCATCCTGGGCGAACTGGCGCGCGCCGATCTGCTGGATCTGTCGTGCGGCAACGTGCACAGCGGCACGCTGGGCAACGCCATCCAGAAGTGGGACGTGGCCGGCGGCGCGGGCGAAGAAGCGCAGAAGTTCTACCGCGCGGCTCCCGGCGGCATCCCCACCACGGTCGCTTTCAGCCAGGACGCCACCTTCCTGACGCTGGACACGGACCGCCAGACGGGCTGCATCCGCAGCAAGGAAAACGCCTATTCCAAGGACGGCGGCCTGGCCGTGCTGTACGGCAACCTGGCCGAGAAGGGTTGCATCGTCAAGACGGCCGGCGTGGACGAATCGCAATGGGTCTTCACGGGCCGCGCCCGCGTGTTCGAAAGCCAGGACGACGCCGTTGAAGGCATCCTGGGCGACAAGATCGTGGCGGGCGACGTGGTCGTGATCCGCTACGAAGGCCCCAAGGGCGGCCCGGGCATGCAGGAAATGCTGTACCCCACGTCGTACCTGAAGTCCAAGGGCCTGGGCAAGACCTGCGCGCTGTTCACCGATGGCCGTTTTTCGGGCGGATCGTCGGGCCTGGTGATCGGCCACGCCTCGCCGGAAGCGGCCGAGGGCGGCACGATTGGTTTGGTGGAAGAAGGCGATGTGATCGAAATCGACATCCCGAATCGCAAGATGCACCTGGCTGTGTCCGACGAAGAACTGGCCCGCCGCCGCGCCGCGATGGATGCGCGCGCGGATGGCTGGGAACCGGTCGGACGTGAACGTGTCGTGTCGCAAGCCTTGCAGGCTTATGCGGCGTTGGCCACGTCTGCTGATCGCGGCGCGGTGCGTGACCTGTCGCAGTTGAAGCAGAAAGCCAAGCGTTGATCGGGTTTGGTTGATGCGGGAAGCGGCGCCCTTTGGGGGCGCCGTTTTTTTTGGGCTGGCGCGGCAGCAGTGTGGATGCGGGATGCCGCTGCGGGGTAGTGCATTAAAGCTGTAAATTCCCCACACAGTAGATCAGCTGTTTTTCGAGCGTAAGGACGCTTCACATGGCTTTGAATTCCGACGCATTGCGCGTGTTCCTGGGGGTGGTGGACGCGGGGTCTCTCAGCGCCGCCGCTGAACTCCTGGGCCAGACCGCATCAGGTGTCAGCCGCGCGCTGTCGCGGCTGGAAGAGGACCTTGGCGTGATGCTGCTTAACCGCACCACAAGACGCATGGAGCTGACGGAAGAGGGCGCGCATTTCCTGCCCAAGGCGCGGCAGATCGTGGCGTCGTTGGAAGAAGCCGAGGAGTGCATGCGGATGGTGCATCAGCGGCCGGCGGGACGCTTGCGGGTGGACGCGTCGGTGCCGGTGATGCTGCATTGCGTGGTGCCGCACGTGGGGGAGTTCCGGCGGGAATATCCCGAAATATCGCTGGAGCTGACCAGCAACGACCGCATCGTGGATTTGATGGAGCACCGCACGGATATCGCGATTCGTATGGGGCCGCTGACGGATTCCACGCTCCATGCGCGCGTCCTGAGGCCGTCACCGCGCTGGATGATGGCCAGCCCGGAATACATCGCCCGGCATGGGGCGCCGGAAACGGTGGAGGATTTGGCCAGGCATGAGGTGCTGGGTTTTACACAGCCCGAAAGCCTGAACCTGTGGCCGCTGAAGCATGCGGGCGGAACCAGCTATCAGGCGACGCCGACCTTGGCGACGTCTAGTGGCGAGACGCAGCGGCAGTTGGCGCTGCGGGGAGTGGGCATCGCTTGCCTGTCTGATTTCGTCGTGCGCGAGGATATTGCAGCGGGGCGGTTGGTGAAGGTGATGGAAGGGGTATACAGCGATCAGCTGCAACCGATGCACGCGGTGTACCACCGGAATACGCAATTGTCGCGACGGATTGCGTGCTTTTTGGATTTTTTTGCGGGGCGGGTGTGATGGGTTTCGCGCGATGGATGTTTGCTTGATTTTGACGGTGGTGCCGCGCTGCACCCATCCTACGGGTGATGGTTGGGTTTCTTGTCGTCGTGTCCATCGACGGTGGTGCTGATGCGCTTGCTGATGGGTTTCGCGCGATGGATGTTTGCTTGATTTTGACGGTGGTGCCGCGCTGCACCCATCCTACGGGTGATGGTTGGGTTTCTTATCGTCGTGTCCATCAACGGCGGTGCTCATGCGTTTGCTGATGGGTTTCGCGCGATGGACGGTTGCTTGATTTTGACGATGGTGCCGCGCTGCACCCATCCTACGGGTGGTGGTTGGGTTTCTTATCGTCGTGTCCATCAACGGCGGTGCTTAATGCGCTTGTTGATGGGTTTCGCGCGATGGACGGTTGCTTGATTTTGACGATGGTGCCGCGCTGCACCCATCCTACGGGTGATGGTTGGGTTTCTTGTCGTCGTGTCCATCAACGGCGGTGCTCATGCGTTTGCTGATGGGTTTCGCGCGATGGACGGTTGCTTGATTTTGACGGTGGTGCCGCGCTGCACCCATCCTACGGGTGATGGTTGGGTTTCTTATCGTCGTGTCCATCAACGGCGGTGCTCATGCGTTTGCTGATGGGTTTCGCGCGATGGACGGTTGCTTGATTTTGACGATGGTGCCGCGCTGCACCCATCCTACGGGTGGTGGTTGGGTTTCTTATCGTCGTGTCCATCAACGGCGGTGCTTAATGCGCTTGTTGATGGGTTTCGCGCGATGGACGGTTGCTTGATTTTGACGGTGGTGCCGCGCTGCACCCATCCTACGGGTGGTGGTTGGGTTTCTTATCGTCGTGTCCATCAACGGCGGTGCTTAATGCGCTTGTTGATGGGTTTCGCGCGATGGATGGTTGCTTGATTCTGACGGTGGTGCCGCGCTGCACCCATCCTACGGGTGGTGGTTGTTTACCGTCGTATGCATCGACGGCGGTGCTCATGCGTTTGCTGATGGGTTTCGCGCGATGGATGGTTGCTTGATTTTGACGATGGTGCCGCGCTGCACCCATCCTACGGGTGATGGTTGGGTTTCTTATCGTCGTGTCCATCAACGGCGGTGCTTAATGCGCTTGCTGATGGGTTTCGCGCGATGGATGGTTGCTTGATTTTGACGATGGTGCCGCGCTGCACCCATCCTACGGGTGGTGGTTGGGTTTCTTATCGTCGTGTCCATCAACGGCGGTGCTCATGCGCTTGTTGATGGGTTTCGCGCGATGGATGGTTGCTTGATTTTGACGGTGGTGCCGCGCTGCACCCATCCTACGGGTGATGGTTGGGTTTCTTATCGTCGTGTCCATCGACGGTGGTGCTCATGCGCTTGCTGATGGGTTTTGCGCGATGGGCGGTTGCTTTGCTTTTGGTTGTGGTGCCGCGCTGCACCCATCCTACGTGGGCTGGCCGTTCCTTTGTAGGATGGGTGCAGCGCGTGTTGCATGTCACCGGTGGGCGGACGCTGATCGCGCGGAACCCATCAGGCGATCTTACCCATGCAGCGCCCGTCCAAACGCGTTTAATACCGATTCGTGCAGTGTTTCCGACAAGGTCGGGTGTGCGAAAACGGTGTGCATCAGATCTTCCTCGGTCGCCTCCAATGAGGTTGCCACGCCGTAGCCCGTGATCAGCTCTGACGCTTCCGGGTGGATGATGTGGGCGCCCAGCAATTCTCCCGATTTTGCATCGAACACCGTCTTCACCAGGCCCTGGTCTTCGCCCATGGCGATGGCCTTGCCGTTGCCCGCGAAGCTGAATTTGCCGACGCGGATGTCGCCGCCATGCGCCTTCGCGTGTTCGCGCGCACGGGCTTCCGTCATGCCGATGCTGGCCACTTGCGGATACGAATACGTGCAGGCGGGAATGCGCAGGGGGTCGATGGCGTGGACGGCTTTGCCGGCAATGGCTTCCACGCACAGCACGGCTTCGTGGCTGGCCTTGTGGGCCAGCCAGGGTGCGCCGGCCACGTCGCCGATGGCGTAGATGCCCGGTTCGTCCGTGCGGCAAAAACCGTCGGTGACGATGTGGGCTTTTTCGACCCTCACACGCGTTTGCTCCAGCCCCAGGTTTTCCACGTTCCCCACGATGCCGGCCGCAACGATGACACGGTCTACTTCAAGTTCCGTCTTCTTGCCTTGCTGTTCCAGCGTGACCTTGACGCCCGTGTTGGTCAACGCAGACGCCGTGACGGCGCATTGCGTCAGCACGCGGATGCCTTGCTTCTCAAATGCCTTGCGTGCCAACTGCGAGATCTCCGCGTCTTCTTGCGGCAGGATTTCGGGCGTCATGTCGATCAGCGTGACTTCAGATCCGATGGCGCGGTAGAAGCTGGCGAACTCTGCTCCAATGGCGCCGGCACCCACCACCAGCAAGGACTTCGGGATCGCGTCCGGCGTCAAGGCCTGGCGATAGGTCCAGATGCGTTCGCCCACTGGTAACGCGGGTAGTTCTCGGGCACGCGCGCCGGTCGCCAGAATGATGTGCTTGGCCGTCAGCGTGGTGCCGTTGGCGATCGACTGTTTGCCCGTCAGCGTCGTACCGTTGTCTAGCGCCAGCTTGCCCGCGCCCGCCAACTTTGCCGTGGCCGCGAACACCGTCACGCCGTTCTTCTTCATCAGGTGTGCAACGCCCTGGCCCAGCCGGCCCGCCACCTTGCGTGACCTTGCCACCATGGCGGCAAGGTCGGCGCGTGCCTCGCCTGAACCCGTTACGCCGTAGTGCGAGGCTTCCTGGCAGGCGCGCAGCACCGTCGCGCTGTGCAACAGCGCCTTGGTGGGAATGCAGCCCCAGTTCAGGCAGATGCCGCCCAGCTCGGCGCGTTCCACCAGCGCCACCGACATGCCCAGTTGCGCGGCGCGAATGGCGGCGACGTAGCCGCCGGGGCCGCCGCCCACGACGATCAGATCAAACTCAGTCTTCGTCATCGCGGGCCTCGCAGCAAAAAATCCGCATCCGTTTTCGTCATCACCGACCTCACAGCAAAATCCGCACGGGGTTTTCGATCAGCGTGCGCAAGGCCGCCAGCCAGCGTGCGCCGACCGCGCCGTCCACCGCGCGGTGGTCAGCCGACAAGGTCACCGTCATGACGGTGGCCGCCACCAGCTCGCCGTTCTCGCCCACGACAGGCCGGCGTTCGGCCGCGCCCACGGCCAGGATGGCGGCCTGCGGCGGGTTGATGATGGCGGCGAACTGGCTGATGCCGTACATGCCCAGGTTGCTGACGGTAAGCGATCCGCCCGTGAATTCCTCGGGCTTCAAGCGGCTGACCTTGGCGCGGCCGGCCAGTTCGACGATTTCGGCGGCGATGGCCGACAGCGGCTTCACGTCGGCGTCGCGCACGATGGGCGTGACGAGACCGCCGTCGGTGGCGACGGCCACTGAGATGTCGGCGCCCGCGTGGTATTCGATGGCGTCGTCGTGCCAACTGACATTCACTTCAGGCACTTCGCGCAGCGCCAGCGCGGCGGCGCGCACGATGAAGTCGTTGACCGACAGCTTCACCGCGCCGCCTTGATTGGCTTGCGAGCGCAACGCCAGCAGCGCGTCCATCTTGCAGTCCACCGACAGGTAGAAGTGCGGCACGTTCTGCTTGCTTTCGGTCAGGCGGCGGGCGATGGCGCGGCGCATGCCGGTGTGCGGCACACGGCGGGCAGCGGGGCGGGTCGACGAAGGCGGGGACACGGTCGTGGCAGCGGGTGCTCGGTCGCGCGCGGATTCGACATCGCGGCGCACGATGCGGCCATGTGGGCCTGTGCCGGTCACGCCCAGCAAGTTCACATGCCACTGCGCTGCCAGCCGGCGCGCCAAGGGGCTGGCGAACAGGCGTCCGCCGGGGACGGGGGTGTTGGAGGCGGGCACATCGCCAGACGCGGATGGGGTGCTGGCGGCTGGCGATCTGGCGGCCGGCGATCCGGCGGCCGGCGCTCCGGCGGCCGGCGCTCCGGCATCGGACTTCACAGCAGCCGACGCTGCGTCAGCCGACGTCGCAGCACTTGATGCCGTATTGCCCGACGATCCAGCAGCAGCCGCGGCAGCACCCGACGATCCCGCCGCCGTCCCACCATGTTCCGCCAACACGCGATCAATTGCCGATACATCATCGCCCTCGGCCAGCAATACACCAATCACCGTATTGATCGGCACCGACGCCGCGCCGGCCGGGACCACGATGCGGCCCAGCACGCCCGCGTGTTCGGCATTGATTTCGACTATGGCTTTTTCGGTTTCGATTTCCGCCAGCGCGTCGCCGACGGCAACCGGGTCGCCTTCTTTCTTTAGCCACTGATGCAGGTTGCCGTCCGACGTATCGGCGGCAATTGAAGGGAGCTTGATTAGGTGAGCCACGATGTTCGTCCTAGTTAGCGGCGGCGGCCAGGTCGGGCCGGTAGGCGGCGGGATCGTCGTATTCGACCAGTTCCAGCACGTTGCCTTCGGGGTCGCGGAAGAATGCCAGCCAGGTGCCGGGGCGCACTTCCATCGGCGCGGGTTCGCTGTCGAACACCACGCCACGGGCTTGCAGGCCGCGCACCACGCCGGCCAGGTCGCGCACGATAAAGGTCAGGTAGGTGGCGCCCTGGCGGTCCAGGATGGCCGCGCCGCGCACGGCGGCGTCAGGCGCCACGCTGGGTTGCAGCAGCTTGATGCGTTCGCCGTAAGGCGTCTGCAAGCGCGCCACGTCGTAGCCGTGCGCGGTCAGCCCGGTCGCGCGCGCCTTGTCGGCCGGCACGCTCACGCGGTTTATCAGCGTCAGGCCGACGACGTCCGTGTAGAACGCCAGCAGCGCGTCCAGGTCCTGGCAGCAGATGCCGACTTCCATCGGCACGGTCATGTGCAGTGCGCTCATGCCTGTTCTCCCAGATCAGCCAGCACGTCTGCCAGGCCCGCCAGCACTTCCTCGGTGTCGGCGAACGCCGCGCGTTCCAGCACCTTCGAGATGCTGGGCGAGGCTTCGCCGCCAGTGACGCGCTTGATCGGCTGATCCAGCCAATCGAAGTAGCGGCGCTGGATTTCGTCGGACAGCATCGCGCCGTAGGACGTGCCGCGCGCGCCTTGCTCCACGATCAGCACGTTGTTGGTCTTCTGGATGCTGGCGCCGATGGTGTCCCAATCGAGGCTGGCGCGGTCCAGCGTGCGCAGGTCGATCACTTCGGCGTCCACGCCTGCTTCCTCGGCCGCCTTGAGCGCGCGGCTGACCATCGACAGGTAGGTCAGGATGGTGACCTTGCCGCCCTCGCGGCGCACGCGGGCGCGGCCAAACGGAATGGCGTAGTCCAGATCGCCATCGGCCACTTCGCCCGACGACGCATACAAGTCCACATGTTCAATGACCAGCACCGGGTCCTTGGAGGCCAGCGCGGTGTTCATCAGACCCACGTAGTCGTAAGGCGTGGACGGCGCCACGATGCGCCAGCCCGGCGCGGTGGCGAAGATGCCGGCCGGGTCCATCGAATGCTGCGAGCCGTAGCCCGTGCCCATCGCGACCTTGGTGCGCAGCACGAAGGGCACGTCGATATCGCCGCCGAACATATGGCGCGCCTTGCCGATCTGGTTGAAGATCTGGTCGGCCGCCACCCACATGAAGTCGGGGTACATGAATTCAACGATGGGCTTGTAGCGCCCGTCCATGGCCAGCCCGCCGCCCAAGCCGGCGAAGGCGTTCTCGGAAATCGGGGTGCCCAGCACGCGGTCGGGGTACTTGTCCTTCAGGCCGCGCGTGGCGCCGTTGGTGCCGCCCTTCAAGCGGTGCACGTCTTCGCCCAGCACCACGACGCCGGGGTCGGTTTCCATGCGGCGGTCCAGCACGTCGGCCACGGCGTCGACGAACTTGCGTTCGACCTTGGTGCCCGTGTAGTCGTCGGCGTCCTGATAGCGCAGGCCGGCCAGTTCGGACCCATCACTGCGCAGGCCCACGTCGCGGAAGTCCGGGCGCGGCCAAAGGTCGGCGCGCACGCGGCGCTTGCCGCCGTCCGCCGCTTCGGTCAGGCGGCCGCACACGTCTTTCATGACGTCCTTGCAGCGCTGGCGCAGCGCGTCCACTTCCGCTTGCGTGATCAGTTGGCGGCCCAGCATTTCGGTGGCGATCTTGTCCAAGGGATCGCGGCGGCGCCACTGTGCTTCTTCGTCTTTCGTGCGGTAGCCAAATGCGCTGCCGGGAAACGGGCCGTTCTGGTGGAAGAAGCGGTACACGTCCACTTCCACGATGGTCGGGCCGTTGCCGGCGCGCATGTGCGCCACGGCTTCCGACATGGCCAGATGCACGGCCAGCGGATCCATGCCGTCCACCTTCCACGATGGAATGTTGAAGGCCAGGCCGCGTGCCGACAGGCGCGGTTCGGCGGTGGACTCTTCCACCGTGGTGGACACGGCGTAGCGGTTGTTTTCGATGAAGAAGCACAGCGGCGTTTTCCACGCGGCGGTCAGGTTCATCGTTTCCAGCACGGACCCGATGTTTACCGCGCCGTCGCCGAAGTAGGTGACGGCCACGCGGTCGGTGCCCGCGTGCTTGTGCGCCCAGCCCGCGCCCGCCGCCAGCGGCACGCCGCCGCCCACGATGGCGTTGGTGCCCAGCGCGCCCGCTTCCAGCCAGCGCAGGTGCATGCTGCCCCCACGGCCCCGGCAGAACCCTTGCGCCAGGCCCATGATCTCGGCCAGCGTTTTTTGCAGCACCTCGTCGATGGCGGGCGTGAGCGGGTTGCGCGGGTCCAGGCCCAGCGGGGCGACGTGTTGCAGCGCCTTGGCCAGAAACTGATGGTGCCCGCGATGCGAGCCGTTGATCTGGTCGCCCGCGCCCAAGGCCAGCACGGAACCGACCGCGCCGCCTTCCTGGCCCACGGACGAGTGCGCGGGGCCGTGCACCAGGCCTTCGGCGGCCAGTTCCAGCACGGCCTCTTCAAAGGCGCGTATCCAGTGCAACTGGGTCAGCATGGTGCCGAGCAAGGCGGGGTCCGCCTGCTGCCAGTCGCCCGCGTCAACCGTCAGTTGCCGCCAGGGCGCTTGGGGCTCAAGCGGTTGGTAGGTGGCCATGAGTGTGTCTCCAGAATGTTTTTAGCGTCAGTACGATTAAAGGTAGCTGTAGCGGCTCCAACCGCCATCGGCCACCAGGGTGTGTCCGGTGATGTAGGCGGCCTGGCGCGATGCCAGGAACACCGCCAGGTCGGCCATTTCGGCCGGCTGCGCCATGCGTCGCAAGGGCGTGCGCTGCTTGAGACGTTCGGGGTCAAGACGGCCGCGCGCCGCCAGGTCACGCACCAGGTCGGTTTCCACGTAGCCGGGCGCGAGCGCGTTCACGCGCACCCCCATCGGGCCCCATTCCACCGCCAGCGTTTCGGTCAAGAGCACAACGGCGCCCTTGGTGGCGCAGTAGGCGGCGCGGTCGGGCGCGGCCACTACGCCGTACATCGAGGCCAGGTTGATGATGCAGCCCGAGCCGGCCGGCACCATGCGGCGGCCAGCCGCCTGGGCGCAAAGAAATACGCCTGTCAGGTTGATGTCGACAGCGCGGCGCCATTCGTCCACGGTGACTTCCAGCGTGGGTTTGTTGGCGGAGATGCCGGCGTTGTTGATCAATACGTCGATGCCGCCCCAGGCCTGTTCGACCTGGGCGAACGCGCGCTCGACCGCGTCGGCGTCGGTCACGGAGGCCTGCACGGCCATGGCGTCGCCGCCCGCCGCTGTCAGTTCCGCCACGGCGGCGTCCAGCGCGGCGGCGTCCATGTCCAGCAAGGCCACGCGCGCGCCTTGGCGCACGAAGGCTTGCGCGGTGGAAAAGCCGATGCCCTTGGCGCCGCCGGTAATGACGACGCGCTGGCCGCGCAGTTCGCTGTGAATGACTTCTGTGGGGTGGTCCAAGGGAGTGTGGTCCAAGATAGGTGCCTGTAGAGG
Source organism: Achromobacter spanius (assembly GCF_003994415.1). NCBI lineage: Bacteria > Pseudomonadati > Pseudomonadota > Betaproteobacteria > Burkholderiales > Alcaligenaceae > Achromobacter > Achromobacter spanius. The sequence goes on along the minus strand of NZ_CP034689.1, from coordinate 6,027,145 downwards.
ATTTGCGTACGGGCGGCGGTCAGACCGCCAGCCATTCCTGGACGACGTCCTGGCGCTCATGCAACTGCGCGGGCGGTCCTTCGAACACGATGCGGCCATGGCCCATGACGCTGACGCGCGTTGACACTTTCAGCGCAATCGTCAGCTTCTGTTCCACCAGCACGACTGATACGCCGCGCTTGTGGATATCGCGGATCACGTCAGCAATCACTTCCACGATCTTCGGCGCCAACCCTTCGGTGGGTTCGTCGATCAGCATCACCTTGGGGTTGCCCAGCAGCGAACGGCACATGGTCAGCATCTGCTGTTCGCCACCCGACAGGTTGCCGGCGCGGGTGTTGCTGCGTTCCTTCAGGCGCGGGAAATAGTCGAACATTTGCGCGGCGGTCCAGTGCGGCGCGTCGTCGCGCTTGGGCTGTTCGCCCATGCGCAGGTTTTCGTCCACGGTCAGGTTGGCGAAGACCTCGCGTTCTTCCGGCACAAAGCCCAGCCCGGCGCGCGCGATTTCAAAGGGGCGCTTGTTGGTGATGTCGCGCCCTTCAATGGCGATGCGGCCACCGGTCACGTCCACCAAACCCATGATGCTCTTCAGGGTGGTGGAGCGGCCCGCGCCGTTGCGGCCCAGCAGGCTGACGACTTCGCCGCGCCCGATGGACAGGTCGATGCCATGCAGGATGTGGCTCTTGCCGTAGTGCGCATGCACGCCTTGCAGGCTGAGCAGGGGCGATGAAGGGGTTGGGTGCGGGGTTGTGTCAATACTCATACCGTTTCCTCTCCCAGATAGGCTTCGCGCACGCGGGCGTCGCCACGGATGTCGGCGGGCGTGCCGGTGGCCAGGATTTCGCCATACACCAGCACGCTGATGCGGTCGGCCAAGGAAAACACCACCTGCATGTCGTGTTCGACGATCAGCAAGGTGCAGTCGCGCGTGACGTCCTTGATGAGTTCCACCGTGTAATCGACTTCGTGCTGCGACATGCCGGCCATGGGTTCATCCAGCAGGATGACCTTGGGGCGCGAGGCCAGCGTCATGCCGATTTCCAGCGAGCGCTGTTCGGAATAATTCAGGTCGCCCGCGGCGGTGTGTTGCTTGGGCGTCAGGCGTACTTTTTCCAGCAGACGGTCCACGTCTTCGTTCACCGCCCGGTTGCGCGCGATGGGCCGCCAGAAGTTGTAGACCAGCCCGTGCATGCGCTGCACGGCCAGGCGCAGGTTTTCACGCACGGACAGGCGCGGGAACACATTGGTGATCTGGAACGAACGCGCCAGCCCCAGCCGGTTGATGGCTTCGGGCGTCAGGCCGCCGATGGATTGCGAGCGCAGGTTGATGTTGCCCGAGGTGGGCGCGAACGAGCCCGACATCAGGTGGAACAGCGTGGACTTGCCGGCGCCGTTGGGGCCGATGACCGCATGGCGTTCACCGGCTTCGACGGCCAGGTTCACGCCTTGGATGATTTCCGCTTGGCCAAAGGACTTGCGCACATCGGTCAGGGTCAGGATGTCGTGGCTCATTTTGCGGGCTCCAGCACGGGGGCGGCATCGCCGTCGTTGCGCCACAGGGCCAGCGCCCAGCGGCAGGCCGCCAGCCCCAAGGCGAACAGCGTCACTGGCACCAGCCAGGTCGACAAGGCCAGCGGCGCCCAGTCGTGGCCGAACAGGGGGATGGCAGGCCAACCGGCGTCGGGGTTCATGGCCAGCAGCGAACGGTAGTCGCGCGCGAACATGCGTTGCAGCAGTTCCACCGAGAACACGGTGGCGGCAGTCAACAGCAGGCCGCCCGCCACCGACACCAGCGCGCGCGGCAGCCAGTTGGCCAGGCCGCGTTCACGCAGCGACTTGGCGGCGCGCTGCACCAGGCCCACCAAACCATCGGGCACGAACAGCATCACCAGCACAAACAGCACGCCTTGGTACAGCAGCCACGAGCGCGTGATGTCGGCCAGCGTCTGCGACAGGAACGTCAGCACGGCGGCGCCCAGCACCGGGCCCAGGAAGGCATTCACGCCGCCGATGTAGGCGAACAGCACGGCGTCGGTGGACAGCTTGACCTCGAACAGCACGTAGTTGCCGGCTTCGATGTTCAAACCCTGCAAGCCGCCCGCGATGCCGGCGAACATGGCCGACAAGGCGAACACCATGGTCTTGAGCGTGTGCGGGCGGTAGCCCAGGTAGCGCAGGCGGTTGGCGTTTTCGCGCAGGCCCAGCGTCAAGCGGCCCAGCGGCGTGCGGGTCAGGCCGTACAGTGCGGCAAGCGAAATCAGCACCCAGGCCAGCACCAGGAAGTACACCTCGATGTCGGAACCAAAGGTAAAGCCCCAGGCCGGCATGCGCATGGCGGACACGCCCGCTTCGCCGCCGAACACACCTTTCAGGTGCGGCGCCAGCGCGTGCAGCAGTTCAGCCAGCGCCAACGTGATCATCGAAAAGTACACGCCCGAACGCATGGTGGCGAACCAGCCGGCGACCAGCCCGAACAACAGCCCGGCCACGCCGCCCACCAGCGGCATCAAGGGCGTGGGCAACAGGCCCGCGCCGCCCAGGGCGTTCATGGCGTGGATGGTGGCGAAGGTGCCCACGCCAAAGTAGGCGGCATGGCCGAAGGACAGCATGCCGCCCTGGCCGGCCAGCAGGTTGAAGGCGCAGGCGAAGAGCGCGGCAATCAGCATCTGCACGGCGGCCACCAACTGGCCCGGGGGCAACAGCCAGGGCAAGGCGCACAGCGCGGCCACGCACAGGGCCAGCAGCAAGGCGCCGGAGGCAAGACGGGTGTGGCTCATGCTTGCTCTCCCTTCAGCCCCGACGGCTTGACCAGCAGCACCACCAGCATCAGCAGGAAGGGCAGGGTGGCCGCCAGGCTGGACACCTTCACGGTCATCAGGCCGCCCACGCTTTCGGCCCATTCGCCCGCGCCGAACAGGCCGAAGAGCGAGGCCAGGCTGGCGTCGATACCGACCGAGAACGAACTGATCAGGCCGATCAGCAACGAGGCGATCATGGCGCCTTCCAGCGAGCCCAGCCCGCCCACGACGACCACCACGAACACCAGCACGCCCAATTCAAGCGCCATGTTGGGGTTGGTGGTGTAGAACGCGCCCGCCACCGCGCCGGCAAGGCCGGCCATGGCCGCGCCCACGCCGAACACGCTCATGAAGACGAGCGGCACGTTGTGGCCCAGCGCTTCGGCCATGCGCGGCCGGTAGATGGCCGAGCGCACGACGATGCCCACGCGGGTGCGCGACAGCAGCAGGTAGATGACGGCGAACATCGCCAGCGACACGCCGCCCATCAAGAGGCGGTAGAAGGGGTAGTCCGCATCGAACACGCGAAAGGCCGCGAAGTTCAGGAATTGGGGAACGCGGTAGTCAACGGGGAAGTCACCGTAGAACAGCTTGATGAGCTCGGCCACGATGAAGGCCAGCCCGAAAGTGACCAGCAGTTCCTGCGCATGGCCGAACTTGTGGACGCGGCGCAGGAAAAAGCGTTCAACGCCCATGCCCAGCACGCCCGCGATAAGGGTGGCCAGCACCAGCGCCGTCCAGAAACCGGTGACGGGCGAAAGCGTATAGGCGGCGTAGGCGCCGATCATGTAGAACGAGGCGTGCGCGAAATTCAGCACGCCCATCATCCCGAAAATCAGCGTCAGGCCCGCCGACACCATGAATAGCAGCAGGCCGTAGATCACGCCGTTCAACAGCGAGACGGTAAAGTATTCCATGTCTGATCCATCATTCTTGCGTCAAGACGGCGGGGCGTGTTGCGAGCCGGCCCGCGCCGGGGGAGCATGTTTTTTTGGGGGTGCGGGTGATGGGTTGCGCGCGGTTCAAATCGGGGTTCGCGGGGCGACATCGCCGCGCTCCACCCATCCTACGTAGGATGGGTGGAGCGCGCGAAAATCACGCCACGTACGCAAGTCCCGAACGCGCGCAACCCATCATGCAGCCCTACCCCGGCCGCTTCATCTTGCACGTCGCCTGCACTGGCGCCGACACGTCCGCCGCCGTCAACACCTTCACCGGCTCGAAGCCCATGTCCGTGCCGTCGGCCTTGTACTTGGCGTTCTTGCTGACCTTGGACACCACCATCGGCAACTGCACCTGGTGGTCTTCGGCGCGCATCGTGTACTTGCCCAGCGCCGAGGTATACGTGACTTTCTCCAACGCATTCGCCAACGCCGGCACGGACAGCTTGCCGTCCTGGGGCTGCACCTGCTTCAGTGCTTCACCCAGAAAGCGCATGCCGATCACCGTCTGCGGTTCCGTATAGCTGGGGTAGTGGCCCGTCTTGGCCTTGTAGTCTTCGGCGAACTTGGCGCCTTCTTCGCCCGCCGCTTCGATGTTGTACGGATGGGCGATGTAATGCCCCATCGCCACCTCGCCGGCGTTGGCCAGGTTGCCCACCTGGTCCAGGAACACGGTGGCGAAACGCACCTTCAGGCCGCCGGCCTGCGTGGCCTTCATCAACAGCAGCAGGTCGTTGGACCAGTTGCCCGTGATGACGGTGTCGGGCGAGGCCGAGCGGATGCGCGCGACGTAGGGTGCGAAGTCCTGGATCTTGTTGACTTCGTGCAGCGTCTTGCCCACCACTTCATAGCCGTATTGCTTGGCGAAACGCTCGGTGGCGTCCTCCATGTCCTGGCCCCAGGAATAGTTCTGGTTGATGGCGTACACGCGCTTGCCCAGCGTGCCGTCGGCCGACATGACTGACGCCAGCGACTTCACCCGCAGGTCGGCATTGGTGGTGAAACGGAAGTGGTAGAAGTGGCACTTCTGGCCGGTCAGTTCCAGCGCTTCGCCACCCACGTTCAGGAAGACGACTTCCTTGCCGGGGTTGCGCAGGTTGTGCTTGCGCACGTCTTCGGTCAGTTGGCCCGAGATGGCCGACGACGAGCCCTGCACCAGCACCTGCACGCCTTCGGCGGCGGCGGCGCGGAAGCGGTCGGACGCGCCCACGGGGCCGCCCTGGTTGTCGAACTCAACCAGTTCCAGCGGCTGGCCGTTCCAGCCGCCCGCTGCGTTGATGCGGTCCAGCTCATATTTGACGGCGGCGCGGAACATCAGGCCGGTCGAGGCCTGCGGGCCGGACAGCGTTTCGATCAGGCCGATCTTGACGGGTGCGGCGTGCGCCGATGCGGCGATGCCGGCCAGGCACAGCAGGCCGGTGGTGAAAGCCAATTTCATGCGTGTCTCCTCCGTGGGACGGGAGTGGTTTGTTGTGTGCGTCGTTCCGTACGTGAGGGCGTGCGTAACGATGCGTGCGAGCGTCATTCAAGCGCGCTTGGTGGCGGCTTTTGTTGGCCGAAGAGGGCAAATCGGGATGGGGGGTATCGCAAGATACGGGCGAATACCGTCGTGCTGCCGGTGGTGTTCACCCTGTTGTCCCCGTCCTGTTTTGCGGCGCTTCGGCCTTGTTTTTCTCTGACTGGCTTGCCTGGAAACCGGAGTTGCTTTACGCTTTCCAGACAAGTTGTCCGATAACTTATTGAAGTTGTCTGATAAATAATAGGGCAAGCGTTTTTCTCGTGTCAAGCGATGCATTCAGGAGTTCAATCGCAGATGGCACGGCACGCAGAACGAGCGCTGAGCCCGCGCATGAAACACAACAGAAAGACGACAGGAGACAGGATGATTTCATTTGAAGGACAGGTGGCCGCGATCACGGGCGCGGGCAATGGCATCGGCTTGGCAACGGCGCGCCTGATGGCCGCCCATGGCGCTCGCCTGGTGCTGACGGACATCGACCGTGCGCGCCTGGATGAGGTTGCCGCCGAGCTGGATCCGACCGGCCAACGCATCTACACGCATGCGCTGGATGTATCGATATCGCATGATTGCGAACGGGTGTTCGAGGCGGCGGCCAGGCATTTCGGCGGGCTGGACCACCTGGTGCATTGCGCCGGCATCTACCCGGAGCAACTGGTCAAGGACACCAGCGACGAGGCCTGGCGCACGCTGATGCGCGTGAACCTGGACGGCACCTTCTATGCCTGCCGCGCCGCTCAACGGCACCTGCGCCACAACGGGTCTATCGTGCTGTTGACCTCATTGGCCGCGCAGCGCGGCAGTTACGCGCATGCGGCCTATTCGGCGTCCAAGGGCGCGGTGCAAAGCTTCACGCGCAGCCTGGCGCTGGAACTGGCGCCGCAAATCCGCGTGAATGCGGTGGCGCCCGGCATCATCGCCACGTCCATGACGCATGACCTCATCGGCCAGAAAGGCGCGCAGTTGCTGGAAAGCACGCCGCTGCGCCGTTTTGGTACGGCCGACGAGATTGCCGGAGCCATCGCGTTCCTGTGTTCGCCGCTGGCGGGCTTCGTGACGGGTGAAGTCATGCAGGTCAACGGCGGCATCTATATCGCTTAAAGTGCAGGACGCAACCATCACGTTTCCACGACTTTCCATGCCGCCGAATCAAGATCAGGATCCGCCGCGCACCGCGCCCAAGAGTTCACTTTCCGCCGCGTTGGGCGATGCGCTGGCCGAGCAGATACGCCAGGGGGCACTGGCGCCCGGCGACCGCCTGCCCACCGAAAAGCAGTTGACCGAAACCTATTCGGTCAGCCGCGCGGTGGTGCGCGAGGCGCTGGCGCGGCTGAAGTCCGAAGGGCTGATCACGTCGCAGCAGGGCAGCGGCGTGTTCGTGGATCCCAACTTTCAGCGCAACGCCTTTCGCATCGCCGCGCCCACGCCTGGTGACACGCAGGACCTGGAACACATCCTGGAACTGATGCTGTCGATTGAAGTCACCGCCGCGCGCTATGCCGCGCAGCGCCGCACGGATCAAGACTTGAAGAAGATGCGTCAGGCGCTGGTCGGCATGGAATACGCGCTGATCAACGACAAGCTGGGCGACGAAGAAGACTATCAATTTCATCAGGCCATCGTGCAGGCCACGCATAACCCGCACCTGGTGTCGCTGAACGATTATCTGGAAGCGAACGTGCGCCGCGTCATCCGCAGCGCGCGCCACAACACCGCGCGCCGGTATGCCGAGCGCATGGCGGCGGTGCAAAGCGAGCATCAGGCCATCTTCGTCGCCATTGAAGGGGCAGACCCGGACGCAGCCGGCCGCGCGGCCGAACAGCATCTGCGTAATGCGGCCGACCGCTTGCGGTTGTTTCAGGCTGAACGCCCCGCACCGGTGTAGCGGGCGGGGCCTTGGTGCGGAGTGCGGTGCGTGGATGTGGTTTTGGCTGCGGGTTGGGGTACGGGTTTGTGTGCCTAGGCGAAAGTCTGTTCCATCTCTCGCCGGAACTGCACCGCCGTTGAGGTCTCGTCGTACTCCACGTCGCGCCAGCGTATGGCCTGCGACTGCCGTACCGGATTCTTGAGCTTGACCCCGTGCGACAGCCCCAAAGGCAGATAGCCTTCTTCCACCGAATCGGGCGCCGGCATCAGCCGGCCAAAGACCGTGTAGCCGCCTTCGCCGTCCAGGATCTGGCCCGCTTGCAGATCGCGCTTGGCGGTGGCGACCACGTCGCCGTGCCAACCGGCCGGCGCACCGGTGGGTTCACGCCGCAAGCCCACGCTGGCCACGCTGATGCCCAGTTCCAGGCCGATCAGGTGATAGGGCTTGTACATGGCGGTGTAGTTGCCGCTGGGGTCAGTGACCAGGCCGTATTCCTGGAAGCAGCGGCGCACGTAGTCGCTGTCGGCGGCCAGCGTCACGTAGACGCCCCAACGCAGGTCGCGGAATACGGGGCGGCCGTCGCGCTCCAGCGATGAAATCACTTCCACCTGGCCGCGATGGTGCAGAATGCCGCCGTCTTCGCGGGGCCGCAGCACACGGGCCAGGTCGTCGACGCCGCACGGCGGAAAATGCAGGCCCGACGGCGAGGGCAAGAGGCCGGTGGCGTTCGACACCGCCGCCATTTCGATGGCGCTCTTGGTGCCGTCCAGAAAGCTGTTGAACATCTGCGCGTTGAAGTCGCCCGCGGCCACCATTTCAGCGGTGAAGCCGTAGTAGGGCCAGACGGTGTCGGGCGTGGACGTGTGGAATTCCGGCAGGTACTTGGTGCCCTTGCCGGCCGCCATGACCTCGAAGCCGCTGGCGCGTGCCCAGTCGACCATTTCGCAGATCAGGGCGGGCTGGTCGCCGTAGGCCAGCGAATACACGATGCCCGCTTCGCGCGCGCGGCGCGCCAGCAGCGGCCCGGCCAGCGCGTCGGCTTCCACGTTGACCATGATGATGTGCTTGCCGTATTCGCAGCAGGCCAGCACGTGGGTGATGCCGGCGGCGGCTTGGCCCGTGGCGTCGATGACGATGTCTACGTCAGGGCTGGCGATGATGGCAAGCGGGTCGTCGCTGAAGTAGACCTTGCCGTTTTTCAGCGCGTCAGAGGTGCTGGCGGCGTTGAGCGCAGTGGCCGGCCAGCCCACCCGGGTCAAGGCGGCGCGGGCGCGGTCGGGCGCCAGGTCCGCCACCGCCACCAGCCGTATGCCCGGCGTGCGCGGAGCCTGGCTCATGAACATGGCGCCGAACTTTCCGGCGCCCAGCAATGCAACACGCAAGGGCTTGTGGTCGGCTTCTCGCTGCTTGAGCAGACGGTGCAGATTCATAGTGCGGGCTCCTCCGGGGTGGGGGTACGGCCAGCACAGAATAGTCCTAAATCATGACGGCTGAACAGCGTCCGGCAGGCCTCATGCGTCCGCGGTATAGAGCTCGCCCGCCAGCACATTGCGCCAGTTCGCCCAGGTGATGCGGGGGCGGTCGGACACCTGCCGGTTGTAGGGCGCATCAAACAGAATGTGCTTCCAGCGCGGCTTCACGGCGCCTTCAATCTTGGGCTTGTCGTCGATCAGCAGGTTGCCATGCACCAGCGTCTTGTCCTTGGTCAGGATCAGCCGATTGGTGGCGTCGCGGCCCAGGTTCTTTTCCACCCACAGGTACTTTTCCGCCACGCAGTTTTCAAACTGCGAAAGCGGCGACGAGCAGATGCGCACGTCCATGCCCAAGGCGAGCAGCTCGCGCACGGCGTCCAGCGCGCCCGGCACCGGAGGCAGCTCGCGGATGAAACCCGGTGCCGTGTAGATGGCCTCGGCCATCTTGCGTAGTTCGGGGGGGTAGTCCTCGCGGATGTGGAAAGACTTGCGGTCTTCGAATTCCACGGGCGGGATGTCGGGATGGCGCAGGCGCCAGGCGTCGAGGAAAGCGTGTTCGAAATCGGCCAGCACGCCGTCTTGGTCCAGCAGGATGATCATGGCGATCCCCGAAGTTGCAACCGCACAGATTGTGCCAGAGCCGCTACGGTTCCAGCGGACGGGACTGCGCCACGATGCGGTAGCGGCTGCCGCCCGTCTGCGATTCGGACGCCACCAGTACCAGACGGTCATAGCGCCAGATCAAGGGGTCGGGCGGGGGCGGCGGCGGGTCGTCGCGTTCGATGTTGCGCAGCAAGGTGACGTGCGGGCGAAAGGGCTGCGGCGGCGCGGTCAGGCCATAGCCGGCCAACCATTGCCACAGGCCGTCGTGGATGACTTGCAGGGGGCCGGCGCGGGCTGCGTTTCGGGCTGAAGGGAATCGGGCTGAAGGGAATCGGGCCGATGCGGTTCAGTCGGATTCGGTTCAGCCTCATCCCGCTCGGCCTGACGCGGCCCGGCCTGACGCGGCCCGGCCTGACGTGGCCCGGCCCACAGAATGCGCTGGCGCTTGAACACGCCGTAGCGGTCCAGCATCAATTCGCCGGGAGGCACGCTGCGTTCGGGCGTGGCGGCGGCCAGCGCATCAGCCAGTTGCGCTTCGACCGGCCCCAGGAAGGCCAGCGTCAGGTGCAGTGTCTCGGTGCGCATGATGCGGCCGCCGCAATGCGGGCGGGCGGCTTGCGCCCATTCGGCCAAGGAAGCGGCCAGGGGTGGCGACGGCCACAAGGCGAAGAAAAGACGGATCGCGGACATGCGCCGATTGTAGGCGCGGACCCGTGCCAGGCGTCGTGCCCGTCAAGCCGCGACCGGTCTACGCGAACGGCGCCCGAGCGCCGTTCAACTACCGGTGGTTTCCGACTTGCGCAGGCGCGACAACGCGGTGTCGAAGCGTTCGACGCCTGGCCGTGCGGGGCGGGCGGGGGTGTCGAAACGCTCCACGCCGGGGCGAGCCGGTTTGTCGAAGCGTTCGACGCCAGGGCGCGCGGGCTTGTCGAAACGTTCCACACCCGGACCAGCCGGTTTGTCGAAGCGCTCCACGCCAGGTGGGGTGAAGCGTTCCACGCGCGGCGGGCTTTGTGTTTTTGCCTGCACGCTTTGGGCCGCGGCCTGTTCGCGCTTGGCGATGATCTCTTCGGCGCGCTGGTGGTGCGGCGCCATCTTGCGCACCATCACCCGGCCGTCACGCGGGAAATAATTGATACGGCGCGCATGCACGTCGCCCAGGTCCTGCGCCTTGACCGGTATGCCTTCGAGCTTCAGGTAGTTCAGGACAAAAATGCCATTGCGTTCGCCGATGTTCATCTGCTGCATGGCGCTGAGCACCGCGCCGCCGCCAAACACCTTGGCTTCCAGGCGGTCACGCGAGGCGCCGGCCTTGAGCAATTCGTTGATCAGCACTTCCATGGCGAAAGCGCCGTAGCGCATCGTCGCCGACGCGGGCGACTGCATGTCGCCTTCTGGCAACATGAAGTGGTTCATGCCCCCCACGCCGGTCACCGGATCGTGAATGCAGGCGGCGACACAGGACCCGAGAACGGTCGAGATCATCAGATCTTCGTTGGTGACGTAGTACTCGTTGGGGAGCACTTTCACCGCTTGGCATTGGAACGCGCTGTCGAAGTAGTGGCGCGTTGCGCGGGCTTCAAGTCGTGAGACCATGGGACTTATCAGGCAAGAACGGCGATTGGGACATGAAGGACAGAGCCCTGCAGAACGGTTTATGTTTCAAAAAGTGAAGAAAAATTTCGCTTTATTCTTGCATATCCCGAAAGGTAACGGGAGAAATGCTTGTAACGGTGGTCGATGATATGACCCCGTTTAACGCTACATGCAGGACCAAACGCCGCGCCAAATGCAGCATCAACGCCGGCTACCGGCCACTCGAAGCCATCGTACACATACGCGCGCGAACCCTTTCCCCGGATCACGGGGAGGTTCAGGCGTTATACGTGGCTTTAATGCGGAACCGGCGCGCGTGGAGTCAGGCGCGCCGGTATGCGGAGGCGCCTAAAAGCGCGTACTGCGCGTGACGGACCAGCGGGCCGACAGCGCGCCCAGCGCGGCGGTCGCCACCACCGCGCCCAGCAGAACCGGCGCGCCGGGCAGATGCAGGGCAAATTCGGCGCCGTAGCTGCGGGCCAGCCCCAGCAGGGCGTCGTTCAAGGGCGACAGCGCAATGGCGGACACGCCGATGGCCAGCAGCGAGGCCACCGCGCCCGACAGCGCGCCCAGATACAGGAAGGGGCGGCGCACAAAGGATTCGGTGGCGCCCACCAGGCGCGCAACGCCGATCTCTTCGCGTTGCGACAGTGCCTGCATGCGCACGGTGTTGAACACCGTGGCCAGCACCACCACGGCCACGCAAGCGGCAAGAAAGCCCAGGCCGATGCGGGCAAACCGCAGGATGGCCTCAAGCCGTTGCACCCAGGCGCTGTCCAACTGCACCAGGTCGACGTGGTTCCACTGCTTCCAGTCGCCCGCCAGCTTGTCGGCACGGCCTGCCAGGTTGTCTCCATCGGCCAGCGTCACGACCACCGCATCGGGCAGCGGATTGCCGGGCAGCACGGCCAGCGCCTCCTGCCAGGCGGGGTTGGCGCGCAGGTCGGCAAGCGCCGCGTCGCGATCAACCACGCGCACGGCGCGCACGTCGTTTTGGTAATCATCCTTGATGCGCTTGGCTACGTCGGCCGCGGCGCCCTTGGGGGCGTCCACGCGGAGAAACACGGTGACTTCCGGCGTGACCGACATTTGGCGCGCAACGGGTTGCACGGACACCAGGATGGCGCTGCCCAGCAAGGGCAGAGCCAGTGCCAGCGCCATGACCAGCAGGTTGGCCAACGACGAGAAGGGTTGCTTGGCCAACCGGCGCACGGTGACCATCAACGCATAGCGGTGTTGCCGCAGCCAGGCGTTCATGACGACGCTCCGTGTGCACCCAGGCCGGGCTCGGCGCGGCCGCTTGCGCGCGACGAACCCGATGCGGGCTGGCCCGAGTCGGGCGGTGAGGCGGGGCCGTGCGAATCGGCGAACTTGCCCGGCTCGATGCGCAAGGTACGCGAGGCATAGCGTGCCATCAGCCCCTGGTCATGCGAGGCGATCAGCGTGGTCACGCCAACGCGGTTGAAATCGCGGAACACGTTCATGATGCGCTGCGCGTTGTCGTCGTCAAGATTGGCGGTGGGTTCGTCGGCAATCAGGATGGCGGGCCGGTTCACGATGGCGCGCGCGATGGCCAGGCGCTGCTGTTCGCCGCCGGACAATTCAATGGGATTCAGGTCTTCCTTGCCCGACAGGCCCACCTTGTCCAAGGCGGCGCGGGCGCGCGATGCGGCGGAATCCCAGGCGTGGCCCTGGACCGCCAGCGGCAGCATGACGTTTTCGAACGCGCTTCGATCGAACAGCAGGTGGGTGTCTTGCAAAATGACGCCCACGGCGCGGCGCAGGTAAGGGCGCGCGCGCGCGGGCAGCTTGTCCAGCCGTTGCCCGTTGACCTGGATGGACCCGCGGCTGGCGGGCTCCAACCCGCCGATCAGCTTGAGCAGCGTGGATTTACCGGCGCCTGATGGCCCGGATACGAAAACGAATTCTCCCGCGCTTACGCGGAAGTTGATGTCGGCCAGGATATTTCGGCCGCGACCATATGATTTGAATACGTGCTGGAATTCGATCATGGCGGCTGTCGGATGAAGCCGCAATAGTAACTCGGGGACAGGAGGGAGACCTAAGCCCATTCCTCGCGGTCCTGTGAAAAAGCGTTTCCGCGTGACCGCCTGGACACGTTTTGATCAGAACGAAATGAACGCATCTTCGAACGCCGTGCAATCGAAAAAAGGTGTCCCCGTTTTCGAACGAAAACATCAATTGATTTCGCCAGTGTCCCTATATTTCAAGGGAATTCCCGGATGTGCCGCCCCTTGTCCGGACGCTACCATCCGCCCCATGCTTCGGCCCAACCCGGCCGTGGCAAGCTCGATTTGTCCCACACGGAGATCACGATGAAAGTACTGAAACTCGCTGCTATTGGCGCGGCACTGTTCGCCGCATCCGCGGCTGCCAATGCGGGCGCGACCTTCGATAACGTTAAGAAAAAAGGGTTTGTCCAATGCGGGGTTTCAACGGGCATTCCGGGATTCTCGATTGCTGACAGCAAGGGCGAATACAAGGGCATTGACGTGGACCTGTGCCGCGCCATCGCCTCGACCATGTTCGGCGACGCCACCAAGGTCAAGTTCACGCCCCTGAACACGCAGCAGCGCTTCACCGCCCTGCAATCCGGCGAAATCGACGTGCTGACCCGCAACACCACCGTGACGCTGACGCGCGACACGACGCTGGGCCTGATCGGCGCGGGCGTGAACTACTACGACTCGCAAGGCGTCATGGTCTCCAAGGACCTGAACGTCAAGAGCGCCAAGGAATTGAACGGCGCCACCATCTGCGTGCAGCCGGGCACCACCACCGAACTGAACCTGGCCGACTGGTTCCGCAGCCAGAAGATTGAATTCAAGCCGGTCGTGATCGACAAGTACGACGAAATCATCCGCGCCTTCTCGGCCGGCCGCTGCGACGCCTTCACGACCGACAAGTCGCAACTGGCTTCCACCCGGACCACGCTCGAGAACCCGGACAAGTTCGTCATCCTGCCGGAAGACTTCTCCAAGGAACCGCTGGGCCCCATGGTGCGCCAGGGCGACGAGCAATGGTTCAACATTGTTCGCTGGACGCTGAACGCCATGCTGGAAGCCGAGGAATACGGCATCACCAAGGCGAACGTCGATGAAATGACCAAGAGCTCCAACCCCAACATCCAGCGAATCCTGGGCGTGACCCCGGGCATGGGCAAGAACCTGGGCGTGGACGACAAGTGGGCTTACCACATCATCAAGAGCGTGGGTAACTACGGCGAAAGCTTCGAAAACACGCTGGGCAAGAACAGCGCGATGAAGCTGGAGCGTGGTTTGAACGCCTCGTACAAGCAAGGCGGTTTGATGTACGGCTGGCCGGTGCGCTAACACGGCTGCCTGGCAAGGCGGAGCCCGGCGCTCCGTCTTGCCTAGCCCGCCACCGAGCGGGCGGCAGGAGTAGGGGTGGCCTTGCCGGCGTTGCCGCCCGGTTTACGACTTCTGTAGATTCATCATGACGACTTCTAAAAATAATGCCCCAATTGCGGCTCCTCGCCGGCGGCTCAACTGGAACGACCCCGGCGTGCGCTCGGTGGTGTACCAGGTGTTCGCGCTGGCCGCGGTGGCCTGGGCAGTGTGGTTCCTGGTTTCCAACACGCTACATAACCTGTCCGTGCGCAATATCGCCACGGGCTTCGGGTTTCTGAGCCGAGAAGCCGGATTCGCGATCGGCGAAACGCCCATCGACTACTCCCCCACGAATGATTACGGCCGCGCCATTCTGGTCGGCTTGCTCAACACCTTGCGCGTCGCCGTCATCGGCATCGTGCTTGCCACCATCCTCGGCACCCTGATCGGCATTGGCCGACTGTCCAAGAATTGGCTCGTCGCCAAGATCACCTCGGTTTACGTCGAAGTGATGCGCAACGTGCCGCTCTTGCTGCAATTGTTCTTCTGGTACGCGCTGATCACGGAAAACATGCCGGGTCCGCGCCAGGCGCACAATCCGCTGCCCGGCGTCTTCATTTCCAACCGCGGCCTGAAGGTGCCCTCGCTGGAAGGCAATTCGCTGGATTGGATGCTGGCGGGCCTGGGCCTGGCCATCGTCGCCATCATCTTCCTGGGCCACTACGGCAAGAAGCGCCAGGAAGCCACCGGCCAGGTGTTCCCGCTGGGCCGCTGGGCCATGGGCTTGTTGATTGGCTTGCCCATCGTGGGCTGGCTGGTCAGCGGTGCGTCGCTGTCGCTGCAGATGCCGGAACTCAAGGGCTTCAACTTCGCGGGCGGCCTGACGCTGTCACCGGAATTCGCCGCGCTGCTGGCGGGTCTGGTGATCTATACGTCGGCTTTCATTGCCGAAGTGGTGCGCTCGGGCATCCAGGCCGTGAACAACGGCCAATGGGAAGCCGCCGGTTCGCTGGGCCTGCCGCGCGCCAAGGTGCTGCGCCTGGTGATTCTGCCGCAGGCGCTGCGCGTGATCATCCCCCCGATGACCAGCCAGTACCTGAACCTGACGAAGAACAGCTCGCTGGCCGTGGCTATCGGCTATCCGGACATCGTGTCGGTGGTCAACACCACGCTGAATCAGACGGGCCAGGCCATCGAGGGCATTCTCATCATCATGGGCGCGTACCTCACGGTCAGCCTCTCGATCTCGATATTCATGAACTGGTACAACAAGCGCATCGCGCTGGTGGAGCGTTGAGATGAGCAGCACTACGCATACCCCCACCGACGCCATGCCGCCGCCCAGCACGCATGTGGGCCCCTGGGCATGGCTGAAATCCCGCCTGTTCTCATCACCGCTGAACATCCTCATCACGGTACTGCTTGCGTGGTTCCTGCTGATGTCGGTGCCGGCGCTGCTGGAATGGGCATTCTTCAAAGCCGACTTCAATGCGACCAATGCCCAGGAATGCCGGGCCTCGGGTGGCGCCTGCTGGGCGTTCATCATCGAGAAGCACCGGCTGATTCTGTTCGGCACCTATCCGTTCGACGAGCAATGGCGGCCGCTGATCGCCACCATCCTGCTGGTGGGCGTGATTGTGTGCAGCGGCATCCGTGCCTTCTGGAACTGGAAACTGGCCGTCATCTGGGTCGTGGGCCTGACCGCGGTTGCGCTCTTGATGTGGGGCGGCGTGTTCGGCCTGACCTACGTGGAAAACGCACGCTGGGGCGGCCTGCCGCTGACGCTGATCCTGTCCACGTTCGGCATCGCCTTCGCGTTCCCGATCGGCGTGTTGCTGGCCTTGGGCCGGCGCTCGAAGATGCCGGCCATCAAGGCGCTGTGCGTCGTGTACATCGAACTGATCCGTGGCGTGCCGCTGATCAGCCTGCTGTTCATGTCGTCGGTGATGCTGCCGCTGTTCCTGCCGGAAGGGTTTTCCATCGACAAGCTGCTGCGCGCGCAGATCGCCATCATCATGTTCGCCGCCGCCTACATCGCGGAAACGGTGCGCGGTGGTTTGCAGGCGATCCCGAAGGGGCAATACGAAGGCGCGGATTCGCTGGGCCTGAAGTACTGGCAGCAGATGCGCAAGATCATCCTGCCGCAGGCACTGAAGATCGTGATTCCGCCGCTGGTCAGCATTTTCATCGCGCTGTTCAAGGACACCTCGCTGGTGGTCATCATCGGCATTTTCGACCTGACCTTGGCAGCCAAGGCGGCCTTGTCGGATGCGGCATGGCGTGGATTCGGCGTAGAGGCGTACCTGTTCATCTCGCTGATCTACTTCGTGTTCTGCTTTTCCATGTCCAAGTACAGCCAGGCGCTTGAAAAACGTCTTGCGACGGGTCACCAACGCTAGTCAATGCCGCGCGCCTGCCTGCCGGCGGGCGCGCACAGCGATATTTACGGGAGTACAGGCATGTCGGATGCCATTATTCGTTTGCAGGACGTGAACAAGTGGTACGGCCAGTTCCACGTGTTGCGCAATATCAATCTGGACGTGGCGCAGGGTGAGCGCATTGTGGTGTGCGGCCCGTCGGGTTCGGGCAAGTCCACGATGATCCGCTGCATCAATCGTCTGGAAGAGCACCAGAAGGGCCACATCATTGTCGATGGCACCGAGCTCACCAATGACTTGAAGCACATCGAGACGATCCGCAAGGACGTCGGCATGGTGTTCCAGCACTTCAACCTGTTCCCGCACCTGACGGTGCTGGAAAACCTGACGTTGGGACCCATGTGGGTGCTGAAGAAGCCGCGCGCGGAAGCCGAGGCCACCGCCATGAAATACCTGGAGCGCGTGCGCATTCCGGAACAGGCCAAGAAATTCCCCGGCCAGTTGTCGGGCGGCCAGCAGCAGCGCGTGGCCATTGCGCGGTCGTTGTGCATGAGCCCGAAGATCATGCTGTTTGATGAGCCGACGTCGGCGCTTGACCCCGAAATGGTCAAGGAAGTGCTGGACGTGATGGTCACGTTGGCCCAGGAAAGCGGCATGACGATGATCTGCGTGACCCACGAAATGGGCTTCGCGCGCAAAGTCGCCAACCGCGTCATCTTCATGGACCGTGGCGAAATCATCGAACAAAACACGCCCGATCAGTTCTTCGACAACCCGCAGAACGAACGGACCCAGCTTTTCCTGAGCCAGATCCTGCACTGATCCCCTCAAGAACCGCCGTTTTGGCAATCACCCCAAAGCTTGGATTTCGATCCGGGTTTTGGGGTGTTTTGTTTTGGCGCGACGAAATTGTGTGGCCGGCTGACGCTACGGGAGGATCTTGCCGTTGTTCTAAATGTACCTTTTGAGCGACATTCTCGGTATGCTTAGATTCCGAGAAACCGAGGCGTTCACCCGTTGGCTAAATTCACTCCGAGACTTGCGGGCGCGTGCTCAAATCCTGCGCCGATTGTCGCGCGCCATGAATGGGAATTTTGGCTACGTAGAGCCAGTGGGCGAGGGCGTCAGTGAAATGCGCGTGAATATTGGCGCCGGCTACCGGGTGTACTACGCCCGAGCCGACGAGGTGGTCTACGTGCTGCTTTGCGGCGGAAACAAGACCAGGCAGGGCAAAGACATTGCCCAAGCCAAACGCCTTTGGACGGAAATTAAGCGGAGCATCGAGAAATGACGAAATTACGCGACTTCGACGCAGCGAATTATTTGAAAGATGACGAAACGATCGCGCATTACCTGGCGGACGCGGCGGCGGAGGACGATCCTGACGCCTTCCTGCAAGCCCTGGGCGACGTGGCGCGCGCGCGCGGCATCACTGAAATTGCTCGTGAGACAGGGCTTGCCAGAACAAACCTGTATCGGGTGCTGGCCCCCGGCGCGAACCCCAGCTACCACACCCTGCGCAAGGTCATGAACGCACTAGGCGTTTCACTCACCGCGCTGGTCAGGCGCAAATCCGAACCCACGCCGCAAGGCTGATCGGTGCACGTGCGGCGCTGAAATCCCGCTGACCCGCGCGAATATCGGGCCAATCTGCCGCGTATCCCTTTGTTACGCCAACACTTGGGCTGCGGTATGCTACAGGCCGCCATTGATCTGGATGAGGAGACAACATCATGACGAATCCCCCCGTAGCGCGGTCCGCCGCGCCCTGTTGCAAGGCGCCGTGGCGCTTGCCGCCACCCTGCCTTTCGGCGCACCCGCGCTGGCCCAAGCCACCGATTTCCCGACCAAGCCGCTTCGCTTTGTCGTGCCTTACCCGCCCGGCGGTCCGCTGGACACCATGGCCCGGCTGCTTGCCGAAAAAGTGCGCGCATCGCTCGGCCAACCCGTGATCGTGGAAAACCGGTCGGGCGCGGGCGGCAACATCGGCGCTGATCTGGTGGCCAAGGCGCCGGCCGATGGCTACACGCTGGTCATGGGCGCGGTGGCCACGCACGCCATCAACCCCTGGCTGTTCGCCAATCTGCCTTACGACCCAGTCAAGGACTTCGCGCCCGTGACGATCGTGGCGGCGGTGCCGAACGTGCTGGTGATGAACAATGAATTCGCCGACAAGAACAACATCAAGACGCTGGCCGACCTGATCGCTTACGCGAAGAAGAATCCGGGCAAGCTGAACTACGGTTCGGGCGGCAACGGCAGCGCGGGCCATCTGTCGGGCGAACTGCTGAAGGCGCGCGCCGACATCAAGGTTGAACACATTCCCTATCAAGGCGCGGCGCCCGCGCAGTTGGCGTTGTTGTCGGGCCAGTCGGATTTCATGTTCGACAACCTGGCTGCATCGGCACCCTTGATCAAGGACGGCAAGGTCAAGGCGCTGGCGGTGACGACGGCCAAGCGTTCGTCGTTGCTGGCGGATGTGCCGACGGTTGAAGAGTCGGGCATCAAGGGCTTTGACCTGGGTACCTGGTTTGGGGTGTTCACGACCGGCGGCACGCCCGCGCCGGTGGTGGCGAAGCTGAACAAGGCCTATGCGGATGCGATGCAGCAGCCGGACGTGAAGCAGCGCCTGCTGATGATGGGTTCGGAAGCCACGCCGATGACGCCGGAAGCGTTTGCCGAATTTGTGAAGAGTGAGAAGGCGAAGTACCAGGAGATCGTGAAGATCTCGGGGGCGAGTTTGAATTGAGGGTGTGATGGGTTTGCGCGGTCGGCGGCGGGGTTCTATTTACAAGCCCCGCGCGCCACACCCATCCTACGCGGATTGATCCCGGACCCGTAGGATGGGTGTAGCGCGGCAAGATTGAGCAAAGAACACCAACGCCAAACGCGCGAAACCCATCAAGCAGCGGTGAAAGCACGCTAGCGCTCACAATAGAAAAAACAGCCGGCAGAATGGACTAAAAGCCTATCCATCTGCCGGCTGTTTTGCTTTTGGAGATCTACGCGCGATCCTGCATCGCCTGATGGGTTACGCGCGATTCACGCCTGTGTTCTTTTTACGGATCCGGCGCGCTCCACCCATCCTACATTTTGCAGGTTGCCGCGTGCACGTCGGTGTGATCGCGCGCCAGCACCTTTACGTTTTTGTAGACCAGCTTGCCGCTCGCATCCGCTTCGATGTGCAGCAGGTACCAATCCTGGATCGGGTGCTGATTCGGCCCAAACTTGAACTTTCCGCGCACGCTGGAAAAATCGGCTTTGCGCAGCGCGGCGCGGAAGTCGTCGGCGCGGCCGGTGATGTCGCCGTTGACGGCCTTTAACGCTGACGCGATCAGATTCGCGGTGTCGTAGGCTTGCGCCGCATACGCCGTGGGCGCGCGTTGATACGCCTTGCTGAACGCCTCGACGAAATGCTTGTTCTGCGGGTTGTCCAGGTCCGCGCTCCATAGCGAACTCAGGTAGAACCCCTTGCCTGCCGTACCCGTCGCGGCCAGCATGCGTTCGTCCATGGAATAGATCGGTGTGATCATCTTGATCTTGTCCGACAGGCCCGAATTGGCGAACTGCTTGGTCAGGTTGATGCCCGCGCCGCCCGGATGAAACTGGAAAATCGCATCGGGATTCAACGCGCGGATGCGGGCCAGTTCAACCGAGAAATCCGACTGGTCCAACTTCGTGTAGATCTCTTCAACGATGTCGCCCTTGTACGCGCGCTTGAAGCCGGCGACGGCATCGCGGCCGGCCTGGTAGTTGGGCGCCATCACCACCACGCGCTTCACACCCAATTCATTCGCGGCGATGCCGGCGGTGTCGGCGTACGAGTCGTTCTGAAAGGCGACCGCGAAGTAGTTCGGGTTGCAGGCCTTGCCCGCGTAGTTGGAGGGGCCGGCGTTCAGGCTGACGTAGAAGCCGCCCGCGTTCAGCACCGTGGGGCCAACCGCCGCCATGACGTTTGAAAAGTTCACGCCCGTGAAAAGGCGCACGCCGTCCTGCACCATCCTGTCGGCGGTTTGCTTGGCGTTGGCGGGCTTGAGCGCATCGTCTTCCACGCGCACATTGACCGGCACGCCGCCCAGCTTGCCGCCGCCTTCCTTGACGGCCAGCATGAAGGCGTCGCGCTCGTCTTCGCCGATGTAGCCGGCGGGCGTGGACAGCGTGCCGATAAAGCCGATGTCCAGCGGCTTGCCCTGCGCGCCAGCGGCGCATGCCGTCAGCGCCAACGCCAGGGCAGCGGCGCCCCGTAGGATATGGCATGTCATGGTTGTCTCCTGTTGTGCTCTGGTCTTGTGCTTTGGTCTTGTGCTTCTGTATTGAGTCCCTACGCAAGCGTCAGGCAGTGCTCAACCTTCCAGCCGTACAACCACTGCAACGCGTCGTAGAACTGCGATTGGCTGCGGCCCGTCCACAGCATGTTGCGCACGGTGCGTTCCACGCCACGCGCGTGATACAGCCTGCCCATTTCCCGGGTCGACCAGACCACGCGCGCGCTGCGCGGAATACGCACCGACTCGTACAAGCGGAATGCGGCTTCCAGATCGTGCCCGCATTGGCGCACGGCTTCGCCCAGCGTGACCGCGTCTTCCAGCGCCATGCACGCACCCTGCGCCATGTACTGCGTCATGGGATGCGCCGCGTCGCCCACCAAGGTGACGCGGCCCTGGCCCCAGTGTTCGACCGGGTCGCGGTCGGCGGTGGCCCAGCGCTTCCATGACGTGGGGCGGTCCAGCATCTGATGCGGGCGCGGGTGGATGCCTTCAAAGTACGACAGCACCTCTTCCTTGCTGCCTTCGCGCACGCCCCATTGCTCTTCTTCGCGGCTGTGAAAGGTCACGACCAAGTTGTATTGCTGGCCGCCGCGCAGCGGGTAATGCACCAGATGGCAGCGCGGCCCCGCCCACAGCACGGGCGCGTTGATGCGCAGTTCTTCGGGCATGTTCTCGCGTTCGACCACGGCGCGGTAGACCACGTGGCCTGTCACGCGCGCGGGGTCGCCCACGGTGCGTTCGCGGATCACCGACTTCACGCCGTCCGCGCCCACCACAGCATCCGCGCGGTAGCGTTCGCCGTTCGTGTCCACCACTTCCACGCCTTGCCCGTCTTGCGACATGGCGGCGATTTGCGTCGACGTTCGAAAACGGATCAACGGGTTTTGCTGCACGGCTTCAAGTATCGACAAATGAATGTCGGCGCGATGGATCACCGCATACGGGCCGCCAAAGCGCGCACGAAAGGCCTCGCCCGTGTCGATGCGCACCACCTCCTGCGCATCCACCGCGTCCATCATGATGATGTGGTCGGTGAACACCGCGCGCGCACGTGCGGTGTCGCCCACGCCCAGTGCGTCCAGCGCCGCGAAGGCGTTGGGGCCAAGCTGGATGCCCGCGCCGATTTCACCGATGTGCGCGGCCTGCTCCAGCAGTTGCACGGCTATGCCTTGCCGGGTCAGCGCCAGCGCGGCCGCCAGCCCGCCGATGCCCCCACCCACCACGATGACGGAGCGCGTGGCGGGTGTGGTTGTTGCCGTTGTCGTTGTTGTCGAGGATGCATTCATATCAAGGTTCCGTGCCGGTTCATTCCTGGCCGCCCAGGAAGGCGCCCTGGCGTGTCAGTTGCGCCTGCAAGGCCGCGATGGGCAGCTCGGCCGGCGAGACGCCCGCGCGCAGCGCCATGGCCGCCGCCGTGCCCGCCGCTTCGCCCATCACAAAGCAACTGCCGCTGACGCGCGCGGCGGACTGGCCTTCATGCGTCATGGACGCGCAGCGGCCCGCCACCAGCACGTTGTCGGCGACGCCCGGCCCGCGCTTGGGCACCATCATCCGAAACGGCAGTTGGTTGTAGCCACGAGATTCCGGAATGGGCGGCCAGACCCATTTCACGTCACCGGCCGTGTGCATTTCCAAGGGCCAGCCGTTCACGCCGATGCTGTCTTCAAAGTCGGCGCAGCCCAGCACGTGCTCTTTGGTCAGCACCGCCTCGCCCACGATGCGGCGGGTTTCGCGTATGCCAAGCTGCGGCGCGATGTCCAGCACGTAGGCCTGTTCAAAGCCTGGCACCTTGGCGCGTAGAAAGGCCAGGTACTGCACGATCTGGCGGCGGCCTTCCAGTTCGCCGGCCGACAGCGAACCGGCGTCGGTGCCGTCGGCCGCGCTGCCATCGGCATTGGCCAATTGCGTAACGTTCACCCGCCATTCGTAGTCGTGCTTTTGCGGGCGCACGATGGCGCCGCGACGCGGGAACGTGAATTCGCCGCTGGCCACGGCCTCGTCCATCAAGAGCGGAATGGTCTTCCAGGCTTCTTGCGCGCGCGCGCCGTCCACGTTGCCTACCTTGAACATCAGCGTGGGGTACAGCATGTGGCCGTGTTCGTCGCCTTTCTCAAACGGCAGGCCGCCCCATTGCGCGATGTCGGCATCGCCCGAGCAGTCGATGAAAACCTTGGCGCGCACCGCGCAACGGCCCGACTTGGTCTCCAGGAACAAGACGTCGACGCGGCCTTGCTCGTCGCGCGCCAGGCCCGTGGCCAGGGCGTGGAACAGCACCTGCGCGCCGCTGTCCTGCACCATGCCGTCGGCCGCGCATTTGAAGGCGGATATGTCATAGGCCTGGGCGTGGATCTTGCCCAGGATCAGGTGCGGGTCGTTCAAGCCATCCATGGCGCGCATGCGGTCCAACAGTTCGTCGGTCATGCCGTGCACCACCTGGCGGATGTTGCCGTGGATGTTGGCGTGCAGCCCGCAGAAATTGGACACGCCAGCGGCGGTGCCCATGCCGCCCAGAAAGCCGTAGCGTTCCACCAGCAGCACGCGCGCGCCGTTGCGGGCGGCGCTGGCGGCAGCCAGCACGCCGGCGGGGCCGCCGCCCAGCACCACGACGTCGAATTCGCCGTAGAGCGGCACCTGGCGGGCGGGTTCGGTAATGAGCATTGATGTCCTCCTTGCTTGTCTTGCGTATGCCTTACTGTCCCTTGATGCCCAGCTTCTTGATCAAGGGTTCCCAGCGCTTGAGCTCTTCATCCATGTAGGCGCGGAATTCGGCCGGCGTGCTGCCCACGGGGTCCATGTACTGCGCTTGCAGGCGCTTGGCCACCTCGGGGTCGCGGATGGCCTGGATCAGTGCGTCCGACAATTTTTTCTGTATGTCGGCCGGCACCTTGGACGACACCACGAAGCCGATCCACGCCGAGCCCTCGATGCCCGGCACGCCCACTTCCGCCAAGGTCGGAATATCGGGCAGCAGCGCGGAACGCTTGGATGAGGTCACCGCCAGCGCCTTCAAGCGCCCGTCCTTCACCATTGGCATGACGGCAATGGGCGGCAGCGCGGCAAACTGCGTATCGCCCGACAGCAGCGACGTCAGCGCGGCGGGCGACGACGGGTAGGGCACGTGCATGGCGCGCGCGCCGATCTGTTGCAGCAACAGCTCAACCGCCAGATGCGATACGGTGCCCGCGCCCGGCGAAGGGAAGTTGTATTTGTCCGGATTCTTCTTCAGCGCGTCAAGCAACTGCCCCACGTTGGCAATGCCGGCTGACGCGGGCACCACCAACACGTTGGGCTGATGCACGGCCAGCGTCAGCGGCGACAGATCGGTGGCGGGCGCATAAGGCAGCTTGTCGAACAGCAGCGTGTTGTTCACCAGCGGGCCCGTGATAGACACGCCGAAGGTGTAGCCGTCGGGCTTGGCGTTGGCGATGGCATAGGTGCCGATGTTGCCGCTGGCGCCGGGCTTGTTTTCGATGACGATGGTTTGGCCCAGGATGGCGCTGGCCTTTTCACCGACCACACGCGCCACCTGATCCGGGCTGGACCCGGGGCCGAACGGCACGATGGCCTTCAAGGGTTGCGACGGCCAGGCGTCGGCGGCCTGTGAGTTGGCGGTCGTGGCGGCCAGCGAAGCGCAGGAGGCCACCGCCAACGTCAAGGCGCGCGCCATCAAGCTTAGGGGTCGCCCCTGCGAAAAAAACTTAGTCATCGGTGTCTCCCACATTTTTCATGTTGTCGAAATAGGTTTGCTCGTTGGCGATGAACGCCGCCACCATCGCGCGATAGGTCGCATCCACCACCGCTTCCAGATTGGCAAAGCCGCGGTTGTGGCGGGTGGCCAGCGCGCGCGCCTTGTCAAACACCTGGGCCTGGCGCGCGGGCGCGCTGACCTGGTAGGCGTCGCGCTTGAAGCGCGCCGCGTCTTTCACATACATCGCGCGTTCGGCGATCAGGCGCACGATCTCGTCGTCCAGCCGGTCGATGTGGGCGCGCACCTCGGCCAGGTTGGCGCACAGGGGTTGGTAGGCGGGGTCGGTGTACTCGCGCAGCGGCGCGCCTTGGGTGTCGGGTTCTTGCATGGGTGTGCTCATCGTCATTGCGTCATGGGGTGGCGTCGGGTTGGCGGGCGGGCGCGGCTTGCTGGAACGCGGGCTGCGCGTTGCAGTGCGCATGGACGCTCAGGATGCGCGGGAACGCAGACAGGTCGCAGCCCATGCGCTGCGCGTTGGCCACTTGCGGCACCAGGCAGCAATCGGCCAGCGTGGGCGCGTCACCAAAGCAGTACGCGCCGTGGCCATGGCGGACCAGCAACTCTTCAACCGCGCCCAGGCCTTCGTTTACCCAGTGCTGATACCAGGTGTTTTTCTGCGCCTCGCTCGCGCCCAGCACGTCTTGCAGATAGCGCAGGACGCGCATGTTGTTGACCGGATGGATGTCGCAGGCGATGGCGTTGGACAGTTCCAGCACCCGCGCGCGCGCCAGGGTGTCGGCGGGTATCAGGCGCGGCTCGGGGTGCGTGGCGTCCAGGTAGTCGATGATGGCCAGCGATTGCGACAGGTGGACATCGCCATCGATCAGCAGCGGCACACCGGCCGACGGGTTTTTGGCCACGTACTCGGGCGCGCGTTGTTCCTGCTTGCGCAGGTTCACGGGCAATACCTCGTAAGGCAGGCCCTTGAGCGCCAGCGCGATGCGCACGCGGTACGACGTGGAACTGTTGAAAAAGCTGTGTAGTTGCATGGGGCCTCCGGGTCAGACCATCTGCACGCTTAGCGTGCCCAGCCCGTCGACACCGCCCAGCATCCTGTCGCCGCGCACCACGGGGCCGACGCCTTCCGGCGTGCCGGTGTAGATCAGGTCGCCCGCTTCCAGCCGGAAGTAGCGCGACAGGTAGGCGATGGTTTCGGCCACGGACCAGATCAGTTTGCCGGTGTCGCTGCGTTGCTTGTCGGCGCCATTGACCTGTAGCCAGATGCCGGCCTGGTGTATGCCCGCAACGGATGCGGCCGGATGCAGCGGGCCGATGGGCGCGCTTTGGTCGAAGGCCTTGCCCAATTCCCAGGGGCGGCCGGCTTCGCGCATCTTCATCTGCAAGTCGCGGCGCGTCATGTCCAGGCCCACGGCGTAACCCCATACGTGTTGCAGCGCGTCGTCTACCGCAATGTTGGCGCCGCCCTGGCCGATGGCGGCAACCAGTTCAATCTCGTAATGCAGGTTGGCGGTCTCGGGGGGTAGGACAGCTCCAGCGTCTGGCCGTCCGCCACCGGCACGACGGCGTCGGCGGGCTTGCAGAAAAAGAAGGGCGGTTCGCGGTCGGGGTCAAAGCCCATCTCGCGCGCGTGGGCGGCGTAGTTGCGGCCCACGCAGTAGACGCGGCGCACGGGAAAGGCATCCTGGCCGCCGGCCACGGGCACGGCGACGGGAGCGGCGGGAGCAAACACGAAAGGCATGGATCAACCTTTGATCGAAGAGGCGGGAAACAAAGCGGAAAGCAAGCAGAAAACAAGAAGAAAGCGGGCCGCAAACCCCGCGCAGCGAACCGCGCGGCGCGAATCAGCCGACGCGTTCTTCGCGCCATACGCCCAGCGCGTCTTGCACGGGGCGGTCGGAATAGCTGAACAGCGTGGCGTCGTCCAGCGCGGCCAGTTGCACGGGCAGCCACGACGGCGCCACGAAGACGTCGCGCGGACCGAAGTGGAATTCGTCTTCACCAATGCGCGCGATGCCCCGGCCTTCCACCACGCTGTAGACGGTGGAGTCGGTGCTGCGATAGGGCTTGCCCTGAAATCCGGCCGGCAGAAACTGCATGAAGGTGGCCATGGTGGGCATGGGGTAGCCGCCCGTGGCCGGGTTCAGGTAGCGCAGCTTCACGCCGTCCCAGGCGTCCAGTTCGCCGTGTCGATAGAGCGAGTCCAGCGCCTCGCGGCTGCGTTCGTAGGGGTAGTTGAAGATGGGCGAGGTGCCGCTGGACACTTGGTGGCGCACTGGCGCCATGTTGTGGCCAAAGCGCGCCATGCTGTCGCCTTCCGGGCGGGTCACGGGTTGAGCGGCTTGCGGATAGTTTTCGGCAAAGCCGGCATCCAGAAAGCGCAGCAAGGGAATGTCCAGGCCATCCAGCCAGACGACGGGCTCGCCGCCCTCGACGGTGTCGGCATTGCCGTGGTCATGCCAGGTCCAGGATGGCGTGATGATGAAGTCGCCCGGATGCATGGTGGTGCGCTCGCCGTTGACGGCGGTGTACGCGCCCCGGCCTTCGACGATGAAGCGCAGCGCCGATTGCGTGTGGCGGTGGCTGGGCGCCACTTCGCCGGGCAGGATCAGTTGCAGGCCCGCGTACAGGCTTTGCGTGATGCTGGCCTGGCCCGGCAGGCCGGGATTTTCCAGAATCAGCACGCGCCGCACGGCTTCCTCGGCGGTAATCAGCGAACCGGATGCCATGACGTCGTCGCGCACATCGTCGTACTTCCAGATGGCGGGTACGCAGCGCGGGGCGGGCTGGCGGGGCACCAGGTTATGCAATGACTCCCAGAGCGGGGCCATGTGTTTCTTGGCGATGCGGGCGTAGTAGCTGCTGCGGTCGGCGCTGGTGGTGTGGCCGTCGGGCATGTTTGTCTCCGGTATGTCCGGCTTGATGCCGGCTTCTACAGGTGGCCGCCGCGTGGTTCGCGGCTGGTCCAGGTTCGAAGACGATTATGCGTAGAACAGCTATGTGTTTTGAAATGAAATTATCTTATTATCCATACCAATAACCATATACATACGAGACAACCCCCCACGGATGAGGGCCTGCATGGACTGGACCCACCGCCTGCGGCTGCGCAATCTGAAGATGCTGTTGAGCCTGGCGCAGACCCGCAACATCAGCCATTCGGCGGCCATGCTGAACACCACGCAGCCCGGCCTGTCGAAGTGGCTGAAAGACCTGGAAGACGATATCGGGCTGCCGCTGTTTGAGCGGCATGCGCGCGGCTTGCGTCCCACGCCGCATGGCGACGTGCTGATCGCGCACGCGCAGCGGCTGGAGGCGCAACTGGACCGCGCCGGCGCCGACATGGCCGCGCTGCGCGAAGGCGGTGGCGGCCGCGTGGTGATTGGGGCTTCGGGCGCGTCGGCCTCCGACACCGTGCCGCTGGCGGTGATGAAGCTGTTGGAACGCATGCCGCAAGCGCGCGTGAAGCTGGTGGAAGGCACCACCGACCGGCTGCTGGCGCAATTGGCGCAGGGCGATCTGGATATCGTCGTGGGCCGCTCGGCGCCTGAACATCACGACCCGGCCATTCGCTTTGAGGCGCTGTACCTGGAACCCATCCACCTGGTGGCGCGGCCGCGTCATCCGCTGTTCGCCATTGAACAGCCGACTTGGCCCGAGCTGCTGTCGTATCGATGGATTCTGTGGCCCAAGGGCACACCGATCCGCAACGCGGTGGACGCGGCACTGGCGGCGGCGGGGCAAGCGCCGCCGGCCGACCACGTGGAATCGAATTCGGTCACGATCAACCTCACGCTGATCAACAACAGCGACATGATCGGCGTGGCCTCGCATCGCGCCGCGCTGCGCTTTTCGCAGATGCGGGCGATGCGGATCATTCCGGTGCGGCTGTCGGGCTTTGGATCGGTGGCGATGTACTGGCGCGAAGATGCGTTCCGACCGCTGGCGGTGCAAGAGGCCATGGCGGCGCTGCGCAACACGGTCGCGGAACACGCGCCGGGCGTGACGCGGCTGTGATGCCATCGTCCGGCGACAAGCCCCAGGCCGGGCTGAACAAGTTGATCGCGCAGTGCCGCAAGGTAGAGGCAGCGCTGTCCGCCCTGGATGACCGAGAAGACCCGGTGGCGTCATCGGCGAGGCAGATAGATGACCCCGACGATCCGGTGGCGTCATCGGCGATGCATCGCTTCGTGGCCGACATGGACGCCCGCCGCGCGCCGCCCGGCATGTGGTCGCCCCTGGTGCTGGCCGTGCTGGTCATGACGGGCGGCTTGGGCGTGGGGATCGAAGTGCTGAGCCTGTTGTTGCAGTCGGCCGGCGCCGCATGGGCGGCGTTCGCGTTGGTGGTGGTATGCGCGGGCACGGCGCTGGCTTTGGCGATAGGCGTGGTGTGGGTGATGGCGGGCAGGTCAGCCGGATTGGTGGTGGTGAAGTGGCTGGTGCTGGCTTTGGTGACCATCGGCGCGCTAGGCCTGGCCGTATGGATGCAAGGTGGGGTGCGCGCGGCGGGGCCCGTGGTCGCATTGCTGGGCGGGTTGGGGGCATGGCTGGTCGTGAACAGCGCAGCGTTCTATGTCTTCGCAGGATACCGCGTGGCGCTACGCGCGACGCAGCGCGGGAAATTCCCAACGTAGGATGGGTGGAGCGCGGCAGAGAATGCAATAGAACGAAATTGCCAATCGCGCGAAACCCATCAAGCAGCGCAACAGTTCTTCTGAAGCTTAGCCATATGGCAACCGTTGCATGATGGGTTACGCGCGTTCGGCGTTTGGGTTCTGGGCATGGCCGTGCCGCGCTGCACCCATCCTACGGGTTTGGCCTTGTGCGATGGGTTACGCGCGTTCGGCGTTTGGGTTCTGGGCATGGCGCGTGCCGCGCTGCACCCATCCTACGCCATCCTACCGGGTGGCCACCGTGTCCGGGGGGACGGGGTTGTCCCAGCCGCCGCCGATGGCGCGGATCAGGGCTACCGCCGAGCGGGCCTGTTCGCCGCTCAACTGTACGGCAACGCGCTGTTGCAGCAGCACGCTGCGGTCGGCTTCGATCACGTCCAGGTAGCTGATGCTACCTTCGCGATACTGCGTGTGCGACAGCATCGCGGCGCGGGCCGAGGCTTGGACGGCGGCGTCTTGCGCCTTGGTCTGGTCGGCCAGGATGCGCAGGTTTGCCAGGTTGTCTTCCACCTCGCGGAAGGCGTTCAGCACCGTTTGGCGATACACAGCAACGTCTTCCTCGTACACGGCGCGAGCGCGGTCCAGGCCGGCCTGGCGGCGGCCGCCGTCGAAGATCGGCATCGACAGCGCGGCGCCCACCAGCGGGCCCAGCAGGAACGTGCGGCTGGACCACTGGAACAGGTTGCCCAGGTCGGACGATTCATAGCCAAAGGCGCCGGTGATGTCCAGGCGCGGGAAGAACGCGGACTTGGCCGCGCCCACGCGGGCATTGGCGGCGGCCATGGCGCGTTCGGCGGCGGCGATGTCGGGGCGGCGTTCCAGCAGGGTGGACGGCAAGCCTGCCGGTATCGACAGCGCCACCTTTTCAATCGGCTGCGGCGGCATTGTGAATTCAGACGGCGCGCGGCCCAACAGCACGGCCAGCGCGTGTTCGGCGGCGGCGCGGCGGCGGTCGATGCCCAGCGCTTCCGACTGCGCCGACGCCAGTTCGGACTTGGCGCGGGCCAGGTCCAGTTCGCTGATGTCGCCGGCGTCGAAACGGCGCTGGATCAATTGCAGCGTGTCGGTGCGCAGCTTGACCGTCTGGTGGTAAAGCTGCGATTCGGCGTCCTGCTCGCGGACCAGGAAATAGGTCGAGGCCACGTCGGCCTGCAAGGCCAGCAGCACCGAGCGGTACAGCGCCTCGCTTTGTTGCGCATCGGCGGTGGCGGCGTCCGCGGTGGAGGCCACGCGGCCAAACAGGTCGGCTTCATACGACACCGCGCCTTGCGCGCGCCACGTCGTCACCGGGCTGGTGGACGTGCCGTCGGGCAGGCCTTGCGACACGGCCGAGGGGCGCTGGCGGTTCGGGCCAAAGGCCGCGTCCAGCGTCGGGAAGAAGCCGGCGCGGGCTTCGCGTTGCAGCGCGCGCGACTGCGCCAGGCGGGCGGCAGCGGCTTGCAGGTTCTGGTTGGCCTGCTGCGCTTCTTCTTCCAACTGGTTCAGGCCTTCGTCGCCGAATATCTTCCACCAGGCGCCGCGCAGCGCGTCTTCCGACGGTTCGGCGGGCTTCCAGGTGCCGGCTTCTGACGCGGGCAAGGCCGCTTCCTTGAAGGTCGCCGGCGTGGCGGCGGATGGCTTTTCATACGTGGGGCCCACCGCGCAGCCGGCCAGCACGAGCAGGACGGCAAGCAGGGCGGAACCGCGGGTCAGTCTTTGGATCATGATGAATTCTCTTTGGCGCGCGCCTTGCCTGGTGGGGCAAGACGCGCTGGCTTCTCTTCTGGCCAACTTCAAGCGTGAGTCTGCGTGGTGGGCGGCGCGTTCGTGTCGATGTGCGGCGCGCACTCCGGCGCTTCATGCGGGGCCGCCGAATGCAGCGGCTTGCCGCCCAGCGAGCGCAGCAACACGTAGAACACCGGTGTCAGGAACAGGCCGAACAAGGTCACGCCCAACATCCCGAAGAACACGGCCACCCCCATGGCATGGCGCATCTCCGAACCAGCGCCCGAGGACAGCACCAGCGGCACCACACCCATGATGAAGGCGATGGACGTCATCAAGATCGGGCGCAGACGCAGGCGGCTGGCTTCAATCGCGGCTTCCAGCGGCGTGCGGCCACTCATCTCAAGCTCTCGGGCGAACTCCACGATCAGAATCGCGTTCTTCGCTGACAAGCCCACCAGCACCATCAAGCCGATCTGCGTGAAGATGTTGTTGTCGTTGCCCGTCAGGTACACGCCCGTCAGCGCGGCCAGGATGCTCATCGGCACGATCAAAATCACGGCCAGCGGCAAGGTCAGGCTTTCGTACAGCGCGGCCAGCACCAGGAACACCAACAGCACGCTGATGGGGAACACCCACAAGCCGGCATTGCCCGCCAAAATCTGCTGATACGTCAGGTCGGTCCATTCGAACTTCACGCCACGCGGCAGCGTTTCGGCGGCGACACGTTCGGCCGCGGCTTGCGCCTGGTCAGACGAGTAGCCGGGCGCCGGGCCGCCGTTGATGTCGGCGGCGGTGTAGCCGTTGTAGCGCACCACCATTTCCGGGCCGAAGGTCTGGTTGACCGTCACCAAGGACGACAGCGGCACCATGTCGCCCGCCGCGTTGCGGGTCTTCAGTTGCAGGATGTCGTCGGCATGCGCGCGGAACTGGGCATCGGCTTGCGCACGCACCTGGAACACGCGGCCAAAACGGTTGAAGTCGTTCACGTACATCGAGCCCAGGTAGATCTGCATGGTGTCGAACACTTCCGTCACCGGCACACCCAGCTGCTTGGCCTTCACGCGGTCCAGGTCCACATCCAATTGCGGCACGTTGATTTCGTAGCTGGAGAACGCCGGGCCCAATTCAGGCGTTTCGCGCGCCTTTGCCAGGAAGGCTTGCTTGGCCTTGTCCAGTTCGGCATAGCCCAGCGCCGCGCGGTCTTCCAGTTGCAGCTTGAAGCCGCCCAGCGTGCCCAGACCCATCACGGGCGGGGGCGGGAACACCGCAATGAACGAGTCTTGGATGGCGGCAAACTTCTGGTTCAGCGATGCGGCAATGGCGTCGCCGGAAAGCTCGGCGCTCTTGCGTTCGTCAAAAGGCTTGAGCGTGACGAACACGATGCCGGCGCTGGAACTATTGGTGAAACCGTTGATCGACAGACCGGGGAAGGCAATGGCGGATTGCACGCCGGGTTCTTTCAGGGCGATATCGCTCATGCGGCGGATCACCGCTTCCGTGCGGTCCAGCGACGCGCCGTTGGGCAACTGCGTGAAGCCGATCAGGTACTGCTTGTCCTGCGCGGGCACGAAGCCGCCGGGCACCAGGTACGACACCCCGATCGTGGCGGCCACCAGCACCGCGTACACGCCCATGGCGCCCGCCTTGCGGCGGATGACGCGCGACACACCCGTGCCGTAGGACTCGGACGCGCGGCCGAACATGTTGTTGAACCAGTTGAAGAAGCGGCCGAAGACGCGGTTCATGCCACGGGTCAGCCAGTCCGGCTTGTCGTGATGGCTTTTCAGCAGCAGGGCCGACAGCGCGGGCGACAGGGTCAGCGAGTTGAAGGCCGAGATCACCGTCGAAATGGCGATGGTCATGGCGAACTGCTTGTAGAACTGGCCGGTCAGGCCTGTCATGAAGGCCAGCGGCACGAACACGGCGCACAGCGTCAACGCGATGGCGATGATGGGGCCGCTGACTTCACGCATGGCCCGATACGTCGCGTCGCGTGGACTCAAGCCCGCCGCGATATTGCGTTCCACGTTTTCCACCACCACGATCGCATCGTCCACCACGATCCCGATGGCCAGCACCATCCCGAAGAGCGAGAGCGCGTTGATG
The DNA here is from genome assembly GCF_003994415.1 of Achromobacter spanius. Taxonomy (NCBI): domain Bacteria; kingdom Pseudomonadati; phylum Pseudomonadota; class Betaproteobacteria; order Burkholderiales; family Alcaligenaceae; genus Achromobacter; species Achromobacter spanius. The sequence goes on along the minus strand of NZ_CP034689.1, from coordinate 5,994,140 downwards.
GAATAGCCGAACACCAGCAGCAGCGCGAACGTCCCCACGATGGAAACCGGCACGGCCAGCAGCGGAATGATCGACGCACGCCACGTTTGCAGGAACAGGATCACCACCAGCACCACCAGTGCAATGGCTTCCAGCAGCGTGTGCACCACGGCTTCGATACTGGACCGCACGAACTGCGTGGGGTCGTATTCGATGCGGTACTCCACGCCCGGCGGGAAGTCTTGCGCCAGCTCGGCCATGGCGGCGCGCACCTGGGACGACACGTCCAAGGCGTTGGCGCCCGGCGACTGCATGATGCCCATGCCCACCGCCTGCTTGTTGTCCAGCAGCGAACGCAGGCCGTATTCCTGGGCGTCCAGTTCCACGCGGGCAACGTCGGACAGATAGGTCACGGCGCCATCGGGCGAGGTCTTCAGGATGATGTCGCGGAACTCTTCCTCGGTTTGCAGGCGGCCGCGCGTATTCACGTTCAGTTGCAGCGGCACGTCGCCTTGCGTGGGCGATGCACCGATCACGCCGGCGGCCACCTGCACGTTCTGTTCGCGGATGGCGGCAACAACTTCCGACGCGGTCATGCCGCGCTGCGCCACCTTTTGCGGGTCCAGCCAGATACGCATCGAGTAGTTGCCCGAGCCCCACACCGTGACCTCGCCCACGCCCGTGATGCGGGCCAGGCGGTCCTTCACGTTCAGGATCGCGTAGTTGCGCAGGTAGGTGATGTCGTAGCGGTCGTTAGGCGAGATCAGGTGCACCACCAGCGTCAAGGTGGGCGAGCTCTTGGCGGTGGTCACGCCCAGGCGCTGCACGTCCGGCGGCAGGCGCGGCAGCGCTTGCGACACGCGGTTCTGCACCAGTTGCTGCGCCTTGTCCGGGTCCACGCCCAGCTTGAAGTTGACCGTCAGCGTCAGGTTGCCGTCGCTATTGGCCTGCGACTGCATGTACAGCATGTCTTCGACGCCGTTGATGGATTCTTCCAGCGGCGACGCAACGGTCTCGGCGATGACCTTGGGGTTGGCGCCCGGATACTGCGCGCGCACCACCACCGACGGCGGCACGACTTCCGGGTATTCGGAAATGGGCAGTTGGAACATGGCCAAGAGGCCTGCCAATAGCACCAGAATGGACAGCACGCCGGCGAAGATCGGCCGGTCGATGAAGAACTTTGAGATATTCATGAACGTTCTCTGAAGACGCGCGGGCCTTACTGGACTTGGGCCGCGGCGGTCTGCACCGGCGCGCGCTTGGCGGCGACCATGGGCACGACGGTGGGGGTCACGGCGTCACCGGGGCGGATGCGTTGCAGGCCGTTGACGACGATGCGGTCGCCGACGGCAAGCCCGGAATCCACGACCCGCAGGCCTTCCTGGTTGGCGCCCAGCTTCACCTGGCGGTAGACGGCGTGGTTCTTGTCGTCCAGCACCAGCACGTAGCGCTTGTCCTGGTCGGTGCCGATGGCTTTTTCATCGATCAGCACGGCGGAGCGGGGTTCGCTGCCGCCCAGGCGCACGCGGGCATACAAACCGGGCAAGAGCGAGCCGTCGGTGTTGTCGAACTCGGCGCGCACGCGGATCGTGCCCGAGTTGGCGTCCAGGCGGTTGTCCACCGACTGCACGAAGCCCGTGCGCGAATAGCCTTCTTCGTTCGCCAGGCCCAGTTGAACCGGCACCGAGCCCGCCTTGTCGTTGCGGGCGGGGTTGACGTACTTCAGGAAGGTTTGTTCGTCCACGTCGAACGATGCGTACATCTTCGACACCGACACCAGGGTGGTCAGCGGCACCGAACCGGCGCCGGCGGCCACCACGTTGCCCTCGGTGACTTCGGCGCGCGACACGCGGCCATCAACCGGCGCTTCGATGCTGGTGTAGCCCAGGTTCAGCTTGGCGTAGTCCAGCGCGGCCTGCGCGCCTTGCAGGTTGGCGGCGGCTTCGCGGGCGGCGTTCTGCTTTTCCTCGAAATCGCGGCGGGCGATGGCGTTGTCTTTCAAGAGGCGCTGGCCGCGCGCCAGGTCGGCGGCGGTGTACGACGCGCGGGCCCGGGCGGCGGTCAGGGCGGCGGCGGCGCGGTCCACTTCGGCCTTGTAGGGGCGCGGGTCAATGGTGAAGAGCACGTCGCCCTTCTTGACGATGCTGCCGTCCTGGAAATGCACTTTGGTCAGGGTGCCCGACACCAGCGGGCGGATGTCGACGCGGTCGATGGCTTCCAGGCGGCCCGAATAGCGCTGCCAGTCCACGATGGTCTTGCTGACCACTTCGGCCACTTCCACGGGCGGCGCGGTCGGGGCGCCTTGGGCCATGGCGGCTTTGCCGCCGGCGGGGTCACGGGTCAGGGCGTAGCCGCCTCCGGCCGCCAGCACGGCGGCAAAGACAACGAGCAAAGCAATACGTTTACGCGAAACCATGATGTTTCCTTGAGTGGTATAGGTGCGAAAGCGCGCTTGTTGGCCTGGGGCGGAGGCGGCCGTGGCGATCGGGCATGGCAGTCCTGAGCATCCGTTGGCACCCTGGGTATATTGCGATGCAACATTCAACAGAGTTAGGTTCCCGAGGCAGAAAGCCGGTTGGCGGCTGGCTTCTACAGGGGACGGAAAGTTGAGGATTGACATGCCCTGTGGGGTCGCCGGGAGGCAAGGGCACTTCAAGATGGTTTGCATTCTGAGTGTTTTGCCGGGCCGGATAAACTCAGTTAATTCGGCAACACTATTCGGCAGGGTTGACTAATCAGCGCAAAAATCGGGTTATGCTCCGTTCACCCCGACTTATTTGCCTAAAAGGACACCGTTGCCATGGACCGTTTTCAGGCTATGCAGGTGTTTGTGCGCGTCGTGGACGCCAACAGCTTCACGCGGGCGGCCGACAGCCTCTCGCTACCGCGCACCACCGTCACCACCATCATCCAGAACCTTGAACGCCTGCTGGGCGTGCGCCTGCTTAACCGCACCACGCGTCGTATCGGCCTGACGCCGGACGGCGCGGGCTATTACCAGCACTGCGTGCGCATTCTGGCCGACGTAGAAGAAACCGAGGCCTGCTTCCAGGAAGCGGCGCTGCGCCTGAAAGGGCGGCTGCGCATCGATGTGCCGACCTGCATCGGGCGGCTGATCCTGATTCCCTCATTGTGTGATTTCCACGACAAATACCCGGACGTCGAGCTGGTGCTGGGCATGGGCGACCGGCCTGTGGATATGGTGCAAGAGGCCGTGGACTGCGTGATCCGCGCGGGCGACCTGGAAGATTCCAGCCTGGTGGCGCGCCGTATCGGCACCCTGCAGACGGTCACCTGCGCGTCGCCCACCTATGTGGCGCGCCACGGCATGCCGCAAACCATTGAATCGCTGCGCGACCATCACGCGGTGCATTACTTCATGAGCCGCACGGGCCGCAACTGCGCGTGGGACTTCAAGGTGGACGGCAAGCACCAGGAAGTGGACATGAAGGGCACGGTGGCGGTGAACGAAGCCGGCGCCTATCTGGATTGCGGTTTGAAGGGATTCGGCCTGATACAGGTGGCCCGCTATATGGCATTGCCCTATTTGCAGTCGGGCGAGCTGATCGAGATCCTGCCGCAATGGAAGCCCAGCTCCACCCCCATTTCAGTGCTGTATCCGCAAAGCCGGCAGTTGTCGCCCAAGGTGCGCGCGTTTACCGATTGGGTGGCGGAATTGTTCGCCGGATGCCCCTTGCTTAGCGGCCGGGACGAGACCGACCCGGCGGCGGCCAGTTGCGGCGTCTATCAACGTCAATTGGGCATGCCCAGCGCCATGACGATGGGGGCGCCGGCGGTGCCGACCCAAGCCCGGCCTCACACTGAACCCGCGGTAGCCCAAACGTTGCTGGCCCAAACGCCGCCGCGCCGTCGCAGTCCGCGCGAAGAGGCGGCCGAGTACGCGCTCTAAGCCCCTGGCGTGGCGCGTCCGGTGGCGCGCCACGCAGCTGGATCACGGGAAACCCCGTAGTAAATACAGGGATTGTGTCCCTCGTATTTTTTGAAACGTCTGTATAGTCCGACAGTCAAAGCCTACAACGCCCTTACTGTCGATCCGCTCTATGCAGCCTGTACTTCCCGCTTACCTGATCGCCCGTTGGCTGCTGCTGCTTGTGCTGTTGGCTGGGGTCTACTTCCTTAGCGGCTTCCTCGTCCCCGCCTTGGCGGCAATGATTATCGGCCTGGCCACTTGGCCTTTGTACCGCCGCCTGGTCGTGCGCTGCGGCGGCCGCACGGCGATAGCGGCTTCCCTGGCCTTGCTAATGGTCATCGTGGTGCTGATCGTGCCGATGTCATTTGCGCTGTCCTACGCCATCAAGGAAGCCAGCACCTTCTTCGCCTGGGCCATCGCGGCCAACCGTCATGGGGTGGCGGTGCCTAACTGGATCTCGTCCATGCCGGTCTTCGGCGAACGCCTGGGCCAGTACTGGGAATCCTATATTGGCCAGCCGCACGCGCTGGGCGAATTGGTCGAGGCGGTCAGCGGCGAGCACCTGGGCAACATCTACCGCATGGTGCTGGCGGCCACGGGTAATGTGTTCCAGCTGTTGCTGACCGTATTGTTCATGCTGATCACGCTGTTCTTCGTCTACAAGGACGGTGTGCGTATGGTGGCCCAGTTGGACGTGCTGGGCGAACGTATTCTGCCGGCCCGCTGGCAGCGTTTTTCGCGCGTGGTGCCGGCCACCATCAATTCCACTGTCACCGGCATGGGCCTGATCGCCCTGGGCGAAGGCCTGGTGCTGGGTATTGCGTACTGGGTGGCGGGCGTGCCGTCGCCGGTGCTGCTGGGCGTGGTGACCGGCTTCATGGCCTTGATCCCGGGCGGCGCACCGCTGTCGTTCACGCTGGTGTCGCTGTACCTGGTGGGCTCCGGCCATCTGGTTGCGGGCATCGCGCTGATGGTCTGGGGCAGTGTCGAACTGTTCATCGTCGATAAAACGCTGCGCCCGCGTCTGGTGGGCGGGCCGGTCAAACTGCCTTTCCTGCCGACGTTTTTCGGGCTGGTGGGCGGTGTGAAGACGATGGGTATCGTCGGCTTGTTCGTGGGCCCGGTGTTGATGGCGCTGCTGGTGGCCGTGTGGCGGGAATGGGTCCACCACGAGGTCCAGGAACGCGAGGCCGGGCGGTCCCAACGACCCTTGCCACCACAGGTTGAAAAAACTCCTTCCGCCTGACGCGCGGCCCCGGGCGCTTTGGTAATCTAGCCTTCCCCGCGTATACCGGCGCCTGACCGGTACGCGCCTGCCCCGCACGCAGACGCTTCGCAACCGCCGCGGGGTGTGAGGATTGAGATGTCCGGGTTTCTGCATGATGATCAGATAGCCGTCCTGCGCAAGCAGGGCTTTGTGGTGGCCCGCCAGTTCGCGGACCCCAGCCAGGTGGCCGCGCTGCGCGCCCTGGCCCAGCGCCACTTGGCGGAGCATGTGGCGCCCATCGAATACGAAGCCGATCTGCAATACCCCGGCGCGCCCGAGTCGCGCGGGGCCGAAGGCGGCTTGACGGTGCGGCGTCTGTTGAACGCCTACGCCCGCGACCCGCTGTTTGCGCAGTGGGCGACGAACCCGCGCATTGGACAGTGGTTGGTGCGTTATTTTGGCGAGCCCGCCGTGCTGTCCACGGTCCATCACAACTGCGTGATGACCAAGCATCCCGCCTACGGCAGCCTGACCGGATGGCATCAAGACATTCGTTATTGGTCTTTTTCAGACACTGACCTGGTTTCCTGTTGGCTAGCCCTGGGGCCCGAGACGCGCAACAACGGCGGTCTGTCGTTCATTCCCGGATCCCACGCGGCGGCCTTCTCGCCCGAACAATTCGACGACAAGAAATTCTTCCGTGAAGACGCACCGCAAAATGCCGATTGGATTGCGCGCGCGGTGTGCCCCGAGCTTCAGGCCGGCGACGTGGTGTTCTTCCATTGCCGAACGTTGCACGCGGCGCAGGGTAATCGCAGTGATCAGGTGAAGCTGTCGGTGGTGCACACGTATCACCCCGCGTCATGCCAGCCCGTGGCGGGCACCCGGTCGGCATCGCAGCCCGGCGTGCCCGTGGTGGCGGCTGCTGGAAGTGATTGATATCTGCTATTAATAATTGAATTACAATTAAATCAAGCGCAATACGCGATGCGGGCCGGCAAATCCCGCATCGCGTTGATGTTTGCGTGGCCTCCCTAGAACTCAATAGGCTGTTCCCCGTGCGCAAAAAAAACATCGACGACACGCAAGAAGAACAAGCGCCCACCGCAACCCGGTCGTCGCTGTTTGTCGGCTCCACTGAAAAAGCATTTCAGGTGCTGCACGCCTTCGACGGGTCGAAACGGCACATGACCCTGGCCGACATCGCGCGTGAGTCGGGCCTGGACCGCAGCGCCACCCAGCGCCTGGTCTATACGCTGGAAACGCTGGGCTACCTGCGCCGCATTCCGGATACACGCAACTATGGGCTGACGCCGAAAGTGCTGCAGTTTTCGTACAACTATGTGCGTGCCAACGAGCTGATCGACAAGGCATCGCCGTATCTGCTGGACATCAGCCGCACGCTGGGTGAGACGACAAACCTGCAAGAGCTGGATGGCCACGAGATCGTTTTCGTGGCACGTTTCCCCGGCCATCATCTGGTGAATGTGGACATCGCAGTCGGCAGCCGCCTGCCGGCGTTTTTCACGGCGTCGGGCACGGCGATTTTGTCACGCCTGTCGGATGAGCATCGCCGCGAGATCCTGGCGCAGACAAGGCTGGAAGCGATCACGCCGTATACCGAAGTGAACCCCGAGAAATTGCTGGACCGCGTGCAGCGCGTGGCCGAGAAGGGTTACGCGATCATCGTGAACGAAACGGTGTTGGGCGATATTTCCGTGGCCGCACCCGTGACGGACCACCGCGGGTTCGCGGTGGCAGCGATCAATATTTCGGTGCCGACGACACGTTGGACGGTAGCCCGGGTCGAAGCCGAATTGGCGCCGCACGTGCAGGTGGCGGCGACATCGATTTCGAAATCGAAGTTCGCGGGGTATTCGAGGTAGGGGGAGGCGGCTGTGATGGGTTCCGTGCGCTAGGCGCCAGCGTTCTTCTGCACGCCCACGCGCACTTCACCCATCCTACGATGTGACGTGCAAGCACCCCGTAGGATGGGTGAAGCGCGACAAGATCACCGCAAGAACACCAACACCCATCGCGCGCAACCCATCACGCAACGCATGCCGCGAAGCCACCGTAGGATGGGTGAAGCGCGGCAAGATCACCGCAAGAACACCAACACCCATCGCGCGCAACCCATCAGGCAGCGCATGCCACGAAGCCATCGTAGGATGGGTGAAGCGCGGCAAGATCACCGCAAGAACACCAACACCCATCGCGCCCAACCCATCAGGCAGCGCATGCCGCGAAGCCATCGCAGGATGGGTGAAGCGCGGCAAGATCACCGCAAGAACACCAACACCCATCGCGCGCAACCCATCAGGCAGCGCATGCCGCGAAGCCATCGTAGGATGGGTGAAGCGCGACAAAATCACCGCAAGAACGCCAACACCCATCGCGCGCAACCCATCAGGCAGCGCTTGCCGAAGTGCCACGCGCGCGGACCCCCTCGCCTACTTCACCCCCTCAAACTCCTCCAACAGCGGCGCCAACTCCTCACGCAGCTTCGCCTGCAACCCCTCCGCCGGGGCCACCAGCGGATCTAGCACCTCGGGCGCATCTACCCCGATCAAATCCATCACCGACTTCATCGGCCCCGGATTTGTTTCCGCAAACGCCAGGTTCATCATCGGAATCAAGCGGCGGTGCAGCGCCATCGACTCACTCGTGCGACCTTCCTTTGCCAACGCATACACCTGCTTCCACGCCGACGGCAGCAGGCTTGCCGTTACCACGATTCCACCCTTTGCGCCGGCGGCCAGATGCACCGGCAGCAAGGTATCTTCCCCACTGAACACCGCGAACGATTCATCCACCCCCGCCACCGTGCGCAGGAAGTGATACATGTCGGTATTGCACGCCTTCATGCCGATGATATTTTCATGGCGCGACAGCTCGTGCAGCACCTCCGGCGCAATCGCAATCCGCGTGCGGTACGGAATTTCGTAGATCATCACGGGCAGCGGCGACGCGTCCGCATAGCGCAGGAAATAATCGCGTATGCCAGCTTGCGTCGGCGTCGTGTAATACGGCGTCAGCACCATCAGGGCATCCGCGCCAGCATCCGCGAATTCATTGCCCGCTTGCAGCGCATCATGAAAGCCGGGGTCCAGCACGCCGGGTATCACCGGCACGCGGCCGGCGACAGCGTCCACCGTCAGCTTGCACATGCGGATGCGCTCGGCGCGGGCCAGCGCGCCGTATTCGCCCGTGCCCCCCAACGGCACGATGCCGTCGATGCCCTGCTTGAGCAGGTAGGCCACCAGCGCCTGGGCCGCCTTAACGTTGATGGTGTCGTCGGCGTTGACCGGCGTCGGGATCGCGGGAAAGATTCCGCGCAGATGGGTTGCGTTCAGCATGTTGGAGTTCCTAAAAAAACAATCGCACCGGGCTCAGTTGGCCAGGCTGCGGCGGCGCAGCCTGTCGGCCAGCCAGATCAGCGCGGCAATGAAAATAAACAAGCAGGTGGATACCGCCGCAATCACGGGTGAAATCTGCAGCGTCACCTCGTCCCAGAATTGTTTGGGCAGCGTGGCGTTCAGACCGCCCGAGGCGAACAGCGCAATCGTCAATTCATCGAACGACGTGGCGAACGCGAACAGGAACGACGACATCAGTCCCGCGCCCAGAATCGGGAACGTCACGAAGCGCAGCGTGGACCACGGCCCCGCGCCCAGGCTTTGCGCCGCCAGGTCCAGCCGCGTGTCGTAGTTGCGCAGCACCGCCATCATCGTGATCACCACATACGGCACCGCCACCACGGTATGCGCCAGGATCAGCCCGATCATCGAACCCACCAGACCCACGCGGGCGAAGAAATAGAACATGCCCACGGCAATGATCATGCGCGGCACCACGATGGGTGACAGCACGAAGGCCAGCATCGCCGACTTGCCGCGCATGTTGGCGCGCACCAGCAGGAAGGCGGCGGGCGTGCCGATCAGCATCGCCAGCAAGCCCGTGCCCACCCCCACGATCAGCGACCGCGTAATGGCCTGCATCCAGACGGGCGACGTGAACATCTGCTCGTACCATTGCAGCGAAAAGCCCTTGGGCGGCCACGTCAGCCCGGACCCGGAATCAAACGACAGCGGAATCATCAAGAACGCCGGCGCGCTAAGAAACGCCAGCACAATCAGCACCATCCACCACAGCGTGCGCGACTGCCCGGTGCCCGACACCGAACGCCGCATGCGCTTGGGCAGCAGCGCGAACAACGCATCCGACACGTTGGCCAACACTGTCAGCACCGCATCACCCGCGCGACGCGACAGGCTTTCCTTGCCGGACGCGCGCACGCGAGTAGACGCGCCGCCCGTCATGGTGGACAGGCCCAGCACCTTGTCATAGATGGCGAACACCACCAGCACCACCACCAGCAGCAGCACCGACACCGCGCCAGCGAACTCCCAGTTCATGGTCTGCTGCACCTGGTCGATGATGATTTGCGTGATCATCGTTTCCTTGCGCCCGCCCAGCAGCGCGGGCGTGATGAAGAAGCCGATGGCAGTCACGAACACCATGATGGCCGCCGCCGCGACACCCGGCATCGACAACGGGAAATAGATCTTCCAGAACGCGGTGCCCGGGCGCGCGCCCAGCGTGGACGCGGCGCGGGGCAGGTTGCGGTCGATGTTCTCCATGACGGACAGCATCGTCAGCACCGCCAGCGGCATCAGCGCATGCACCATGCCCACCAGCACGCTGCCGAAGTTGTAGAGCAGGTTGGCGGGCGCATCCAGGATGCCCAACGCCTGCAGCAACTGATTCACCACGCCGTTGCGGCCCAACAGCACCACCCACGCAAAGGTGCGCACCAGGAAGCTGGTCCAGAACGACAGCAGCACCCAGAACAACAGCGAGGTCTTGCGCTTGGCCGTCAGGCTGGAAATCAGATAGGCCACCGGGTAGCCCGCGACCACCGAGAAGAACGTAGTCCATAACGAGATCTTCAACGTGATCAGCAGCACGTTGATACACACCGACGATTCGAACAGCCGGTGGTACTGCGCCAGCGTGAAGCCCTGGTCGTCGACCACGCTTAACAACAGCAACTGGCCAACCGGATAGATCAGCAGCACCAATAGCAGCACGACCAGTGGCGCCGCCATCAGGAAATGGCGGCGGCCGGGGCTCATGCGCTTGCGAGGGGGGGCAAGGGGTGTCATGCGTTCACTCCGCAATCGCCACCGCGTCGGCGGCTTGCCAGCTAACGGTCAAGGGCTGGCCGATGGCGTACTGCTCGGCCTGCCGCTGCGTGGGGTAGGCCACGACGATGGGCGCGGCGTCGGGCACGCCGGAATCCAGGTACAGCTTGGTCAAGCTGCCGGTCACCATCACGTCCAGCAGCTTGCCGGTCAGACCGGGGCCGGTCAGGCCCACGCGCAGGTTCTGCGGGCGCAGCATCACCGTGACCTTCTGGCCGGCCTTGATGGGGGCGCCGTTGGACAGCGCTTGCCCGGTCACGCCTTGATGCGCCAGCTTCACGGTCAGCGTGTCACCGTCCACTGCCGTGACCTCGCCTTGCAGCAGGTTCGATTCGCCCAGGAAATCGGCAACGAACAAGGTGCGCGGGCGGAAATACAGATCGGCCGGCGTGCCCAGTTGTTCGATCGCGCCGCCGTTCATCAGGCAGATGCGGTCGGACATGGTCATGGCCTCTTCCTGATCATGCGTGACGTACACGATGGTGGTGCCCAGCTCGCGGTGGATGCGCTTGATCTCCAACTGCATCTGGTCGCGCAGCTTTTTGTCCAGCGCGCCCAGCGGTTCGTCCATCAAGATGATGGCGGGGCGGTAGACCATGCAGCGCGCCAGCGCAATGCGTTGCTGCTGGCCGCCCGACAACTCGCGCGGCAGGCGCGTGGCCACGTGCGGCAGGCGCACCATTTCCAGCGCCTCGTGCGCGCGGCGGCGCGCTTCGGCCGCCGGCACCTTGCGCATCTTCAAGGGAAACGCGATGTTCTCCTCGATGCTCATGTGCGGAAACAGCGCGTAGTTCTGGAACACCATGCCGATATCCCGTTCGTACGGCGCGCCAAAGGTGACGTCGGCGCCGTCGATCAGCACACGCCCCTCGTCGGGCTGCGCCAGGCCGGCGATCAGGCTCAACAGGGTGGTCTTGCCAGAGCCGGACGGACCCAGCAGCGTCAGGAATTCGCCGCGGGCGACGTCCAGGTGCGTGGGCGCCAGCGCAACGAAATCGCCATAGCGTTTGCCCAGGCCCGAGATTTGCAGATTGGAAGAAGACATGGTGTTCAACACGTTAAAGATGCCCGGTGCGCGCCACGGGCGTGGCGCGCGGTTGACGACTTACTGCAGGACCCAGCCGTTGAAGCGCTCAAGCACGTCGCGCTGCTTGTCCAGCCAGTACGCCGCGTTGATGTGCAAGCCGGTCTTGATGTTGTCGGGGTGGGTGGGGCAATTGCGGGCCACGTCGGCCTTGATGTAATCAAAGGCGGCGGGCTGCGTGACGCCGGCGGCAAAGTACTCCACCAGCGAGGCCTGGCGCTTGGGGTCGGACGCAAACTTGATGAATTCGCGGCAGGCGTCGGCGTTGGGCGAGCCTTTCAGAATGGCCCAGTTGTCGCAGCCCCAGATGTTCTGGTCCCACACGATCTGCACCGGCGCGCCGTTGGCAATGGCCGATTGCGCGCGCGACACCCAGGTGGCGATCATGTCGACTTCGCCCGATCCCAGCATCTGTTCGACCTGCGCGCCCGAGTTCCACCACACGTCCACCGACGGCTTGATCTTGTCCAGGCTGGCCAAGGCGCGGTCGATGTCGCAGGGGTAGACCTTGTCGGCGGGCACGCCGTCGGCCATCAGGGCTTCTTCGATGGTGTCGAACGGGTGCTTGCGCAGGCCACGACGGCCGGGAATGTCTTTCACGTTCCAGAAATCGGCCCACGACTCGGGCGCGCGGCGGCCCTTGAAAGCGTCGGTGCGGTACGCCAGCACGGTGGTGTAGACGTTGTTGCCCACGCCATAGGGCGACATGTATTGCTTCGGAATGGTGGCGATGACCGGGTCCGATTCCAGGCCGTGTTTTTCCAGATAGACCTTGCCGCCTTCGGTCAGCATCAAGATGGCGGGCTGGCTGATCTTGGCCATGTCCCAGGTGTAGTTGCCGGTGTCGACCATGCTGCGGATCTGTGCGGTGGGCTCGGCGTTGGCCTGCACGCCCACCACCTGGATGCCGGTGGCTTCCGAGAACGGCTTGTAGAACACGGCGCCATACGCCTTGCTGTAGATGCCGCCATCATCGCGCACCACGATGCGCTTGGAGGCCGCGCGCGACGGCGTCCAGATCATGGGCATGGCCAGCGCGGCGGCGCCGGCGGCGACGGATTTCAGCGCGTTGCGGCGCGAAGCGTTGTGGGGGATGGATTTCATGGAAGACTCCTGCGGGTCGGGTCAGGGACGACGGATCAAGGGGGGCTAATCAAGGACGGCGGATCTGGGGCAACGGCTCAAAGACCGCCGCTCAGGGCAGCAAGCGGCCGGGGTTGAACAAATTGGCGGGATCAAAGGTGGACTTCAGCGCGCGCATCATCGCCAGTTCAACCGGCGACTTGTAATGCGCCATTTCGGCCAGCGACGTGCGGCCCACGCCGTGTTCGGCGCTGAAGGTGCCGCCCAGCGCGTCGGCCACATCGTTGACGGCGCGGCGGATATCAGCGGCCATCGCGTCGCGGTCGGGCAGGGCGTTCCAGGCGTCGAACGTGAAAAAGGGAATGAAGTGCACGTTGCCGTCGCCCAGGTGCGCCACGATCAGCACGGGCAGGTCCGGCACCAGCCGGCGCACGGCGGCGGTGGCTTCGTCGATAAAGCGCGGCACGCTTGCGACCGGCACGGCGCTGTCGGTGGTCAGGCCCACGCCCGCTTTCTTATTGCCTTCGGACACGCTGTGGCGCACTTCCCACAGCGCGGCGCGCTGGGTGTCGTTGCTGGCCAGCACGGCGTCGTGCAACAGGCCACGTTCAGAAGCTTGCAGCAGCGTCTGCTGCAACAGGTCTTGCAGTTCTTCACCGCTGCCGGTGTCGGACAGTTCAATCAGCACATGCCACGGGTGCGTGCGATCCAGCGGGTTCTTGCGGCCCGGCACGTGCGCCATCACGATGTCGAGTTGGTTGCTGTCGATCATTTCAAAGGCCGACAGACGCGAACCGCAACTGCGTTGGAACATGCCCAGTATGTCCAGCGCCGCTTGCGGGCTGTCCGGCGCCACCCAGGCTACGGCGTGTCGAGTGGGCAGTGGATGCAGCTTGAGCACGGCGGCGGTGACGATGCCCATCGTGCCCTCGGCCCCGATGAACAGGTGCTTAAGGTCGAAGCCCGTATTGTTCTTGCGCAGCGCTGTCAGCCCATTCCAGATGGCGCCGTCGGGCAGCACCACTTCCAAGCCCAGAATGTTGTCGCGGGTATTGCCGTAGCGCAGCACGCCGGTGCCGCCCGCGTTGGTGGCGATGGTGCCGCCTATCTGGCAGGAGCCTTCGGCCCCCAGGCTGATCGGGTAGAGCCGGCCTTCGGCGGCGGCGGCGTCCTGCACCGTGGCCAGCACGCAGCCCGCTTCTACTTCCATGGAATTGTTGGCGGCGTCGACCCGGCGCACGTGGCGCATGCGGGCCAGGTTCACAATGACGGGCGGCTTGCCGGTCGCGTTTGGCACCGCGCCGCCGCACAGGCTGGTGTTGCCGCCTTGGGGCAGTACCGGCGTGGCGTGCGCGTTGCACAGCCGCACGATATCGGCCACCTGCTGCGTGTTGCCCGGCAGGGCGACGCACAGCGCCGGACCCTTGTACCGGCCGCGCCAGTCTTCGGTGTAGCCCGCGGTGTCGGCCTCGGTATGAAGGATGGCGTCGGCGCCCAGGGCCTGGGTCAACGCGTCTAGCAGGGTGATGCCGTTGGTCATGTCTGTGGTCCCGAATGAAGCTCGGGGTTCAAGGGAACCCGAGTGCATTGAGGCACAGCATACGATCGATTAAATCGCTTTTCGATTTGATTAATCGTATATCAATTGATTTTAGGGTATGTCCTAGGCGGGAATTCGGCATGAGGACACGGGCTGGTGGTGCAGCAAGGCCCGCCTCGTCGTCTAATGGCACGCCCGGATTGCAGTCGCCAAAATGATCGAAATACAATCATATCGTGCGTTATGCAATCTACTGCTGACCCGCTGCCTTCCTGGCTGGCAACCTTCCTTGGACCCCATCCCTATGCGCGAAAAAATCGTATTCATCGGAGGCGGCAACATGGCCTCCGCCATCATTGACGGCTTGCTCGGACAGGGCCGTGAGCTGGCAGATTTTCTGGTGGTGGAGCCGTACGCGCCGACGCGCGATGCGCTCATCGCGCGCGGCCTGGCCTGCCGGGAAAGCGTGGGTGCTGATATCGGCGACGCCGCACTTTGTGTGCTGGCCACCAAGCCGCAAGGGTTGCAAGAAGCCTGCGGCCAGGTGCGAGCATTCCTGCCGCCTGACGCCACGGTGATCAGCATCGCCGCCGGGGTGGACCTGGCGTCGTTGTCGCAATGGTTGGGCGGGCACGCGCGCATCGTACGCGCCATGCCCAATACGCCGGCCAAGGTGGGTCTGGGCATGACGGGCCTGTACGCCACGCCGGCCTGCGCCCAGGCCGATCGCAATCGGGTGGATGCTCTGTTCGCCGCGGTGGGCGAGCGCATCTGGACCGATACCGAAGCCATGATCGATGCGGTGACCGCCGTCACGGGCAGCGGCCCCGGCTACGTGTTCCATTTCATGGCGGCCCTGGAAAAGGGCGCGTTGGAACTGGGCTTTTCGGCGGACGACGCACGCCGCCTGGCCGTGTCCACGTTTCGGGGGGCGGCGGGCTTGGCGGCCGCCGAAGCGGTGCCGCTGACGGAATTGCAAGAGCGCGTCACGTCCAAGGGCGGCACCACCTACGCGGCGCTGTCGCACATGCGGGATGCCGGTGTGGCCGATGCGATCACGCAGGCGGTGCGCAAGGCCGAAGCGCGCGCGCGCGAATTGTCGGCGGGCTAAGGCTATAAACCCCTGCGGCTCAACCACCACAGCAACAGCACCGCCGCCGTGATCGCCGCGACGTTGAACTGCATGGCCGCGCTGAAGGCTTGCGCGTAGCGTTCGGGCGCGCTGGCGTCGGCATTGGCTTGCAGGGCGCCGCCGAACAGCATGCCCGCCGCCGCGACGCCCAGCGCCGCGCCTACTTGTTGCAAGGTCGACACCACGCCCGCGGCCATGCCGGCGTGGCGGTCTTCGACCAAGCCCAGCGCCACGTTGACCAGCGGCGTATTGACCGCGCCCTGCGCCGCGCCCAACCACACCAAGGCGGGCACCAGCGACCAGGGCGACAAGGCCGCGCCGGCCATGCCCACCTGCACCATCAATGTCGCGGTGGCGCCGCCGTAAAGCAGGGCGGCCAGCGTAATGGCGGGCGTGCCGAAGCGGGCCACCAGGCGCGGCGCGGCCATGGAGCCGGCCACAAAGCCGACGCTTGCCGGCGCGAATATCAACCCGGCCGTCAACGCGTCCAGCCCGAAGCCGGTTTGCACCAGCATCGCGTAGCAAAGAAACATGGCGCTGGCCGTCGAAAACACCAGCATCACCAAGAGGCATCCCACCGCAAAGCGCGGCTGTGTCATCAAGCCCATGTCGACCAGCGGTGCGCCGCCGCGCGCTTTGACGGCGCGTTGCAGGCGCACGAACGACAGCAACAGCAGCACTGCCATTGCGCCACACGCGACAGACCAGGCCGGCCAGTGCCGCGCCGGCCCCTCGATCAGCGCCAGCAGCAGCAAGGCCAGGCCCGCCGCCACGCACGCCGCGCCGGGCCAATCCATGGCCGCGCCGGAAGGTTCGCGGGATTCGGGAATGTGGCGCGCCAGACGCCAGGCCAGCAAGCCCAGCGGCACGTTGATCAGGAAGATGGTGCGCCACGCCAGACCAAACAGGTCGGCATGCACGATCCATCCGCCCAGCACCTGGCCGGCAATGGCGGCCAGCCCCAGCGTCATGCCCATCAGGCCGAACGCACGTCGTCGCGCCTGCCCGTCGAAGCTGACACGGATCAACGCATAAACCTGCGGAAACAGCAGGGCCGCCGCCACGCCTTGCAGCACCCGCGCGCCGATCAACGCGTTGGCGCTGGGCGCCAGTCCGCACAGCGCCGAGGCCAGCGCGAAACCGACCATGCCCAGCATGAACATGCGGCGCCGGCCGTGGCGGTCGCCCAGACGGCTGCCCGCGATCAACAGCACGCCATACGCCATTTCGTAGGCGGCAATGATGAAGTTGATTTGCGAAAAGCTGGCCGCCAGCGTGCGCTGCATGCTGGGGATGGCGACGTTCACCACAAACAAATCGAAGATGGTGATGAAGCCGCCTGACAACAGGACAGCAAGACCCAGCGGACCCAGGGTGGGGGGGGGCGGGTAAGGGGGGAAGGCAGGGCGTTCGAGGTCATGTCAGCGCTATCGGATTGGAATCGGCGCTATTCTGGGCGGGCTCGCAGCCTTATACAATTTAGCTGTTTATGCTGTTACTACAGGCAATACCCGGGGAACAGCAGCGCGCCAGCCGTAACCCGTCAGCCGTAACCCGTCAGCCGCAACCCGTCAGCAGTAATCAGCCCGCAGTAGCCCCGTCCACCAAACCCGATTCGCGCCCCTTCATGACTCCAAACCCCACCCCTGAACGCCTGGACCGCACGCGCCCCGACCTGGCCGAATTCCTGCGCCTGCGGCGTGCACGCCTCAACCCGTCGGACTTGGGTTTGCCCGCCGGCAGCCGCCGCCGCACGCCCGGGTTGCGCCGCGAGGAGGTCGCCGCGTTGGCCGGCGTGGGCCTGGCCTGGTACACGTGGTTTGAGCAAGGCCGCAACATCAGCGTGTCGGCCACCTTCCTGGAAAACCTGGCGCGCGTGCTGAAGCTGGACGCAGCCGAACGCCGCCATCTTTATCTGCTTGCGCATCAGCGTCCGCCCGCCGAACCCGGCCGCACCTGGTGCACGGTGCCGCCCCAAGTGCGCCGCCTGATGGACGACCTGCCCTCGCGGCCCGCCTACATCCTGAACCTGCGTTGGGACGTGGTGATGTGGAACGCCGCGGCAGATCGCTTGTTCGATTTTTCGGCCCAGCCGCCGGGCCGTCGCAACCTGCTCTGGATGCTGTTTGTGGAGCCCCGCATGCGGCAGCTATTCGTGGATTGGTCCGCGCAGGCTCCCGCCATGCTGTCCACCTTCCGCCGCGACTTCGCCAGCGCAAGCGGGGTGCCGGATATTGCCGAGCTGGTTGACGAGCTGGAAGCCGTATCGCCGGATTTCAAGACCTGGTGGCGCGAGCATGACGTGCACGGCGCATGCATGGGCCAGCGCAAGCTGCACGTGGAGACGCTGGGGGATGTGGCGTTGGAACACGCCACGCTGACCGTCGACGAAAGCCGTCATCTGCGCCTGGTCGTTTACGCGGCGGCGCCCGACGAACCCCGGGCGGCGGCGTTTGCGCGCTGGTTGGCCACGGGTTCCGACACGGGGGGCGTCGCCTAGCGATACAAGCTTCCGGTTGACGGCGGGAATTTTGCGGGTGTATCGTAAGATCTATATCTTTAGATACATCGTAAGAGGCATTCCATGCACCAGCACGACGTCGATTCCTTCCATTCCCACGCCCACGGGCACCGTGGCCATCATCACCATCACCATCACGCCCATCACGCCCATCACCCCCATCACGCCAGTGCCGGGGGTGATTGGTTTTCCGGGCCACCTGACGGGGGGCGTGGCGACGCCGACGGTTTTGGCGGCGATGGCCGTGGCTTTACACGCGGCCGCCGCGTGTCCGCGGATGACTTGCAGTTGATGCTGCTGGGCTTGCTGGAACAGAACCCCAGCCATGGCTACGAGCTGATCAAGGCCTTCGGCACGCTTAGCAATGGCTTCTACACGCCCAGCCCCGGCATGGTGTACCCCGCGCTGACCTATCTGGAAGAGCTGGGTTACGCGAACGTCGAGCAAGACGGCGCGAAGAAGCGCTACCACCTGGCGGATCCCGGCCGGGCTCATCTGGACGCGAATCGCGAGCGCGTGTCGATGATGTTCAACCGCTTCAAGCACATCGCCCGCAAGATGGATTGGATGCGGCAGGCATGGAGCGGCGAGCCGCGCAGCCTGGGGCCGGACGGCGAGGACGCGCGTACGGGCTGGGTGCCCGAGTTCGTCGAAGCCCGCCATGCGATGCGCCGCGCGCTCATGGAACGCACCGACGCGTCACCCGCCGAACAACGCCGCATCGCGGCCATCCTGGCGCGCGCCACCGACGAGATCAACGGCAAGCCCTGTGCTTGATCCCGCACTTTCCCAGAATCTGGAGCTTTGATGAATCGTAGTGATCTGACCGTGGAGCGCGTGCGCCACAACTTGAAAATGCGCGTACTGACCGTCCAGCGCGTTGAGCGCGTCGCGGGGCTGTTGGCCCGCGTTACCTTTACCGGCGACGACCTGCAGGACTTTGTGTCTGCTTCGTTTGACGACCACGTGAAGCTGTTTTTTCCCGCCGATCCGACACAACCCCCGGCGCTGCCCAGCGTCGGTCCGGATGGCGTGACGTTTCCCGACGGTGTGCCCAAGCCGGCCGCGCGCGACTACACGCCGCGCCGTTTTGATGCGGAGCGTCGTGAGCTGGAGATTGAATTCGTGCTGCATGGCGACGGCCCGGCGTGCATGTGGGCCGAACAAGCGCAGCCGGGTCAGCAGTTGGGCATTGGTGGGCCGCGCGGCTCGTTCGTGGTGCCCAAGGCGTTTGATTGGCATGTGCTGATCGGCGACGAAACCGCGCTGCCTGCGATTGCCCGCCGGCTTGAGGAACTGCCTGCAAAGGCGCAAGCGCTGGTGTTGATTGAAGTGCCGTCTGCCGAGAATGAGATGCCGCTGGCGTCGTCGGCGAATGTGTCGGTGCGCTGGTTGCCGCGTAATGGCACCGCGCCGGGATATAGCACGCTGCTGCTGGATGCGGCGCGTGAATTGACGTTGCCTGACGGGGAAGGCTATGTCTGGGTCGCCGCCGAATCCGCCGTGGCCAAGACCGTGCGCGAAATCATGGTGTCACGGCATGCGATCGATAAATCCCGTATTCGCGCCGCGAGCTATTGGAAGCGTGGGGCGGTTGCGGTGCACGAGTCGCATGAGGGGTGACCATCTTACGTTCGTGCCATCCTGCGTCCGTCCCATCGTAGGATGGGTGCAGCGCGGCAGGGGCGTGATAAAAACCGAAGCGGTTAGCGCGCGGAACCCATCTTGCGGTGGGGGTTCTTGCGTTGGGCTCGATAAGAATTGGGGCGTTGCTTGATGGGTTTCGCGCGAACGGCGTCTGCGTTCTTTTTTCGGCCCCCTCGCGCTGCACCCATCCTACGGGGTTGGCCTTGGCTTTTCTCGGGCCAGGCGCAGCAGGTTTTCTATGCGGCCGCGGGGATTTTCCGCGCGTACCGCTAGGCCTAGCACCGCGCGGGGCCAGTCCAGGGCGAAGGGGCGGTAGACCACGCCGTCGGGGCGCAGGGGGCGCAGCGATGCCGGCACCACGGCCACGCCCATGCCTGCCGCCACCAGGTTCACCGCTGACGATAACTGCGGCGCGCGTTGGCCGATCATGGGGTTCAAGCCGTGCTGGCGGCACGCCGCCATGATGTCCGCGCTTAGCCCGTAGCCAGATTTTCGCGAATACAGGATGAAGCGTTCCTGCGTCAGATCCTTTGGCGCCAAGCGTTTGCGGCGCGCCAGCGCGTGGCCCAGCGGCAACGCCACCACCAGCGGTTCCTCGGTCAACTGCGTGAACGTCAGCCCGCCGTCCAGCGCGAACGGTGGCCGCACGAAGGCTGCGTCTATCGCCCCATCGCGCAGTTGCGCCACCAGCGTCTCGCTATCGCCTTGCGACAGCGTCATCTCAACGTCGGGATACTGCTGGCGATAGCGTCGGATCACTTCCGTCACCACGCCATTGAACGAGGCCGACTCCGTAAACCCCAGCGCCAGTTCCCCCACTTCGCCCCGGGCAGCGCGTTGGGCGGTCTGCACGGCCGTTTCCGCACGCCGCAGGATATCTTGCGCGCAAGCCAGGAACGCGCGACCCGCATCATTCAGCACCACCCCGCGCCCCGTTCGGTCGAACAGCGGCGTGCCCACTTCCTGTTCCAACTGCCGAATCTGCTGGCTCAGCGGTGGCTGCGCCATGCCCAGGATTTCCGCCGCGCGCGTGAAGTGCTGCGCCTCGGCCGTCACCACGAAATACCGCAGATGCCGCAGTTCCATATCGATACCTTTTAAATACTGATTATCAACTTTCCATATATTGGACATTCTATACCTGCAAGCCGATCATGCACGCATCCATCCCCGCTTCCAGGAACCCGCATGAAATCTCCTCTGAAACCCGGCGCCTTGCTGCGCCAACATTTGGCCGATGGCATTGTCGTGGCGCCCGGCGCGTATGACGGCATGTCCGCGCGGCTGGTGGCCATGGCAGGGTTCAACGCTGTTTACGCCAGCGGCGGCGCCATTGCGCGCGCGGCGGGCTACCCGGACATTGGCCTGCTCAGCTTTACCGAAGTGATGGACCGCGTGGAAAAAATCGTGGACGCCAGCGGGCTGCCGGTAGTGGCGGACGCGGATACGGGCTTCGGCGGTTCCGCCAATGTTGAACGCACGGTACGCATCATGGAGCGCGCGGGCGTGGCGGCCTTTCATATCGAAGACCAATCGTTTCCCAAGCGCTGTGGTCACCTGGACGACAAGAGCCTGGTCGACGTCGAGGAAATGTGCCGCAAGGTTCACATCGCGCGGCAAACATTGAGCGACGCCGACACGCTGGTCATTGCGCGCACGGACGCTATCGCCGTCGAAGGGTTTGATGCGGCTATCACGCGCGCCGAGCGTTACCTGAAGGCGGGCGCCGACATGCTTTTCGTGGAAGCGCCTGAAACGCTGGCGCAAATCCGCGCCATTGCCGATCGCCTGCCAGGCTTGAAGCTTATCAACATGTTCCATGGCGGCAAGACGCCGCTGGTGCCGCTGCCTGATCTGGCGGCCATGGGTTACCGGCTGGCCATCATTCCGTCGGACCTGCAGCGCGCCGCCATCCACGCCATGCAGGCCACGCTGGCCGCCATCAAACAAACCGGCGACAGCAGCGCGCTGGCCGACCAGCTGACCAGCTTCAAGGAACGCGAAGCCATCGTGCAGACCCAGCGTTACCTGGCGTTGGACACCGAATAGGCGTCCAACGCCCACGCTTCAAGCCGCGCTTCAAGCCCGCGGCAGACTTAGCGGTCGCAGCGCGCCGGCATGGTGTTGGGCCATAAGCGCTGCCCGGCGCTGCCGTACAGCGCGCGCACGCCGCAGATCATCTCCACGCGGGCCAGCGCACGGCCGGCCGGATCAATGAGTTCCGAGTAGTCCATCGTGGACACCACCGCGCGCTCGTTCAGGAACGGCATGACGGTGCTGTAGTTGGGTTGAATGACAAACTGGCCCTGGCGGTCGACAAAGCCGATGTTCATGTCAGCCAGGGCCGGCGCCAAGCCGTCGCGCAGCGTGCCCAGTGCATTGAACGCGGGGCCGGTGAGCGCGCCTTTGGTATTCAACGCGCGCATTGCGCGGGTGGGCAGCAGCGACACCGCCTGGCCTTCCGAAAACGCCGACGTGACGCCCTCGGCCGTCAGCCGTGTCTTGCCGCTCGTGTCGACATAGTCCGTCCGCAGCCGCCCGCCCACCTCGTAATGCCTGAGCAGTTGCGGTGAACCTTGCGGCCATTGCCATTCACCCGCGGGCAGCGTCACTACCGTCTTGCCCGCCGGGTCGATCAGGCGCGCCCCGCTTGCATCGGCGGCCAATGCACGCGCGGGCGAGCCCTGGAACACCGAGCCGGTGGCGGCGCTGGGCGGGATCTGCCATTTGCCCAGCTCGTTCAAATAGCCGTGACGGGGCGTGCGACGAATTTCCAGCCAGTCGCCCAGGCGCGTGTAGAGCGCGTCTTCCAGGTCTTGCGCATGGGCGCCGTCTGCAGAAAAGATCCAACGCCGCTGATCGCTCTCGGCCGTGACGGCGCCGTCTTCCGTCTGGCCAATTTGCAGCCGGCTGATGAAGGGCGTCAGCGCGCGGCCCTGGCTGTTGAACAGCGCAACGGGGCGGGCATAGTCGTCGTCCTGAGCGCTCGCCTGCGTCACCTTCCACAAGGTGTCGTTGACGCGCTCGACGGCATGATGGCGCGCCGGCACGGTCCACTTGCCTTGCAGATCGATCACGCCCACGCGGCCAACACCCAGCGACGCGACCGCGCGCCCGCTCTCAAACGCACCGATCTCCTGAAACGCCGGCGCGGCCAGTTCCTTGCCCGCCACGAAGTCGTACAGACCCCACGGGGCATCGGCGCTGGCGGTCTTGACGTAGCGCATCACACCCGGCGCCACCACTTGCGAATCGAACACATCGGCCGGCAAGGCGTACTGCTTGCCGTTGCGGTCGATCATCTTGTTCACGCCCTTGGCGTACACCAGCGCATAGCCCTGGTGAAACGCGCCAATGTATTGCTGCGCCGGCAGGTCCATCACGCGGCCACGGGCATCCAGCAGGCGTATGCCGTCGGCGGTGGTCGCGGCGTAGCGCAGTTGTTCCGGCTTGAGGCCGTCGATGGATATTGGCGCATCGCTGTCGCGGTCCACGCCGGCTTCCAGCATCGTCAGGTCCGTCCACGACGGGTCGGTCACCAGGCTGCCATCCGCCAGCAGCAGGCCGGCGCCCGCCGGGCCGCATTGGCAATGCGACTGGCCCAGCAGGCCCAAGGGCGCGCCAGGCAAGTCCACGGCCAGGGCCTTCAGTTGCATGTTCTGCACGGCTTCGACGGCTTCAGGCTTGAGCAATACCTGGCCGTCGGCGTCGACGATATTGAGCAGCCCGCGTTCCTGATTCTTGATCCACAGCCGGCCTTGGTGCACTTCCATCGTGCCGGCCTGCGCCAACCAGGCGGGCGCGGTGGCGCCGTGCAACCAAGCACCCTTGGGCGTCAGCAGGCCGACGCCAGCGTCGCCTCTGAACAGCACGAAGCCCGCTTCATCGACGCTGGGCGCAAGGCCCGCGCCCAGCGGAACCGGCTTGGGCTGGCCGGGCACCAGGGCCATCATCGTGTCGCCCGACGGGTACACGATCACGTCGCCAAAGCGTTGCGAGGCCTGGGCTTCAGGCGACGTCATGGTCACGACCAATTGGCCGGCGGTGTCCAGCACCGCATAGCCCTTGCGATCGCCCAGCTGCGCGCTCCAGAACTTGCGGCCCACGGGGTTCAGCGATTCGTAGTGCTGGTCAGCGCCGATCGCCTTGCCGTCGGTGCCCAGCAGCACGACGCCGTCCGGCCCGTAAGCCACGGCCAGCATGCCGTCGCGATTGACCGAGATATCGTCGTAAATGGGTTCAATCACCCAGTTCCAGTCGCGGTCGACCAAGCCGTATCGATACTCGCCGTTGTCGGCGATGAAAAACCCCTGGCCATAGGCTTGCGTCACTTTCACGCCGGGCTTGGCGAAGCGGCGTTCGCCCGTTGGCGACCGGTATTCCAGCTTGAAGGCCACCGTTGCCCGCGCGGGCACGCCGTCTTCAATCACCAAACTTTCGATGCCGGCGTCCAGTGGCTCGCCCACCGTTTCACCCTGGCGGTTGATGAACACATGACGTCCGTCCAGCGTGGCCACGGCCAGCCCGATTTCGGCAAAGTCGCCCACGCTGTCGTAGCGCGGCGGCACGGCCATGCGGCCTTGCGGGTTGATGAACCCCCACTTGCCTTGCCACTGCACGGCGGCCAGCCCATGGCGAAAGTCGCGCACGTTCTCAAATATCGGGCGGATCACCAGCCTGCCGTTCTGGTCCAGAAAGCCCCAGGCATGGCGGCGCAGGGATTCGTCCGACGGCACGCGGCGCATCGGCTCCAGCGCGGATGGCAGCAGCACGGCGGCGCGTCCGTCCGCCAGGTTGCGGATGCAGCCGTTGGTGTAGGGCGTGTGGTACGAGATGTCGTCGACGGTGGCGTCGTTGCGCGCGCGGGCTTCGTCGACGCAAAACACATGGCCCATCTGGGCGTGCGCGGACAGGGATGCGCCCAGCGCGGCCAGGGCGCAGGCGATACGGGTGGTGCGGATCACACGTGACGTCATGGTCATTCTGCTTTGGCGGTGTCTAGGGCGGGGGGATCGATGCGCGTGGCGTCGGGGCAGGTCAGGGCCTCGCGCGGCCAGCTCTGGTTTTCTTCCGCGTCGAAGATCACAATCTGGTCGCACAGCACGCCGAAGGTGGTGGTGGTCTTGCCGCGTGTGTCGATGAATTCGACCAGGCGGTCGCGAGACACCATGGCGCGTTCGTCCTGAAAGTCTTGCGCCCACGTGAACGCCGGAGGGATGGCGTAGCGTCCGCTCAGGTCGATGTAGCCGTACAGCTTGCCCGTGCGGTCCAGGCGTTGCGCCCGGGCCAGACCGTGCTTAAGCGCACCGAGTTCACTGAAGTGCGCGCCCACGATGCGCTTGCCCGCCGCGTTCAGGAAGCCTTGCTTGCCGTAGTTTTCGCTGTAAGGCACCACGCCTTCGCTGGCGCGCTGGTAGCCCACCGGAAAGCGGTTGGACAGGCGCGCGACCTCGCGGCCCTGCAGGTCCGTCAGCACGGAGGTGGACGCGCGGTCGTCCTCGAACAGCACGCGCTGCATGGACGCCAGCGGAAAGCCGTCGCCGTACTTTTCCAGCACGGTCTTGCCTTGCTGGTTGATGACGCGATAGCCCGACCCCAGGTTGACGCGCGCCAAGCCCTCGGGCTGCACGAAGAAGGGGTTGAATTCGCCATACAGCGCGGGCACTTGCAGTTGGCCGCGAGCATTGATGGCGCCTTCGAGTTCGCGTTGGCGGATGATCAGCCAATCGCCATGCTGCGCTTTGCTTTCGGGCTGGCCGTCGGAGATCTGCGTGGCCCGGCCCTGCGCGTCGAACAGCACGGCGCTGCCGTCGGCCAGTTCGCCGATGTAGCGGTCGCCTTGCAGCTTGTCTGGCTTGCCGTAGATGATGTCGCTGCGCTTGCCGGTGCGCAGGTTGACCATCCGATACGGGCTGCCGCCGTAGCGGCCGGCCAGGCCCTTGCCTTCCGGCTCGTTGACCAGCATGAAGCCGTTGCCCAGGTAGTCCATGTTGTAGGCGCTGTCTTGCGTGGCCGGCACGACCCACTGGCCCTGGCGGTTGACGACGCCCCAACGGCCCTTGTCCTGCACGCGAACCCAGTCGTCGTCGAATTCTTCGATGCGATCAAATTCCGGCTTCAGCGCGGGCGCGCCCAAGCGGATGTTCCACAGGCCCCAGCGGCGTTGGCGGTTGTCGTCCGCCGCGCGGTAGACCAGCAGCTCGCCCTCTAGCTCGGACGCCGTCGCGCTGACCTCGTCAGGCAGGCGCACTGGTTTGCCGTGTGCATCGATCAGCAGAGCGTCGTTGCGCATCATGTCGCGGGTACGCGCCCAGGTGTAGGGGCCCTTGAACGTGCGCAAGTCGTCATATTCAGGCGGCACGGCCCATTCGCCCTGGCTGTCGATGGCGCCCACCTTATCGTTCGTGGCGCGCACCACCAGCGGCATCGTCACGTCATAGGTGTTGATGTTCTCCCATTGCGGGTTCGACACGATCTTGCCCGTGGCGGTCAGGATGGCCAGGGGCCGTGCGCCGTTGAGGTCACGCAAGAGCGCCAGCGGCATGGTCTGGCCGTCGGAACCGCGCTGGGCGGATTTGCCGGGAGAAAATGCGCTGACGTCGTAGTTGCGCAGGCGCATGGCGATATCCGCATCCAGCAAGGGCTTGCCGTTGGCGGCGTACACCTGCATGAGGGAAGCTTCGGCGTTGACCGCGAGGGCGGTATACGACGCCTCATCCGCGCTAAGCGTGTCGGCCACTTCCGCGTTGGCGGCCGCTTGCCCAGCGTCGGCCGTTTCGGCGGCGTCTGTCACGACGGTGGCGGCAGCGGCCGCCGCCGTCGCCTCGTCCGATGCGGGCTTGGAGGCGTCTGCCGCGTAGGTTCCGACCGAGTCGGCCACCGCGTCGGAGGCGTAGGCGTCAGTGGCGATGTCCACGTTGCCGTCCGATGCTTCCACCGCCACCGGTGGTTCCTCTTCTGTGGCGTCGCTCGCGGCCTCGCTCATGCCGCCAGCGCTGGCGGCGGTATCGACCGGCATGCCATAAACCCAAGCCCGGCCCTGAACGATGTCGACGCGGCCGTCGCGTATCGCCAGTTTTTGCACCGTGCCGTCAGGGCTGATCAACAGCGTTGTCGATGCGTCGGACAGATAGCGCCAGCCGTCGCGCTGCTGCACGCCCATGTACGACTTTGAAAAGGTATGCACCGGCTTGAGCCTGCCGTCCAGCAAGGTGGACTTGCCGTCTTCGTCCGCCACCAGCCAAAGGCCGGACGCCAACCACTGCACGCGCTCGTAACTGGCTTGCGAAATCGCTTCGCCGCGAGGGTTCACAAAGGTCCAATCTTTTTCGCGGCGCACGGCCACGACGTCGCCGTCGCGCATGGGCGCTTCGCGCGAACGCAGCACATCCGGTGTCACGGCCCAGCGGCCCTGCGCGTCCAGCAAACCCCACCAGCCGGAATAGCGTGACCCGCGCAACTGCGCCGGCAAATAGCCGGCTGACGGCGCGTCCAGCATCATCACGCCTTCGGGCAGCGCGGTGGCCGCGCCCGTTGCGGTGTTGATCAGACGCGGCGGCGTGGGCAGCTCCATCGATGCCAGCTTCTGGCCGGGCCTGAAGCCCCATGTGCGGGTGCCCAGCGGAAAGGTCTTGACGATCTTGCCCTGCCGGTCGATCAGCAGATTAAGTTCTCCGTCTTCAACCAGCGCCGTGCCTTCGGCGTTAAAGCCCGAGGCCCTGGTGTAGCGCGGCTTGATGACCCACTGGCCCTTGGTGTCGATATAGCCCCACAAGTGGCCCTGGCTGACAGCGGCCAAGCCATTCTGAAACGGCGATGCGTGCTCGTAGGCAGGCGTGACGGCCATGCGCCCCTGCTTGTCGATATAGCCCCAGGCGCCGGCTTCGTCGCTGCGCGACCCGGTCAGCACGGCCGCCAGGCCGTCGCTGAAGGACTGATGGCAGGCCGTGTCCTCGCTTCGGCCGTAATAGCTGGTGCTGCATTGTTCCAGCCAGGAGTCGGCGCGCGC
Organism: Achromobacter spanius; assembly: GCF_003994415.1. Lineage (NCBI taxonomy): Bacteria > Pseudomonadati > Pseudomonadota > Betaproteobacteria > Burkholderiales > Alcaligenaceae > Achromobacter > Achromobacter spanius. The sequence goes on along the minus strand of NZ_CP034689.1, from coordinate 5,966,798 downwards.
CGTATCGGGCAGGGCGGGCAAGGCCAGCGCCACGGCCAGCGCCAAGGGCTTGATCGCGGTGCGCATCATGCGAACGCGCGGACGAGGGCCGCGAAAAAAGGAGAGCCAAGCCGGACGTGCCACATGGTCGTATGCCTTGCCAGAATATGCGAAGGCAGCACTGTAACCAGCCGTAGGGGGCGACGAAAGGGTAAATGTAACGATAGAAAACGAAGCGTTAACAAGCGACGGTTTTTCGCATTCCCGCCCCGCATGCAGCGGGCAAAAAATAATCGCTTGAAGCCACGTGGCGGCCCTTCTGTAATGGAGCCGCGATGTTTCCCGTGCCGAGGCCCATCGCGCGACCAGAGAGGTTCACCATGCCAGCGCCCCTTGCCCCGTCTTGCCCAGACGCTTGCCCCGGCGATGCGTCACAGCCCGCTGCATCACATCCCGCCGCTTCACGTCCCGCCGCTTCATCCCTCGACCCCTCACGCTTGTGGCTGCTGGTGCTGGCTGGCGGCATCATCATGGGCCTGGCCCTGGGCGTGCGCCACGTGCAGGGCTTGTTCCTCTTGCCCGTGTCGATGGACCGGGGCTGGAGCCGCGACACCTTCGCGATGGCGCTGGCCGTGCAAAACCTTACCTGGGGCCTCGCGCAGCCGTTTACCGGCATGGTGGCCGACCGCTATGGATCGGCCAAGGTCATCGCGGGCGGGTTGGTGTTTTACGCGCTGGGTCTGGTCGGCATGGCGCATGCGGTCACGCCCATGGCTTTCATGTTGACGGCGGGCGTGTGCATCGGCATCGCGCTGTCCGGCACCGCGTTCGCGGTGATCTATGGCGCGCTAAGCCGGCTGGTGCCGCCCGAGCGCCGGGGGTGGGCGCTGGGGGTGGCCGGCGCTGCGGGCGGCCTGGGGCAGTTCGCGATGGTGCCCGCCGCGCAGGGGCTGATCGGGGGATGGGGCTGGGTCAGCGCGTTGCTGGTGTTCGCGGTACTGATGGCCGTCATGCTGCCCTTGGCGCGGCCGCTGCGCGAGCCCGACAGCGCGGCGCGCGGCGCCAATGGGCAGGACGCCAGCCTGTCGTTGCGCGACGCGATCGGCGAAGCGTTCACGCGGCCTGGCTTCTGGCTGCTGAACCTGGGCTTCCTGGCTTGCGGGTTTCAACTGGCGTTCATCAGCACGCACCTGCCCGCCTATCTGATGGACAAGGGCCTGCGCGCGTCCGACGCGGTGGCGGCCTTGGCCATCATTGCGCTGACCAATGTCATGGGCACCTACGTGTTCGGCGTGTTGGGCGCGCGGCATCGCCGCAAGTACCTATTGGCTGGTATCTACCTGCTGCGCACGGCGGCAATTGCCCTGTTCTTGCTGTTGCCCCTGTCCGCGTGGACCGTGTACGCATTCGCCGCCATCATGGGCTTTGTCTGGCTGGGCACCGTGCCGCTCACCAACGGCCTGATCGCGCAGGTGTTCGGTGTGCGCTACCTCACCACGCTGTTCGGCTTCGTGTTCTTCGGCCATCAGCTAGGGTCGTTCCTGGGCGTGTGGCTGGGCGGTGTGGTGTTCGAGGCCACGCGGTCGTATGACCTGATCTGGCTGGGCGCAATGGTGCTGGGGGTCGTGTCCGCCGTGTTGCATTGGCCCATTGACGACCGCGAGATCCTGCGTGTGCGTACGGTCGGCGCGCCCGGTTAAGCCCTATACAGGCCGGTGCTGCGTGCCGGCGCCCATTGTGATGTGCAGCATGCGACAGGGCTCCATGACCTTGACGGTATGCCACACGCCCTTGGGGATCACATAGGCGTCGTCGGCCAGCATCTTTACAACCTGATTGCCCGTCGGCCATTCCAGATGCAACTCCGCAGCGCCCGACATCAGGCGCACGATCTCGTCGGCCTCGGGGTGCATTTCCCTCTGCGGCCAGTCATTGGCGAAGGTGTATTCGGACACCAGCCAGCCCCGGCCAAATTTGTCCAGCTCGTCAGGCGACTGCGACCAGAACGCATCCCCGCCATTGACCGTTGAAGCGGTGCCGGCGGCGTCCAGCAAAACGTAGTGCGATGACAGATCAAGAGCCATGGTTCGAATCCTTAGGCAAGAGGGGCGTGTGGTCATTCTTCAAGGCACGATCCAGCGTGGACCCCGATCGGGCCAGATTTGACCCGATCGGGCCAATTTTGACCCGCCACAAGCCATTGATTCAATAGCGATATTTTTTAATCGGGTCAAAACTGGCCCGTTTTCTGGTGAAAAACGGCGGTTTCGCGGGGATTCGGATCTGAGAGTTCCGTCGTAAGTGTCTTAGTGGTGTGGCAAGCCGTTGATTTCATGGAGGTTATTGACCGAACGTGATGCTTGGCATGGATGTTGCATTAGTCCGGCTAGCGCCTCGTTCGAGAGGCAACCCGGCCGCCACGGCCGACACGACGACGGAGCCCGTCATGCCCACCCTCACAACGTTTTGCGTTGCCAGCAAGACCCTTGGCCGTCGAGTGTTCGCATGACGCTCAGCCAAACGCTTATCGACCTCGTGGAAGAAACCTTGCCGCTGCCAGCCGGTAGTTGCAACGCCTGCGAACGCAACGGCGTACCGATTCTGCTGCTGCGCCCGGCGGCGGTGGGCAAGAGTCCGTTCTTGCGCGCAAGGGGTGCGCTGACGCATCCTGGTCTGCAAGAATCGCTGCGCATCATGCGCAAGGGCTATGTGTATGTGCTGCTGGACCGCAGGGTATGGCACGCCTATCAAGTGACCGATGCGGGCCATATGCGGCATTTCAATCCTTACGAGATGGCGCGCGCCGAGCCTGCTCCATTGGCCGAGCGCTGCGTTCAGGCAGCGCACGACCTGCCCGCGTCGTTCATCGGTATCGACATTGATCAGTACAAGCTGGCCTGGATCGCATACTCGCAAGACCCTTGGCCGACGGACGTGTTGGATGCGTACAAGTCAGGCAAGGGTTTGAATGCCAATTACCCGCAACGGTTTGTCATCGTGGATCTGCCCAAGCTGCGGGACGATCCCACGGCGGGTGGCACCGCGCTGGCGCTGGAACATCAGCATCCGTTGAACAAACACGTGGCGGAGTATGTCAGCGGTGTCGATGACTTCGGCAGTGTTCACGGCTGGTCATCGCGCGTGGCGCAAGCCACGGGCATGCGGAACTATCTAACGCTGATGGAACGGCAGCATCGCTTACCGAAAGGTGTGAGCGGGCTGGTCCTGCCCGACCCGATCGGCATGGCCGAAGAGCTCAACAACGTCCGCTTGGCCGCCTACACGCAGAAGCGATTGTGGTCCGAAGAGCCGGAACGACGTTACGCGTATCTGACCTCGCAATGCCTGCTGGCGATTCAACAGATGTACGCCGTGCAGGCCGACGCCGAGACGATGGATAGCCCCACACCCATGCTCGACATCATTCCCAGCGAGTCCGGCACGCCACCCGTGTTCTGGGACCCCGCGCGTGAACGGCAAGAACGTGTGCAAGCCAAGATCACCGATCGCGTTGAACGATTGAAAGAACGTTACTGGGAAACCAATCCCCCCGCTGAGCCGCGCCGCCATGGCCGGGCGAGCTTTCAGGCGCGGTATGACCGGGACATCAAGCGGTTTGAAAAAGATATCGATGCGTATGGCAAGGATTGGGCGCAGGTGGTGGGCAGCGCGGCGTGGAAGCGCATCGTGGCAATGGATTATTCCGATACCGATGAACGGTCGCGTCTGCTGCGCTTGATTACGGTTGGTGCGTGTTTGGACGGTGGGATCACGGATGCGATGCCCGCGTCCGATGCCGTGTCGGCGGAACCCGAAACGCTGGGGCCCACCGGCACGGCGTGGCGGTCGTTGCTAAGCGATCCGAACAGCGCTGCCTATCTGGCCTTGAACGGCCATCAAACCTTTTTGCAAACCACCTTCATCCCTCTGTTTGGCGCCGGGGAGGTTGCCAACGACGCTGGGAAAAAATACTTCGACGCCGTCAAAAGCATCATCAGCAGCAAAGAAATCGGTGCATGGCGAGAAGGCCGCGCGGCAGACGCCGCCGACCAACTTCTGACGGCCATGCACGGCGCCAGCAAGCGCCTGAATCAACACTTGAGCGCCGGTTCCAAAGCCGCCGTCGATGCGGTTCACGTGGGCGGTGCGTGGCTGTACCGCAAGGCGCAGATGACACAGGTCGTCATTCAACTCACGGTGGGGGAATTGCTGTCGATCTGCGCGGAAGAACTGCAACGCGCTGGCGAGTCCCTGCAACAAGACGCCAGCCGGCGCGTACGCGCGTTTGTGTTCACAGGCTTGATCAGCATCCCGGACCCAGCGGTGCGCAATACGCTGATTGACGTGACGCTGTGGATGGAAGGCAGCGCGGAAGACATCCGGAAGCGAATCAACGCCTTTGAGAAAGTAGCCGGTGATCAAGTAGGAAATGTGGCGCGCCAGGTGGAAGGAGTAGTCCGCCAAGCAGAAGAGGCGGCGCGCAAGGTGTCGAACGGCGCAATGCGAAAGATCTCGGTCGGTATGAAGAACCTGGAAGTCCCGGCTGCGCAACTGCTGAAAGGCCTGGAACTAAGCGCGGCGCATGCGCAGGAGTTCGCGAAGAATGGGCTGACGAGCTTGAAGCGCTTGTCGGTCGGGTCGGGCTATGGCGCGCTATCGCTGGTCAGCTTGTATTTCCTGCATGACAGCGTGCGTACCAGCCTGGATGCGGCGCGGGAGACGGTTGGGGCAAGGCATCCGGAAGCGATGGCCGCGTTGTATGGGGCAGGGGTGGGGCTGCTGGGGGCGGGTGTGGAGGCGGGTGGGTTGATGCTGAGGATTGGCGCGGAGAGCGTACAGCCGTTCATGCGACGAGTGGCGGCGGCCGAGGGCGGTGCCGTGGCGCGGGCGATCGGGATGGGGAAGACGCTGATCAAGGCGGGGGGAGCGATAGCGGCGTTGGGAGGGGTGGCGGATGGGGTGGGATCGGCGGCTGCAAGAACACGCTCCATAGACCAAGGTGACATCGAAGCGGGCAAGGCGCATGCAGTCACAGCCCTGCTTTCGATTATTGGGGGAGCCTTCGGCATGGCGGGTGCAATAGGAAGTGGTGCTTTGCTCGGGCCATTGGGAATTGGTATTGCGTTCAGCCTTGCTGCCTTCCTGGCCAAGCGTATTGCTGAGCGATCGGAGTCAGACGCCCTGGAGCTTTGGGCACGCCGGTCGTACTTTGGCCGGGGTGAAGCGAACAAGAGATGGGCCGAGGCAGATCAGATGGATTTCGCGATTTCTGCACTGAATGCTGCGGTTCTCGGTATGGATGCATCTCTTGGGTTCGATTCCGCCAAGAGAGCCATTGATGTCGATGAACTCATGGTTATGGATATTTTTCTGATCAAAGAAACTGGAGGAGTTGAGACGGGTGTCGAATTGGCATACAGAATTCTCCTTCCTAACTTTGATCCGATACGTTCGCGTTACGAATTCACCTTGTCTGTTCAACGCTTCGGGGTGACGAGAACGGGTCGGCGTGCACCGACGATAACGTCATCTGTGCTCACGGCGGCTTATCACAATAGCCCGAACGGAGCACCCCATTTCGACGCAATTAGAGACCTGACGCCTGGAGCTCAAAGTATGCCGAATGAAGTCGATCCAGTGTTTCGTGGTAGGTACTGGCTTGAGCCCATGCATTCCATCAAAGCGGCCACAGTCGAGATCATATATTGGCCGGATAAGGATGATGCGGCGGGCCTGGCTCGTCTTCGCTTGACGGAGCAAGCGTAGTGGCTAAACCTCAGCTTAATCCGCCTTGCCCTGGCTGGAGACGTGATCTCCCGAGACCGAACGACACTCCTGAAAAAGCCAGTTCTCGCGAGAGCGCACCCAACTATGTCGACGACATATACCTGGAACTGTCTCGCCGTTCGTCCACCATTCGCGGAATTTTGATTTTATTTGTACCGCTAAGCGTCTGCTTTCTAATCTGGGAGATTGCGATTCTCTTTACCGTTGACTGGTATTACTACGGCGGAGTTAGAGGCGTTCTTGAGGCGGTGGTGGTCTTTGCATTTTGTGCTGCCGGCTATTTTTACTTAGCTGCGTTTCTATATCGCTTCGACGTCTCCCCCCCACGCGACCTCCCCATTCGCTTCAACCGCGCCCGCCGCCGCATCTACGTCTACGGCTTCCACATGGTCTGGTGGAACCCGTTCACCCGCTGGTACGTCACCACCGCCAGCTACCCCTGGGACGACGTTCGCGCCGAAGTCTGGGAGCAATGGGGCGTCGCCTCCGGCGGCGGCTTGATGATCAAGTGGGGCGTGTCCCTCGCCATCGTCAAACCCGGCACCAACGACGTCATCGAACGCTTCCACCTCAGCACCTACAACCACGACCTGGACAACCTTTGGGCCTACGTCTGCACCTACATGCAACAAGGCCCGCAAGCCTTGCCGCCGTGCGACATCGAACCGCGCGATGCGAACGAGGTGCCGGCGTACAACCTGGCGTTGCGCTGGGCGCCTCGGGTCGAGTGGCCAAAGGCGATGGACGTTGAGTCCCGCAGCGCGCCCTGACGGCATTGCAGGGTTACACCCGTCTCTTCGAAGCGATATCATGTCGCCCATCAGCAATCACCACGGGAAAGGCGATGAGCCAGGGGTTCGAGGGGGTCAGACCCGCGTCGGAATCGTCGATTGAGATCGGCTTCTTCTATGAAGGCCGGCATTGTGTCGAGCGCATCCGCGTCAAGCCCACGGCCGCCAACCTCAAGCGCGCCGCCGATCGGCGCGCTGCCATTCTTGAGGCCATCGCCCGTGGCGATTTCGACTACGCCGCTGAATTCCCCAAACGCGGCACGCCGCCCACGCCATCACAGGGTTCCGCATGACCAGCAACAAGCCCTTGGAAGTCAATGACCTGACGCCGCAGGCATTCACGCCGTATGGCTGGATGTTGGGCAAGCCCATTCCGGACGGCAATGGCGTGCCGCTGTTTTCCAACCCCGCCACGGATTTCTGGCAGGAGCACATGTTCAATACCGGCGCGGGTGGCGACGCCGAGGTGTTGTGGGTCAACTACCGTAGCGCGTCCCCGGAGATCGCCAGCCTGGAAAAGCACTTGCTGACGCAGCAGGCCATCGTGCCGCTGACCGGCACCATCATTCAGGTGGTGGCGCAAAGCAATCCTGACGGCAGCCCCGACCTGGCTACGCTAGCCGCCTTTCGTGTGCCGCAAGGGCAGGGAGTTTGCATGCGGCCGGGGTGTTGGCATGCCACGCGCGTGGCGGATGCCGAAGTCACCTGCCTGATGCTGACCCGCCGTTCCACCACGCTGGACCTGATTCAGCATCTGAACACCGACGCGTGCGCCACCGAAAGCGCCATCGTGGCGATTCCGGCCAGGCAGCTGGAAAACCTGGCGGATCGGGAACAGGCGGTCGACGCCTGATAGCAACGCCCTGACTGGATCGGCACGGCGCGGACCGGCGCGAAATATGCCAGAATCGCCTGCGGAGTTGCAGTCCTTGACCGCGACGCCGCCGCCAACCGGGCGTTGCCAACAACATGCAGGTGTTGGAGCAAATTATGCGCGATCGTCAACGTAGCACCGGCTTTGCGTTCACGGCCCGCCACCGTCTTGCGAGATTGCTGGCCACGCCCCTGTTGCTTGCAAGCCTGGCGGGTTGCAGCTTCACGTCGTCCGATGAGGCGACCGGTTCGCAATCCGTTGGCATCAACGGCGTCACCGCGCAGCAGGCGCGCAGCATCGCCAGCGAAGCGTATCTGTATGGCACGCCCATGGTGGCCAGCTACCAGACCATGGTTGCCTTCAACCTGGACAAGGCCAACTCGCAATACAAAGGCCCGCCCAACACCTTCAGCCATATCGCACGCGTCTTCACGCCCGCGGACACCGCGTTTGTCACGCCAAATGCGGACACGCCCTATTCCTTCGCCATGCTGGACTTGCGCGCCGAACCTGTCGTGATCAGCGTGCCACCTATCGAGAAGCGGCGCTACTTTGTCCTGCAATTGATGGACCTGTACACCTACAACTTCGCCTATATCGGCAGCCGCGAAACCGGCAACGGCGGCGGCAGCTTCCTGGTGGTGGGGCCACGTTGGGACGGCAAGGTGCCGCGCGGCATCAGCAAAGTATTCAAATCGGAAACCGAATTGGTCAACATGGTGGGCCGCACGCAATTGTTCAATGCGGCTGACCTGGACAACGTCAAGCGCATCCAGGCTCGCTACAAGATCCAGCCCTTGTCTTCCTTTACCAAAAGCCGCCCGCCACCCGCGCCCACGGCGATCGACTGGATTGCGCCCGTGCCGCCGCAGCAGATGCGCACATCGCTGGAGTTCTATAACCAGTTGGCCTTTCTGTTGCAGTTTGCGCCCACGCATCCCACCGAGAAATGGCTGCGCGAACGGTTTGCCAGCATCGGCATCAAACCCGGCCAACCCTATCCCGTTGACCAGTTGGACCCGCGCCTGCGCCGTGCCTTGCAGGAAGGCATGCATACGGCGCAAAACGATATCGACAAGAACCGCGCGGCGCTGGGCGGCAAGACCGACGGGCTGTTCGGCAGCCGCGCCACGCTCAAGAACAACTATCTGGCGCGCGCGACTGGCACGCAGATGGGCATCGGCGGCAATAGCCGCGACGAAGCGCTATCCCCCGTCCTGGAAAAAGACAGCAGGGGGCAGGAACTGGATGGCCGGTATGCGTACACGCTGCGTTTTGCGCCGCGCAGCCTGCCGCCGGTGACTGCGTTCTGGTCCATGACGATGTACCGGCTGCCCGAGCAACTGCTGGCGTCCAACCCGATCGACCGGTACCTCATCAATTCCCCCATGCTGCCGTCGCTGAAGAAAGACCCCGATGGCGGGCTGACGATCTACATTCAGTCGCAATCACCGGGCAAGGGCAAGGAGTCCAATTGGCTGCCCGCGCCGCCTGGCCCGTTCATGGTGACTCTGCGTTACTACTGGCCCAAGCCCGCGCTGTTGGACGGCAAATGGGTCACGCCGGACATACAGCGGGTGGCGCAATAGCGGCATGAAACGCAACTTCAACATTCACGACCTGCGCATTTTTTATACGGTCGTCATGACCGGGTCCACGCGTCAGGCCGCGCAGGTAATGAGCCTGACGCAACCCGCGATCAGCCATGCGGTGTCGCGGCTGGAAACCGCCACGGGCGTGCAGTTGTTTGACCGGTCGCACAAGACCTTGCGGCCCACCGAAGCCGGGCAATACCTGTATACCGAAGCCAAGTTCGTGCTGGACGAATTGGTACGCATCGACGAGGCGCTGCACAGCATTGAAAAGTTCGGCGGGCGCGGCTTGCGCGTGGCGTCGTCGCCCGCGTTGGCGCTGGTCTATGCGCCCGAAGCCGTGAAACGCCACCTGGACGAACACGGCAAACGGCCGTTTTCCATCGACGTGGAATCATCGGTGCAATGCATCAGCGCGGTGGAAACCATGCGGGCCGATTTCGGCCTGGGCGCAGTGGGCCGCGACAGTCCGCGCGTGAACTTCACGACGTTTTTGCGCACCGACGTCATGTTGATCGCGCATCGCGATCACCCCTTGGCGCGGCGCGAGGTGGTGGCGGTGGCGGACATTCCGCCCGAATCTTTCGTCAAGCCACTGTGGTCCGACTACGTGGTGGCGCAAGGCGATATTGCCGATTCCGATGCGCTGGACTCCGGCATGCAGGCGCACATGACGCTGGTGCCCGGCACGGTGCGCGCCGTGAAAGGCGTCAGCCTGGTCAACGCCATATCGGCGTCGGACATCGTGTCCGTCTACCCCGACATCGTCGCGGTGCCGCTGGCGTCAAGGCAGTGGTTTGAATTTGTGCTGATCACTCGCAAGGAAGCCCAGAACCAGGACTTGGCCGAGCGCCTGCTGGGCGCCTTGTACGCCACGGCCCAGGCGCGCCGCACCGGCGTGTTTGCGGACACGATTCAACTGATCGCCTAGGCCCCACGCCGGTGTTCCATCACGCGACGCGTGGGAAATCAATCGGCCGGTGGCTGCCAGGGTAAGGACTGCAGATCGCCGTCGATGCTGATCGCCTGGCCGCTGATCATGGCGCCAAACGGGCTGGCCAGGAACAGCGCCATGTTCGCGATGTCGGCGCCCTGTACAAACTGCCGCAGGCTGACGCCCGCCAGTTCCAGCTGGGTTTCTTCTTCCACCGTCAGGCCCATCGCGCGTGCTCGCGCGGCGATCACGCGGTCGATGCGCGGGCCAGCCACCAGCCCGGGCAGCAGGGCGTTGACGCGGATGCCGTAAACGCCCAGCTCCACCGCCAGCGAACGCGTCAGCCCCACCACGCCCCACTTTGAAGCGGAATAGGGCGTGCGCAGCGGCAGCCCCATGCGCCCCGCCACCGAACTGATGTTGATGATGGCGCCGCCGCCTGATTCGCGCAGCGCGGGCACGGCGTGCCGCACCGTGTGGAATTGCGACGCCAGGTTGATGTCCAGCGTGGCGGCCAGTTCGTCCGGCTGGATGTCGGTGATGCGGGCGGTGGGGCCGGCGATACCGGCGTTGTTCACCAGCACGTCCAGGCCGCCCAGGTGCGCCAGCGCGGTTTCCATGTAGCGGTCGATGTCTTCGCGGCGGCTGACGTCGGCGCGGCTGTGGGCATGGCGGCATTCAAACAGCGCGCCTTCATCCACGTCGCACACATGGACGTGTGCGCCGCGCTCGGCAAAGGCGTCGGCCAGCGCTGCGCCAATGCCCGCCGCGCCAGCGGTAACGATGACGCGGCGGCCGCTCAGGTCCACCGGCAGGGCGGTCAGGTCTTGCGGGGGCATGCGGCTTCCTTCGGTGTAGTTGGACATCGTGGCTTCAACATCAGGGCTTCATTAATGGGCACTTGGATTCCTGCGGTGACGTGTAGATTTGATCGCCCGGGATCTTTGCGATCAGCTTGTAGTAGTCCCAGGGGCCCTTGGATTCCGCCGGCTTCTTCACCTGCATCAAATACATATCGTGCACCAGCAGACCGTCCGCGCGCACCGTCGCGTTCTTCACGAAGAAGTCGTTCACCGGGTTGGCTTTCACCCACTTCATGATGGTCTCGCCGTCGGTGGTGCCGGTGGCTTTGACGGCGTTCAGGTAGGTGGTGGTGACGGAGTAGTCGCCGGCTTGCAGCATCGACGGCTTCTTCTTCATGCGCTCTTCAAAGCGCGCCGCCCACTTGCGCGACGCATCGTCCTGGTCCCAGTACCAGGCGGTGGTCAGGTACATGCCTTGCCCGGCCGCCAGGCCCAGTGCGTGGATGTCGGTGATCAACACCAGCAGGCCCGCGATCTTCATCGTGGGGGTCAGCCCGAATTCGGCCGCGGCCTTGACCGCGTTGCTGGTGTCGGCGGCCGAGTTGGCCAGTCCCAACACCGTGGCGCCCGATGCCTGCGCCTGCAGGATGTATGACGAGAAATCCGCCGCGTTCAGTGGATGGCGCACGCGGCCCTTCACCTGGCCGCCGTTCGCTTGCACCACGGCCGAGGCATCGCGTTCCAGCGCGTGGCCGAATGCGTGGTCCACCGTCAGGAAGTACCAGTCCTTATTGCCTTCCTTAAGCATGGCGCGCGCCGTGCCGCGCGACAGCGATACCGTGTCGTACACGTAATGAACCGTGTACGGCGTGCACTGCGCGTTGGTCAGTTCCGACGCGCCCGCGCTCACCACAAAGAACGGCGTCTTCTTTTCTTCGGCCACCTTCGCCATCGCCAGCGCGGCCGCCGAATTCGCGCCCGCAATCAGCATGTCCACGCCGCGCTGGTCCAGCCATTCGCGTGCGCGCGACGACGCGATGTCGGCGCGGTTCTGGTGGTCTGCCACCAGCACTTCAATCTTCTTGCCGGCGATCTCGCCGCCCATGTCCGCCACCGCCATCTTGATGGCTTCGGCCCCGCCCGGGCCGTCGGCATCGGCCGACAGGCCCGACATATCGGTGATGAAGCCGATACGGATCACGTTGTCGTCCGCCACGGCTGCGCCGCCTATTGCCAGCAAGGCCGATGCCACTGTCGCGTTCAAGATTTTCTTCATGTTTGTCTCCCGCCTGGGGTTTGATTGTGGATGCCGTGCCGTCGTCAGAACGCGACGTTGTTCCGGCCTTTCAGTTGCAGAATCTCGCGCGCCTCGTCGGGCGTGGCGATGGTCAGCGACAAGTCCTCAAGAATGCGGCGGATGCGGCGCACCTGATCCGCATTCGACAGCGCCAGTTCGCCCGGGCCATCCCACAGGGAATCTTCCAGCCCCACCCGCACAAAACCGCCCATCGTTGCCGCCATGGTCGCAAGCGTGGTCTGCTTGCGCCCCGCCGCCAGCACCGACCAGCGGTAGTCATCGCCAAACAGCCGGTCAGCCGTGCGGCGCATCATCATCACGTCTTCGGGATGCGTGCCGATACCGCCCCGGATGCCGAACACGGACTGGATCAAGAACGGCGGCCTCAACAGCCCCTTGTCCACAAAATGCGCCGCCGTGTACAGGTGCCCGATGTCATAGCACTCGATCTCGAAGCGCGTGCCGTTGTCATTGCACGACGACAGAATGTGCTCAATATCCTTGAACGTGTTCTTGAACACCAGGTCATTGCTGCTTTCCAGATAGGGCCGTTCCCAGGCGTGCTTGAATTCCTTGAAGCGCTCCAGCAATTCGTACATGCCGAAATTCATCGACCCCATGTTCAGCGACGCGACTTCCGGCTTGAATTGCGTGGCCGGCAGCATGCGTTCGCTGACCGGCAGCACGGGTGAACCGCCCGTCGTGATATTGATGACCACATCGCTTTGCGCCTTGATGCGCGGCAAAAACTGCGCGTACAGCGCCGGGTCCTGCGTGGGCCTGCCTGTCTGCGGATCGCGCGCGTGCAGGTGCACGATGGCCGCGCCCGCCTCGGCGGCATCCAGCGCCGATTGCGCGATCTGGTCGGGGGTGACGGGTAGGTGGGGCGACATCGACGGCGTATGCACCGAACCGGTAATGGCGCACGTGATGATCACATTGCTCTTGGATTTTTTCATGGGCCTGGGATGTATGACGTTTTATCGTGGCCCCGGCTGTCTCCTCCGGGTGCGGCCCATTCTGTCGCAGGGCTTTGCCCTTGTCACCTGAACAGAAATTATCAACTGATAGGGTTTCCGGTGCTGCGGCGCAGCGTGCGCTGTACCCGCCCGCGTCGCCCAACCGGGGCCAGAAAAGTGCCGGGGAAACCCCACGCTGAAATACAATCGGCCGCTATGTCAGACCGCCCACACTCCGACTCCCAATCCCCAGGATTTACCCATGACTACGTGCTGGCCGTGGATTTGGGAGGCACCCGTTTTCGGGCGGCGCTGGTGGATGCGGACGGCGGCATTGCCCATGCCTGCGCCATCGACAGCCCGGCGGGCACGGCCCCGCACCCCGGCTGGGACGAGATCGACGCAGACGATTGGTGGCGCGGGCTGCAAACCCTGTGCGACACCCTGGCCCGTCAGGCAGGGGCCGGCTTTGACGCCATTGCCGCCGTTGCCATCTGCGGCGTTACCCGCACGCAAGTCTTCATCGACGAGCAAGGCGCCGCCATTCGACCCGCCATCACCTGGCGCGATACGCGCACGGCGGCGGACGTGGCGCACTGGTTGGCGCGTGCGCCTGCCGGTCACCCCGAAACCGCGCAGATCAACGCGTTCCACCCCTGGGCGCGGGTGGCGTGGCTGCTGTACGCCGAACCACAGCACGCGGCGCGCATGCGCGTCGTGCTGGAACCGAAGGACTACCTGAACTTCCGCCTGACCGGCCGGGCCGCCAGCGACACGGTGTCGATGGCCAGGCTGGCGGCGGCGGGCAGCGCGCACGGGGCGCAAGCCGACCTGTTGACGGCCATGGGTGCCAACCCCGCCTGGGTGCCGCCGCTGTTGGACCCCTTGGCTGTTGTCGGCCCGGTGCAGGCGGGTCTGCCGGGTTCACTGGCGCGCTTGGCGGGACGCAGCGTGATCGCCTGCTCCAATGACACCTGGGCGGCCGTGGCGGGGCTGGGCGCCTTGCGGACGGGGTACGCGTACAACATCTCGGGCACCACTGAAGTGTTTGGCGCGGTTGGCGCGGAACCGGTGCAGGCAGCGGGCCTGATGACGGTGAACTGGGGCAACGGCAATCACCAGATCGGAGGTCCGGGCCAGAACGGCGCGGACACCGTCGCGTGGCTGCTGTCCTTGCTGGGCGGGGTGAGCCGGTTTGGCGCGTCGGACGCAGGCGGAGATGCGGGCGAACACACAGACAAACACGCAGGCGAACACGCAGGCGGCATGACCCGTGTCGGCCACGCCATGCACGTTTTGCTGGACGCGCCGCGTGACCCGCAGCCGGCCTTGTTCCTGCCCTATCTTCAAGGCGAACGCGTGCCTTACTGGGACCCGCAATTGCGCGGCGCCTTCCTCGGCTTGAACCGCCGTCATGGTCCCGGCGACTTGGCATGGGCGGTGCTGGAAGGCGTGGCCTTCTTGAACCGCACGGTGCTGGAACGCGCGGAAGCCGCGTTGGGTGCGCCGGTTGCCGAAATTCGTTTTGGTGGCGGGGCGGCATCCAACCCGCACTGGTGCCAGGTCAAGGCCGATATCTGTGAACGCCCGGTCGTGGTCGGGCAGGCGGATCAGCCCGGAGTGATCGGCGCAGCCGCCGCCGCCTGGACCGCGCTGGGCTGCTACGCCAGCTTCGCACAGGCGCAGGACGCGCTTGCGCGACCCGCGCGCCGCTACGATCCCGACGCAACACGCCGCAACGCCTATCACCGTCTGTACGCCCAGTTTCGCGCCGCCGAAGCCGCCTTGACGCCGGTGTCGCACGCCTTGGCCAGCACGCGCTTGCCGTAAAAACCCTAAGTGCGCCACAACGGCAAAGCGGCCCTGTCTGGCACTGCGCGGGTATAAACTGCTACGCCATCAGGGCGCGAACGCCCGGCAGGCGGTGGATAACCCTTGCACTACAACGAACACCAACGCAGCAAGGGTTGAGTCGATGCGCGGCATCCTGGAAAAGTACGGCACGGCAATCGCAGGTTTGGCCCTGGTGGGCTTCTTCGCAATCGCCGCCCCTAATTTCGCGGCGCCCAATAATCTGTTGAACATCGCCAAGGAAACCAGCTTCCTGGCCATCATCGCCATCGGTTTCACGCTGGCGCTGGTAACGGCCGAACTGGACCTGTCGGTGGCCGACGTCGCCAGCCTGGCCGCGGTCGTCACGGGCGCGATGGTGCATACGGGCCAACCGGTCGTGGTCGCCATCGCGGCGGGCCTGGGAGTCGGCCTGCTGTGCGGGCTGGCCAATGGCATCGCGGTGACGCGCCTGCGGGTTCCGTCGCTGATTGCCACCTTGGGCATGGCCGCCATGGCGCGGGGCTTCGCCTTCATGCTGACCGATGGCGTGTCCTACGTGGGCCGCTGGCCTACCGCCTTTACCGACCTGGCCCGCGCCAAGCCTTTCGGCATCCCGGCGCTGGTGCTGTGGATGTTGGGCATCGTGCTCGTCGCGTATTTCCTCATCAAGTGGACGCGTACCGGCGCCCGCATGACGGCAACGGGCGAAGCCGGAGAATCCGCGCGCCTGGCCGGCATCAACATCCGCGCCATGAAAAGCATCGGGCTGGCGCTGTCGGGTGTATGCGCCGGCATCGCCGCCGTGTTGCTGACGTCCAGCCTGTCGTCCGCCGCGCCCAACATGGCTGGTGACTACTTCCTGTACGCCATCGCCGCCGTGCTGCTGGGCATGACGATGTTCAACCCCGGCCACGCCAATATCGTTGGCACGCTGGTAGCTGCCTTGATCCTGAAGGTGCTGGGCAATGGCCTCGTCCTGATGGGCGCGCCGTACTACGTGCAGGACATCGTGCTGGGCTTCATCATGATTGCATCCGTTGCGGTGTCGTCGGCCGTGCTGAAGAAAGCGGCGTTCAAATTCTGATCCAAAGGGGAAACCACCATGAAGCAATTGATCAAGCGCACCTTGCTGGCTAGCGCCTTCGCCGTACAGGCGCTGGCCGCAAGCGCCGCCCATGCCTTTGATGTCGGCATCGTCGCCTTTCAGATGTCGTCCGAAACGCACGCCCGCGTGGCCAACGCCGCCGCGCAGGCCGCGCGCGCCAAAGGCTGGACCGTTACGCAGCTGAACGCCGAAGGCTCACTGCCCAAGCTGGCCGAGCAACTGGACACGCTGGTCAACAAGAAGGTGGACGCCATCGTCATCGCGATGGGCAAGCCGGTGGAAACCGATGCCCAGTTGCAGGCCGCCAAAGAGAAGGGCATTCCGGTGGTGGGCGTAATGTCCGGCGCCAGCCCGCACATGCTGTTCGACGTGGAAGTCAACGAATACGCCACGGGCGCGCAGTCGGTCTTGTACCTGCTGGGCAAGATGGGCTATCAGGGCAACATCCTGTCGGCCCGCTTTGACGGCAACTCGGGCACGCGCATCCGCGGCAAGATGCTGGACGCGGTGCTGACCGAGAACACCGCCGTCAAAGACCTGGCCAAGTTCAGCATGGCCCGCACCCAAAGCTGGCGCGACGACGTGCGCAACGGCATGCAAGCCCTGTTCCTGCGCCACCAAGGCCAGTTCAAGGGCGTATGGGCATCGTTTGACGGGCAAGCCTATGTCATCGACGACCTGTTGCAATCGCAAGGCATGAAGAAGGGCGACATCACCTTGGTGTCGGTGGACGGTGGCCCCGAAACCTATCGTCGCATTGCTGATCCCAACAGCCTGATCACTGCCACGATGATGATTCCGTTCGAGCAACTGGGCACCAGCGCCATCGAGTCCATCGACCGCATCGTCGTCAAGAAGGAACCCAAAGAGAAGGTGGCCTCGGGCCCGTACCTGTTCATGGATTCCGTGCTGGTCGATGCGTCCAACGTGCAGAAGTTCCTGCAACCCGCCGCGAAGTGAATGCGGGCCAGCGTGTAATCCCAGCCAGCATGACCCCGATGACCCCAGCCAGCATGCCCCCCATGACCGCCGCATTGTCGCTACGCCAGATCCGCAAGTCATACGGAGCCGTCGAGGCGCTGAAAGGCGTGGACCTGGATGTGCCCGAAGGCAAGGTCATGGCCATCTGCGGCGACAACGGCGCGGGCAAATCCACGCTGATCCGCATCATCTCGGGCGCACAGGAACCCACGGGTGGCGAACTCAGCCTGAACGGCCGCGCTGTCGTCTTCCGCTCGCCGCACGACGCGCTGGTGCAGGGCATTGCCACCATCTACCAGGACCTGGCGCTGGCGCCCCGCCTGTCCATCTGGGAAAACGTCTTCATGGGCGCCGAATTAGTTCGGCGCGTGGGGCCGCTGCGCGTGCTGGACAAGCGCCGCATGGCCGAACAGGCGCGCGGCTATCTACAACGTTTGTCGGTGCCCATCGACGACATGGATCGACCCGTCGAACGCATGTCGGGCGGCCAACGGCAGGCCGTCGCCATCGCCCGCGCGTTGCGCTGGGACGCCCGCGTGGTCATCATGGACGAACCCACCGCCGCCTTGGGCGTCAAGGAAACCGCTTTGGTCCTGAACCTGGTGCGCAAGCTGCGTGAAGAAGGACGCACGGTGATCCTGATCAGCCACAACATGGCCGACGTGGTCGCGCTGGCCGATCGGGTCGCCATCCTGAAAGGTGGCGTCAAGGTGATCGAACGCGATATCGCCGGCCTGGACGCCGACGCGCTGGCTCACCGGGTGATGACAGGCAAAGATTGATCGGCGCGGGGCACCTGAACTCACGCATCAGACGCAAAAAGGCCGCCGCCGGGTTTCCCCTGGCGGCGGCCTCTTTGCATGCAGCGGCGGGACTTAGTCCTGGCGGCTGGTCACTTCAACCAGGTGATAACCGAACTGGGTCTTCACCGGGCCTTGAACTTCACCAACCGGCGCGCTGAACACGACGGTATCGAATTCCTTGACCATCTGGCCCGGGCCAAAGGTCCCCAGGTTGCCGCCGTCACGGCTCGACGGGCAGCTGGAGTTTTCCTTGGCGACTTGAGCAAAGTCAGCGCCGTTTTCAATGGCGGTCTTGAGTTCGTTGCACTTGGCTTCGGTGGAAACGAGGATGTGACGGGCGGAGGCTTGTGCCATGAGGGCTCCTTGCGGAATAGATTGGGGAGGGGAGAGTAACGCATTTGGGCGTGCTCACTACGGTGCCATCATAAACTGGCTTTCAAGTCGGCCATGTTGCGGGCATTAACGTTCCGTTACGTCGCCTCTAGGTCAAAACTCCGCGCCGTCGCTTCGTTGATCTGTCGCTCATCCCTTCGCCGCTCCTTCATTCCGCCAACCACTCCCGAAACGCCTCCAGATCCACGCCGCTAGGCACATACCAAACCTTGCGGGTCTTGTCCCATTGCGCCCCAAGCGCCTTCACCACATCCCGGTTCGCATACGCTACCTTCAAGTCGCGATGCCCCACCGCCTTGACCGGCGCGGCCATGTTCCGGCGTAGCGCCGTATCCGCGCGCTTCTGCGTCGCCGCCAACAGCATCCGCGCGATGAACGCACTGCGCCGCGCGGCGTCTTCTGTTGACACCAAGGTCAGGCGCGACTTTGTCCGTGTTGCCGCCACATAGAACAAATTCTCTTCTTCCCCCGCTTTGCGCAGCGGATCGGGAAACGCGTCGGCGTCCATGAATGGCAGGATGACGTGTTCGAATTCCTTGCCCTTGACGTTCACGATGCAGTCCATCTGCACCGTGTTCTTACCGGGCCGCGCGCCGACAAACGCTTCGGCCGCGCCGATCCATTCTGAAAACTCACGCAGGGTCTTGCCCGATGTCTTTGCTGATGCGATGAAGCCATTGACCGAGCGGGTGACGACGGACGCCTCGTAGGGATGCACGTACAGGCGCTTGGCCAGCTTTTCCATGTCCATCTGGTCGCGCACGGCCTCTAGCGCCAGGTAGGCGGGGCTGTCGGTGGACAAGGCGCGCAGGTGCTCGACGGCGTCCGAGATGCGGGCGCGGGCGGCGGGGCTGCCGACGCGTTGGATCTGGCCGGTAAAAAAGTGCTTTAGCGCAGAGGGTTCTTTCGCCAGCGTCGTCTGCGCCTCTTGCAGTTCCTTGGGCGTCAGCGGCACTTCGGCGAAGGTGGTCAGGGCGCCCACGATGGCTTCGCGCGTGGCGGGGGCCGCGACATGATGGAAGTCGTCAAGCGCAATCGCCAGCATGCCGCGCAGGAACAGGATCTCTTCGCGCAGCAGGTAGCTTTTCATGGTCAGCGTGCGGTATTGCACGCCGGCGTTCATCAGGGCGTTTTCGATTTCGATGGATTGATGCGCGTCGCGCAGCAATACGCAGCATTGGTCCAGCGGCTTGCGGGCCTGCTTCCATTGCAGGATGGCCTTGACGACCTGTGCGCCGCAGTCGCCCGGTGTCTCGGCGTAGGTGGCTTCGTGAATCTCGGTGCGCAGCGGCAGGTTGGAATCTACCGGTTTATTTTTGAAGGCTTCCATCGCGTAGGCCAGGTGCGGGCCATGGCGATAGGTCATCGTCAGCCGGAAGTTCGCGCAATCGGGGAAGCTTGCGCGGATGCGGGTTTGCAGGAAGGATTCGTCGGCGCCCAGGTGGGAATAGATCACCTGGTCTTTGTCGCCCACGCCCACGAAGTAAGTGACGTCCACGTTCAACAGCGCTTCGATAATGCAGAACGACGCTTCGTTGATGTCGTGCAATTCGTCGACGAGAACCAGCTTGTAGGGGGCCAGCACCTCGCGTGGGTCGGACGCGGATCGCAGCAGGCGCGCCAAGTCATAGGTGGCGTCGAAAAAGCCTCGGGCGTCGACGTAGCCGAACACATCCACGCGCTGTTTTTCGTATTCC
Organism: Achromobacter spanius; assembly: GCF_003994415.1. Taxonomy (NCBI): domain Bacteria; kingdom Pseudomonadati; phylum Pseudomonadota; class Betaproteobacteria; order Burkholderiales; family Alcaligenaceae; genus Achromobacter; species Achromobacter spanius. The sequence continues at coordinate 5,946,970 of NZ_CP034689.1, read as the reverse complement.
ACGGCCCAAAGATAATCGGTAATGGTCACGCCCGCGCTTTCTGCAATGAACAGCGCATCGGCCCCGTCATCCGGCGCGATCCGCATCGTGGCCTTGAGCTTCAGCAGGTTGTCCAGGAACTGACTGACGGCGGTGTTGTGGGTGCGGATGTCCAGCAGGTCGGCGTATTGCGGGTTATTCGCCGCCACGTTTTCCAGCGCAAACAGCGCGTAGCTTTGTTGTTCGCGCGTGGACGGCAGGCTCTCGGGCTTGCCGTCTTCAACCTTGGCCAATACCCGCTGCGCGTATTCTTCAACGGTCAGCACGTTGAGGCGCCGCGCGGTGTTGTAGGCGATGCCCACGTCCACCAAGCGCGTTTGCAGCACCTGGCGGGCTTCGTCGGTGAAGGTCAGCGCCAGGATGTCTTCGGGCGGCAGGCCGCGCGTCAGCGCTTCGCCGATGCGCAGGGCCAGTGTGGTGGTCTTGGCGGCGCCCGCGTTGGCGATGACTAGGCTGGTCCGGCTCCGCGAGGTCTGGATCCGGGTCTGTTCTTCGGTGGGAACGAAGCCGGCGGGAAAGAACTGGGGGGCAGGGGAGTTTGTGGTCATCTAGGCGGAAAAGGCGCGAGCAGGAATGTCGCAGGGGCAGCCGCCAGTGTACCGATTCCCTCAACCGACCCGGCCAATGAAAACGGCCGGCCGGCGCATGAAGTGCCCGCCGGCCGTTCGGGCCGAAAAAAGGGGAGCTAGCCCGGAATCAAGCGTGGGGTTGAATCCGGAGCCAGCGCAAGCCAATCAGCGCACCGGCCACCCATACATCAAGCCGCCATCGCGGTACGACGCATTCAGGCCGCGCGACAGTTTCAGCGGGCTGCTGGGGCCCAGGTTCTTCTCAAAGCTCTCGCCGTAGTTGCCGATGTGCTTGATGATGTTGTAGGCCCATTTGTCGTCCACGCCCAGGTTCTTGCCCATGCCGGGCGTCACACCCAGCAGGCGCTGCACGTTGGGGTTGGTGCTTTTCAGCATGTCGTCCACGTTCTTGGACGTGATGCCGTATTCCTCGGCTTCCAGCATGGCGAACAGGGTCCAGCGCACCACGTTGAACCATTGCTCGTCGCCCTGGCGCACCATGGGGCCCAGCGGTTCCTTCGAGAAATTCTCGGGCAGGATGTCGTACTGGCCGGGGTTGTCCAGATTGCTGCGCGCGGCGGCCAGTTGCGATTTGTCGCCGGTGAAGGCATCGCAGCGTCCAACCGCAAACGCGCGGATGATCTCGTCCAGGCGTTCCACCACCACCGGCTTGAAGACGATGTTCTGCGAGCGGAACCAGTCGGCCAGGTTCAGTTCCGACGTCGTTCCCGGCTGCACGCACACGGTGGCGCCGTCCAGCTCCTTGGCGCTTTTCACGTTCAGGGACTTGTTCACCATGATGCCCTGGCTGTCGTAGAAGTTGACGCCCACGCCGATCAAGCCCAGCGTGGTGTCGCGGGTGAGCGATAGCGTGGTGTTGCGCGGCAGCACGTCGACTTCACCCGACTGTAAGGCGGTGAAGCGCTGCACGGCGCTGACGGCCATGATCTTGGCCTTGGCGGGGTCGCCGAACATGGTGATGGCCAGCGCGCGGCACAGATCCACGTCCAGGCCGACCCAGCCGCCCTTGCTGTCGTTGACTGAAAAGCCGGCCACGCCGGTCGAGACGCCGCACTGGACGAAGCCCTTGCTCTTGACGCTGTCGAACGTTACGCCGGCCGTAGCGGCCCAGGACGAAAGAAATAAGGCGGTGCCTGCCGCAACGTGTTTGAGTGCTTTCATGGTGTCTCCGCGCGATGGGCGCATAGGTATTCTGTCGGCCGGTAAGCCAAGGTGCGCGGAATGGTAGCCACGGCGCCTGGGCGGGAATATCAGGGAATTCCCGTTAAATCCACTGGGCGGAATTTTGGAGAGATAATCGCTGCCAGGCCGATAGAGGGGCGATGGATGAACAAGAAAGAGCAGGCGGAAAATACGGATGGCGGCGACCGGCGCCGATCGGGCCGCGGCTTCGTCAAGCAGCAGGTGCAGGGCACCTGGCGTGAACTGATCCGCGTCAATGCCAGTGACCGGCGCTGGGAGATGCCGCTGGCGGCAGCCCTGTCTTCCGGCCTGCCCTTGATGGTGGGCGCGTATTTTGGCCGCATGGATTATGGCCTGATGTCCAGCCTGGGCGGCATGGTGTTTCTTAGCCTGCCCAACGCGTCCTTGCAGCAACGGATGATGATGCTGCTGGCCGCGTCCTTTGGTATGGTGGCCTGCTATGCGGTCGGCGCGCTGACGCAGTTTTGGCCCACGGCCACGATCGCGGCGCTGACCCTGATCGCGATGCTGGTGAACATGGTGTGCCGCTGCTATCGGCTGGGGCCGCCGGGCAGCTTGTTCTTCATCATGGCAACCGCCATTGCCGCGTACACGCCCGGCAGCATCGAGGATGTGCCCATGCGGGTAGGCATGGTGGCGTTGGGTTGCCTGGTGGCCTGCCTGGTGGCGTTTGCGTATAGCCTGCACATGACGCGCGTGGCGCCGCCGCCGCCCGATACACCCTTGCCCAAACCCACGTTCGATTTTGTGGTGTATGACTCGGTCATCATCGGCCTGTTCGTCGGTATCTCTTTATTAGTGGCCGAATTGCTGCAACTGCCGCGTCCGTATTGGGTGCCGGTCAGTTGCCTGGCGATTATCCAGGGGGCAAGCCTTTGGGCGGCGTGGAACCGGCAACTGCACCGGATACTGGGTACGGCGCTGGGCTTGTGCGTGGCGTGGGCATTGTTGAGTTTGCCGCTGAACGTGTGGACGCTGGCCGCCGTCATGATGGCGCTGTCGTTTGGGATTGAGACCCTGGTGGTTCGGCACTATGCCAGCGCCGTGGCGCTGATCACCCCGTTGACCATCTTCCTGGCGGAAGCGCCGCATCTGGGGCAGGGCTATCCGGCGGAAGTGATCGAGGCGCGCTTTGTGGATACGGTGATTGGCGCGTTCATCGGTGTGCTGGGTGCGGTGCTGCTGCATAACCAGCGCATTCGCCCGCGATTAAGCCGGTGGATGCGCGCGGTTTTGCCAAATCGTGTGAACTGAGCGAGTGAACTAGTCAGGCGAGCCGACCGTGTCCGCCCCGCAATAAGGGCAATCCAAAGCGGGCTTAGCCGCTTGTGCCGGCATGCCTTCCAACGCCGCCGCATGCAAACACTCGTGCGACAGCCATTGGCTCAGGCGGTCATAGCTTTCCATATTGCTGCGCCAGTTCGGCGCGCACAGGTAGTAACCCAGCGGGCTTTCAAACGTGCGGTCGAACACGTCCACCAACTGCCCCGTGGCCAATTCCTTTTCGATCAGGCAATGCGGCATCAAGGCCACGCCAAAGCCCGACGATGCGGCCTGGATAATCATCGAAAACAGATTGAACCCGGGGCCGAATCGCGCGCGGTCATAATCGCCGAGATAGGTGGAAAACCAATATTCCCAAGACAGCGGAATTTCAATGTGCTGTAGCAGGGTGCACTGTTTGATGTCTTCCAGGCTGGCGATGGGGTGCTGTTCCAGATACTCGCGGGAACACACCAAACGGGTTTCACGCCCGGTCAGATACTTGGCGTCGCCATCGTGCCAATCTCCGTAGCCATATTGAATGGAGGCATCGAAATCCAGTTCGGTGCTTTTGTAATCCGCCACGCTATAACGCACGAAGTTGATCGAGATATCGGGATTGAACTCGCGAAAGGTCTTCAAGCGGGGAAACAGCCACTGCGCGGCGAAGGTGGGCGCGGCCGATACGTTCAGCGATTTGGCGGACTGCTGCGTGGCCATGACTTGCGACGTGGCGCTTTCCAGCGTGTGCAGCGCGGGCCGGATCAGGCTGAGATAGGTGGCGCCCATGCGGGTCAGTTGCAGCCCGTTGGTGGCGCGGATGAACAGCGCGTGTCCCAGATAGCTTTCCAGCGTGGCGATGTGCCGGCTGATGGCGCTTTGCGTTACGAACAATTCCTTGCCCGCCTTGGAAAACGACAAGTGGCGCGCCGCTGCGGTAAACGCATTCAATTCAGAAAGGGTGGGGCAGCGGCGTCTCATGGCGGGTAGCGGAATGCGGGGCGGCGGAGAATAAAACGGGGGGTATGAGTAAAGCTCATAAGGCTGTTCGAATTTGTGTCGAACGCCTAAGGGGAGACCCGGTATCGGACGTTTGGATTGTACCGGTAGAGTTCGCCATGCTGAATTTCCTGCATGTTGAACAGATAGCGTGATTTATTTATGAAGCCGGTTGTTGTTAAGAATTGCAAGGTCTTGAATACCCGATCGTTGGCCCTGGAAGACGCGGCCAATGTGCTGATCGAAGACGGAATGATCACCCGCATCAGCGCTGACGAACTGTCGGCGCCCGACGCCGAGGTGGTGGACGCCCAGGGCATGACGCTGATGCCGGGCATGATCGACTGCCACGTCCACGTGGTGGCGTCGTCCTTCAACCTGGGCCGCGTGGCGGCCTTGCCCAATGCCCTGGCGCTGCTGCGCGCACTGCCCATCATGCAGGGCATGCTGGACCGAGGCTTCACCAGCGTGCGCGATGCCGGCGGGGCCGATTGGGCCTTGGCGCAAGCCGTGCTGGACGGTGTGATCGACGGCCCGCGCCTCTTCTGCGCGGGCAAGGCCCTGTCGCAGACGGGCGGCCATGGCGACTTCCGCCAGCGTAACGACGAACTGGACCCCTGCCCGTGCTCGGTCAAGATCGGCAACATCGGCCGCGTGGTGGATGGCGTGGACAACTGCCGTTTGGCGGTGCGCGAAGAAATCCTGAAGGGCGCGACGCAGATCAAGGTGATGGCGTCGGGCGGCGTGGCATCGCCCAATGATCCGATCCAGAACCTGGGCTTTTCCGAAGCCGAGCTGCGGGCCATTGTGGAAGAGGCCAGCAACGCAAACACCTATGTGATGGCGCATGCCTACACGCCGCGCGCGATCATGCGCGCCGTGCGCTGCGGCGTACGCACCATCGAACACGGCAACCTGGTCGACCGCGAGGCCGCCGAGGTGATGAAAGAACACGGCGCCTACATGGTGCCCACGCTGATCACCTACGAAGGGCTGGCCAACGACGGCGAACGCTATGGTTTGCCGCTGGACTCGGTGAAAAAGATTGCCACGGTGCGCACGCAAGGCCTGACGGCGCTTGAGATCCTGGACGACGTCGGCGTGAAGATGGGTTACGGCAGCGACCTGCTGGGCGAAACCCACTACATGCAAGCCGATGAACTGACCCTGCGCGCCCGCGTGCTGGGTAACGCCAAGGTGATTCAGCAGGCGACCTTGATCGGCGCCGAAATCCTGAACCAGCAAGGTCTGCTAGGCGAAGTGTGCGTGGGCGCGCATGCCGACCTGCTGCTCGTCGACGGCAACCCGCTGGACGATATCTCGCTGTTGACCCAGCCCGACTCCATCAAGCTGATCATGAATCGCGGCTTGTTGCACAAGAACGCCTGCTGACGTTCTTTCACTCTTACTTCCGGAAATCTTCACCATGTATTCCGTATCGGATCGTCTGGAGCGGCTGCCGTTTTCCAGCTTCCATTTCAGGCTGCTATTGATCGGCGGCCTGGGCCTGGCGTTTGAAGCGCTGGACGCCGGCATCATCGCCTTCATCATCCCGTCGTTGCGCACGCAATGGGGTCTGTCCACCGGCCAGATCGGCTGGATTGCCAGCAGCACCTACGTGGGCTTTCTGGTGGGCGCGTTGTTCTCGGGCATTCTGGGCGACCGCTATGGTCGCAAGAAGATCATGATGTGGGCCTTGCTGCTGTTCTGCGTGGCTACGTTCATCAACGCCTTCGCTCGCAACTATCACGAGTTCTACATTCTGCGCATGATCGCGGGCATCGGCATGGGCGCGGAAGGCGCCATCATTGCGCCGTATCTGGCGGAGTTCGTCAGCAGCAAATACCGTGGCCGCTTCACGGGCGCGCTGGCGGGCTTCTTCTCGTTCGGCTTCGTGATGTCGGCGTTGCTGGGCTACTTCATCGTGCCGATGAGTGACGACGGCTGGCGCTGGATCATGATCATCGCGTCGGTGCCGGTGGTGTTCCTGCTGTGGTGGCGCAAGTCGTTGTTCGAATCGCCGCGTTGGTTGGAGCACACCGGCCAGACCGCCGAAGCCGACCGCATCTGCTCGGCCATTGAAGCCGAAGTGGAGCAGAAGCTGGGTCGCCCCTTGCCCAAGCCCGTGGCCACGCGCCGCGCCGCCACCGCCGCGGAAAACCCGCAAAGCGCGATGGAAAAGCTGACGTCCCTGTTTTCCAAAACCTATCTGGGCACGACGGTGCTGGTGTGGGTGTTCTGGATCACCGTGCTGTTCTGCTACTACGCTTTCCTGGTGTGGATTCCCAGCTTGCTGGTCGAGCGCGGCTTCACCATCACCAAGAGCTTTTCGTACACCATCCTGATCTACCTGTCGCAGATTCCCGGCTATTTTTCCGCCGCGTACTTCAACGACAAGATCGGCCGCAAGTACACGATTCTGGCGTACATGCTGTTGTCGTGCCTGTCGGCATTGGGCCTGGCGCTGGCCAGCGGCGAGCACCAGATCATCATGCTGAGCATGCTGTTGTCCTTCGGCATGAACGGCGTGATTGCCGGCCAGTACACCTACACCGCCGAAATCTATCCCACGTCGATCCGGGCAACCGGCATGGGCGCGGCCTCGGCCTTTGCGCGGATCGGGTCGATTGCATCGCCCACCATTGTGGGCGTGGCGTATCCGGTGCTGGGCTTTGCCGGCGTGTTCGCCATGATGACGGCCATCTTGATGGTGGGCGGGCTGGGCATTCTGTTCTTTGGCAAGAACACGCGCGGCGTGGTGCTTGAGGCGATTCACTAATGACGCAAGCATCCACGTTGGCGCCCTGGGCGGCGCATGCGCGCGCCCTGGCGCAAGCCGGTGACCGCGCCGCGCAGTGGCAGGTGGTGTCGGCCTTGCTGGAAGAGGCCTTCGGCCACCAGCTATTCACTGCCTTGCTGTATCTGGAAGAACACCGGCTGATGAAGCGGCTGTACACCTCCGATGAAAGCATCAGCCCGCTGGGCGGCTTCAAGGCCACGGGCAACGGGCCGTGGTCGCGCCATGTGCTGGAAGAAGGCCAGTTGTATGTGGCCAGCAACGAGGACGACGTGCGCTCGGTGTTTTCTGAAGCGCCCATGCTGATCGAGCGCGGGCTGCATTCCGCGTTCAACATTCCCGTGCGCTATCAGGGCCGGGTGATTGGATCGCTGAACCTGCTGGCCGGTCGCAAGGCCTATGACCACGCTGATCGGGACTTGGCGGCGTTGATTGCCGGGCTGTGCACGCCGGTCTTCATCGAGGAAATGCAGGATGCGCAAGCAGCGGCGGCAGCGGTGGATCGGGCGGGGCTGGATAGCGTCTAGGCGCTTTCCCGAACCAGCCGCGTCTTGCCGTCGGCGACGTTTTGCAGGGGTGGCTTGTCCACCCCATTTTTCGCGGCCACCACTTCGGCCATGATCGACAAGGCAATCTCGGCCGGCGTCTTGCTGCCGATGAAGACACCGGCGGGGCCGTGCAGCTTGTTCAGGTCGGCCTCGCCTAAATCGAAGTAGTCACGCAAGCGCGCACGGCGCTTGTCGCTGTTCTTGCGGGACCCGATTGCGCCGATATAGAACGCATCGGACTGCAAGGCGTCAATCAGCGCCAGGTCATCCAGCTTGGGGTCATGCGTCAGGGCGACGACGGCGGTGCGTGCGTCGGGGCGCAGGCGCAGGATCAGGTCGTCGGGCATTTCGCGCGTGAAGTTGATGCTGGCTTGTGCCCAACCGTCTTGTGCGCTTTGATCTTGATGCGATTCACGCGGGTCGCAGACGATGATTTCAAACCCCAGCGTCAGCGCGATCTGGCATAGAAACCGGCTGGTGTCGCCCGCGCCAATCACGATCAGCCGCGCGGTGGGTCCGAAGCAGGTGATCAGCGTGGTGTCCGACAGCGTGGCGTCGGCCTGCCTGAACGCGCGGCCGGGCGGCTGCGCCTGCAACGTCACCTGCCCTGACGACAGATCCAGCGTACGCGTCACACAACGACGCTGGATGCAGGCGTCCAGCAATTCAGCCAGCAGGCTATGCGCGTCGATGCACTCCATCACCAGCTCAATCGTGCCGCCACACGGAATGCCGAAGCGCCGGGCGTCGTCGGCTTGAACGCCGTAGCGCAAGATTTCGGGCGCGCGCTTGCCGTGATGCAAATGCCGGATGCGTTCGGCCAGATCGTCTTCAATGCAGCCGCCCGACACGGACCCCGCCACCGCGCCTTGCACGTTCATCGCCATGATGGAACCGACGGGGCGGGGAGACGAGCCCCAGGTGCGCGCCACGGTGAATAAATACACCGGTATGCCGGCCTGATGCCAGTCAAGCGCTTGGCGCAGCACCAGGATATTGATGTCGGTCATGGACGCGGTATCGGTCAGGCCAGCAACACGGCGCGCACGGCTTCTGGCGTGAAGGGCGCTTCATAGAAGCGCTTGCCAGTCGCGTCGAACAGGGCGTTGGCCATGGCGGCGGGGCCGGGCACGGATGCGGACTCCCCCGCGCCCATGGGCGGCTCGTCTTGGCGCGGCATCAGCAGCACATCGATTGCGGGTACATCCTTGAAGCCGATGATGGGGTAGCCGCCCCATTCGCGGCTGGCAACGCCCGCTTCATCAAAGACCACCTTTTCCAGCAAGCAGCGGCTAAGCGTCTGGATGACGTTGCCGTGAATCTGGTGGCGCACGCCGTCCGGGTTGACGATCATGCCGGTGTCCTGGCCAACCACGATCCGTTCCACGCGCACGCGTCCCGAGGCCGGGTCCACGCACAGGTCGATGACCCAGGCGGCCCAGGCGGCGCCAAAGCCGGGAAACTTGCTATGTACATATCGCGCGTAGGCGATGCCGCGCCCGTGTAAGCGGCCATCGGCGTCCGGTTTGCCACGGCTGCCACGCGCACCCGGGCTCCACTGCGCGCGGGCGGCGGTGGCTTCGATCAGCGCGATGGCGCGTGCGTCGTCCAGGTTGCGCAAGCGATAGTCGACCGGGTCGGCGCCCGCGGCTTCGGCCAGTTCGTCGATCATGCAGTCATGCGCAAAGGAATTGGGCAAGGCCGACACACCGCGCAACCACGACGAGCGCACCAGTGGCGGCATGTCGTGGCAGACCACGCGGCGGTTTTTGTAGCGGTACGGTGGCGCGGCTGTGCGGTCGCCCATTTCCAGCGTACGCGGCTCGCCGGAGACGATGCCCGTCAACAACAGCGCCAAGAGCGGCGCGTCGTTGGACGGGTAGCGCACGGCAAAGTCCACCGCCAGCAGCTCGCCTTGGGCGTCGATGGCGGCAGCCACGTCCATCAACTGCCCGGTGCCCTTGGGTTCCCACTGGTGTTCTTGTTCGCGCGTGAGCTGCACGCGCACGGGCGCGCCCACCGCCATGGACAGCAGCGCCGCGTCGGCGCAGACGTCGTCCGCGCAGTTACGGCCATAGCAGCCGGCGGCTTCCAGACGGACCAGGTCAATGTGGCCTTCGCCCAGATTCAGCAGCCGGTTCAAGTCAGTGCGCAGCATGTGCGGATTCTGCGTGCCGGTCCACACGGTGAGCCGGCCGTCAGAAAAGTCGGCCACGGCGCAAGAGGGGCCTATGGACGCATGCATCTGATAGGGCCAGACGTAGCTGCGGCGCAGGTGCGTGGCGGCTTGCGCGCAGGCGGCGTCCACATCGCCTTCTTCGATCAGGGGCCGGGCTTGGGCCGGGTTGGCGCGGATGGCGGCGGCCACATCATCCAATTTTGGTGCGGGCGGCACGGGATTCCAGCGCACCTTCAGCGCGCGCATCGCGGTAATCGCCTGTTCTTCGCGATCGGCCACCACGCCAACGAAGTCGCCTTGCACCACTACCTGCACGTTGCCGGGCAGGTGCGCGACGGAATCGCGATCCACATCGATCAGGCAATGGCCGATGAAGCTGCCGGCGTCTCGACCCGGATGCGGCGGGCGCACCACGCGGCCATGTCGCATGCCGGGCACGCGCACGTCATGCACGAAGCTGAGTTCGCCGGTGGCCTTGGCGGGGATGTCCACGCGCGCCACGCCTTGCCCGACGATGCGGTATTCGCTGGCGGGTTTCAACGGAACGGCTTGATCGGGCGGCGCCAGGGTCAGCCGGATGTGCTGGCCGGCCAGCAATTGGCCGTAATGCAGTTGGCGTGCGTCGTCGTCGGGGGTGGGCTGCACTACCGGCCGCACTACAGGCCGTACCACGCCGTCGCGCACTTGCACCGCATCACGCGGCAGGTTCCATTGCCGCGCCGCCAGCATCAGCAAATGCTCACGTGCCTGCGCGGCAGCGCGGCGCAAGGGCACGGCGGAAATCTGGATGCTGGCGCTGGCAATAGTCGGCCCCTGGTTGGGCGCGGCGCTGGTATGGCCCAGCACCATGTCCAGGCGCGACAGCGGCACGTCCAGCTCTTCGGCAACGATCTGCGCCAGCGACGTGCGGATGCCGGTGCCCAGGTCCACATGGCCGTTGAAGGCCAGCACGCGCCAGCCTGGCGATGGCGTGTCACCGGCTACCAGGCCCGCATCGCGCACGATGGCAATGAAGATCTCGGGCGTGGCCTGCACGTAGTCCGACGCGCTGCCCGGCTGACCCGGCGCCGGCTTGGGCGGCGCCGAGGGCTCGCGCACCACCAGCAAGGCGTCGGAGTGGGCGAGCAGCGCGCCAGGCAGGTGGTGGGGCGGGGGCAGGGTCATGAAGGAAGCAGGTTTCGGGCCGGTGGAGGATTATGTCGCCGTTAACCGGCGGCCGGCACTGGGGCATCCACCAAGGCGCGAGTCTCGGCCAGCGCATGGTCCAAGGGCATGACGGCGGCGTACTTCTGCGCCATGTCGAACAGGTTGGCGTCGTGCGGACCAAGGGCGCGGTCGCCGCAGCAGTCCGACACCACCAGCGGCCGAAACCCCGCCTGCATGGCGTCCACCACGCTGGCGCGGACGCAGCCGCTGGTGACGCAGCCCGCCACCAACAAGGTTTGCACGCCGCGCTGCGCCAACCACGGCGCCAGCATGGTGCCGAAGAAGGCGGACGGGGTGCTCTTGCGCACCACGTATTCGCCGGGCGCGGGGGCCAGCTCGGGCACGATGGCGCTGTTGTGGCTGTGCTCTTTCAGGGCCAGCATGGCGGGCACTTTCAGGCAAAAGATGTTGCTGTCGGCATCGTCGTCCGAGAACACGATGCGGCTGTGCGCCACCGGCCATCCCTGCGCGCGCGCATGGGCCAGCAAGTGGCGCGTTTGCGCGATGGCTTCCGGGATGTTGCCGCCGCCCAGCACGGCCGGGTCGGCAAAGCCGTTCACGAAGTCCACGATCAACAAGCCAAAGGGCGCTTTGAGCGGCAGCGGCGTGCCGAAGCCCTGGCGCGAATAGGCGGAGATATCGCCCGTGACGGCGTCGGCGGGTATGGTTTGGGTTGAGGCGTTCATTTGCTGTCCTTGCGGCGGGCGGCGTGCGCCAGGCCGGATTCGTCTTGCACCACGCCGCGCGTCACGACCGCCTGGCCGTCCAGCGCCACGCTGCAATGGCGCATGGGGATGTCGATATGGCAGGCGGTGGTGCGGCTGCCGCCCGCTTCATTGTTGGGGCCCATGGACCACAGGAAATTGCCCTCGAAGGCGCGCGCGTCCATGCCGATGTGCGCTTCCTTGTTGTAGTGCGCCAGCATCGACCACTGCGCGCGCGGTTGCAGCCCCCAGCCGATGTGCGACACCGCATAGGCTTCGGGGTCTTCGTACGCCGCCATGTATTCCTTCAGGATGTCGGCCTGCAAGCCGCCGTTGATGCGGGTGACGTAGCCGTTTTCGATGACCAGTTCGATCGGGTCGGTCACGTAGTCTTTCATGGGAAGCAGGATGTCGCCCCGGTCCAGAACTACGCGGCCATTGCTTTGCCCTTCGTTGGGCCAGGTCAGCACGAAGCCGCTGGGCCAGTGGTCCCAGCGGCCCGGTTCGTCCACGAAACCGTATTCGGAAATGGCGGGGAATTCGCCCAGTTCGCAGCGCAGGTCGGTGCCGGCCGCCGACGTGATGTGCATCTGCTTGGACGCTTCAATCCGACGCGCGGCAGCCTGCACGCGCGCGCGGTCCGCTTCGGTGGGCACCAGGCGGCACAGCACTTCGGGCGGCTCGATGGCCAGCAGGATCTTGGTGCCGGTCTGCAGTATCTCGTGCTGCTCGGGCGAGAACAGCAGCGTCATCAGGTCCAGCACCAGGTCGCTGGCGTTCAGCGCCGCGATGGCGGCGGGGTTGCCCGTCAGCGGGGTGGCGCCCAGGTAGGCCAGCGCGTCGCGGCTGATGGATTTTTCGGCGTTGACAGGCGGCAGGTCCAGCCGGTTGACGCGCGCGCCCAGGTCAGTGGCGGCGGCAATCGCGCAGCGCAGTGTTTGCGGATGCGTGTCGGCGCCGGTCAACACGGTGACGATCTGCCCGGCTTCAAGCCGTGACAGCGTCAGCACCTGCTTCCAGGCGTGGATCAAATCGATATCGCTGACGGACATGGCGGGCTCCTTGAATCAGCGGATTGAGGAAAAGGCGTGTCAGTCGACCTTGCTGCCAAGGAAGTCGCCAAAGGCCGCGTAGAAGCCGGCTTCGTTGTCCCACGGAATCATGTGGCCCGCGCCTGGCACGCGTACGTGCTGCGTCTGCGGCGCCAGGCCCTGCCATTCGGCCACGTCGTCGTCGCCGACCACGCCGCCTTTTTCAGCGGTCATCAACAACAGCGGAATCTTGATGCTGGGCAGGTCGGCGTGGATGTCGTCGCGGCCAAAGTCTTCAAAGCTCTGCACAATGGCCGGTTCATGGCAGGTGTGCAGCCATTGCGCGCGCAACTGGCGCTGGGCTTCGGTCCAGGTGGGGCAGAAGGCCAGCATGTCTTCGGCGGTCATGCCGTGCGTGGCTTGGCGGATGGAATCCACGTACCACGCCAGGTTGGCCGGGTAGGGGCGGCGGCCCGGGCCGGAGACGGGCGGGTCCACGATGACCAGACGCGTCAGGCCTTCGGGTTGGCTGCGCGCCGCGCGCACGGCGATACGGCCGCCCATGGAATGGCCCACCAGCGCGTAGTTCGTCAACCCCAGCGCCTGGGCAAACGCCGTGACGTCGGCGGCTTGCGCGTCCAACCCATAGTCCAGCCCGGGGCCGGATGCCGACAGGCCTCGGCCGCGCACGTCCAGCACATAGGTGTCGAACTGGCGGCCCAGATGTTCGGCCACGAAGCCCCAGGTAACGGCCGGGCTGGTGATGCCGGGAATCAGGATGACGGCGGGGCGGCTGGCGCGGTTGTCGGCCGTGCCGCCATAGCGCAGGTAGTGCTGGCGGATGCCGTTGGCGTGCACATGGCCGCCATAAAGGTAGGTGCTGGCGGCTTGGGTCATTGTGCGTTCCTGGAATAGGGGTAAGCGCCCGAGAGCAGGGCGCCGGCGCCGGGTACCACCGGGTCCATGCCCAGTTCTTTCAGGATGGCGTAGGTGGTGGCGATGGAGGCGGTGAGCACGGGCTTGCCGGTTTCGGCTTCCACTTGCGAGACAGCGGGCAGCGACGGCATTTGCACGCAGGCGGACAGCACGATCACATCGGCGTCGGCCACGTTCATGCCGGCGACGATGCCGGGCAGCTTGGCGGGGTCGTGGCGGCCCACGTCCAGGTTGTCGGGAATTTCCAGCGCGCGCCAGTCCACGATTTCAAACCCTTCGGCGGCGATGTAATCCATGACGAGTTCGGTCAGCGGAATCATGTAGGGCGCCACCAGCGCAATCTTCTTGGCACCCATGACGTGCAGCGCGTCGACCAGCGCGCCGGCGCTGGTGATGACGGGCGCCGACGCGCCATTTTCAGCGGTGCGCTCGGTCAGGCGCTTTTGCGACACGCGGTGGTAGCCGCGCCCCATGGCCATGATGGCCACCAGGCAGGCGTAGCCCAGCACGTCGACACGCGCATCGCTGAGTTCCAGCGCGCAGCGGTCGCTTTCGGCGTCCATGGCGGCCAGCTCTTCCTTTTGCACCTTCTTCATGCGCATGCGGCTGGAGTGGAAGGTGAAGCGGTCGCTGGGGCGTAGCGATGAATGCGCCGTCAGCATGGCGGGCACTTCGGTTTCCATCGTGGTGTTGGAACTGGGAACGATCTGGCCGATTCGGAATGTCTTCGTCATGGAGAAGCCTTGAAAAGGGGCGGGCCTAGGGTTTTCGATAAATTCAAAAGAAGCGTATACGCTCTATTCTTGCAAAGAGCGACGCAGATGACCAGCCCGGTTTCCGTAGTGGTTTTCACCTAATGATGTGAAAAATATGCACTATTTTGGTGATGTGTCTTGGGGTTTACGCTTGGATAGAGAATTTCTGTATCCATAAATTAAGCGTGTACTTCATAATTTTCAAGAATTCGCTTTCCAGTCTTTCACTATCCAGCAAGGAGAAGTTCCGTGTCTACATCCCCTCGTATCGCCATCGTCGGCGCGGGTCTTGGCGGCGCCGCCACCGCCGCGCTGCTGCTCAAGGAAGGGCTGAACGTCCGCGTGTACGAGCAGGCGCCCGGCTTTTCGCGCTTGGGGGCCGGCATCCATGTGGGGCCGAACGTCATGAAGATTCTGCGGCGCATCGGCATCGAAGACGCGCTCAATGCACAAGGCTCGCATCCGGATTTCTGGTACAGCCGCCATTGGGAAACGGGCGACATCCTGGCGCAGATTCCGCTGGGCGATTACGCCGTCAAGGAATACGGCGCGTCGTACCTGACCGTGCACCGCGGCGACTTCCACGCCTTGCTGATCGACGCCTTGCCCACGGGCGTGCTGGCCTATGACAAGAGCCTGACCCGCGTGGAAGATCGCGGCGACGTGGTCGTGATGCACTTTGCCGATGGCACCTCTGAAGAAGCCGACATCGTCATCGGCGCCGACGGCGTCAATTCCCGCATCCGTGAAGAACTGTTGGGGCCCGAGCTGCCCAAGTACGCGGGCTATCTGGCGCACCGCGCCGTGTTCCCCACGCCGCAGACCAAGCCTGGCATGCTGCCCTTTGATTCCTGCGTCAAATGGTGGAGCGATGACCGCCACATGATGGTCTACTTCGTCACCAGCAAGGCCGACGAGCTCTACTACGTCACCGGCGTGCCGGTGGAACACTGGGACTTGAACGACCGCTGGCTGCCCAGCAGCAAGGATGAAATGCGCGAAGCGTTCAGCGGCTGGCACCCCACCGTGCAGGCGCTGATCGACGCCACGGTTGAAGTCACCAAGTGGTCGCTGCTGGAACGCGACCCCTTGCCGCTGTGGAGCCGTGGCCGCCTGGTGTTGCTGGGCGACGCCTGCCACCCCATGAAGCCGCACATGGCGCAAGGCGCGGCCATGGCCATTGAAGACGGCGCCATGCTGGCGCGCTGCTTCAAGGAAGTGGGCGTGAATAATCACGAGCTGGCGTTTGCGCTGTACGAGGCGAACCGCGCGGAACGCGCCAGCAAGGTGCAACGCATTTCGCACGACAACACCTGGCTGCGCACCAATGAGGACCCATCCTGGTGCTTTGGCTATGACGTGTTCAAGGAACCGCTGGTAGACCCTAAAACGCGCGCCGCCGCCTGACGACCTGTCCGCCGCGCGGGCGTGGGGGCTTGCCCCTAGTCCCGTGTCGCGGCAACCTTCGTACTTCTCAAAATCCGCACACGCGCCACACGCCATGGGATCCACCGTCAATTCAAGCAGCACCCCGCCTCCGATCCGCCTGAGCGTGAACGGACGCGACTGCGACGTGGCCGCTGACCCCGGCACCGCGCTGCTGCACGTGCTGCGCAATGACCTGGCGCTGAACGGCCCGAAGTACGGCTGTGGCTTGGGCGAATGCGGTGCATGCACCGTGTTGATCGACGGCGTGGCCGCGCGGTCTTGCGTGATCCCGGTGCGGGCAGCGCAAGGGCGTGCCGTGGTCACGCTGGAAGGCTTGGGCACGCGGCAACAACCCGGTCCGACGCAGCAGGCGTTCATCGACTGCCAGGCGGCGCAATGCGGCTACTGCCTGAACGGCATGATCATGACGGTGGAAGCGCTGCTGCGCCGTAACCCCAACCCCACGGAAGACGCGCTGCGCAGCGAACTGCACCACAATCTGTGCCGCTGCGGCACGCACGTGGAGATCATGCAGGCGGCGTTGCGAGCGGTTCGCTTGCGAGCGGAGGGTGTTCGTGCGCCCGGCTTGCAAGCGGCGGGTGGGGGTGGTGTGGGTGTTGCCGACGGCGGACCCACGCGATGAGTTCGAACACCTTGGCGTCGCCGCGCCACCACGCGGGTTTGCCCGCTGCCTTGCCCGCCGACCTGCTGCACGGCGTGGCGTTGCGCCCGCCGGGTGTGCTGTGGGATGGCGCGCGGTATCGCGGCAGTGTCTTGCGGCACGTGCAGTTGGATCAGGCACGCGCGCTGGCCGGCGTGGTGATGGCGGTGCAGCGCACGCACTTTGCCGGTGTGGTGGCGGTGTCGCCGGTTCACGCACGGCAAGCGGCCATGGCCTTGGCGCCTGTGTGGCAGGCGCCGGACGTCGTTCCCTCTTCGCGCGCGGATGCGGCCGACCCGGACCAGCTTCGTTATGGCATGCGCCTGCCTTCGTCCGAGCCGCGTGCCGGCGCAAGGGTGACGGTCTGGGTGTTGAACGGACACGCCAGTGTGTGGCTCCCGGCATGCACGCCCGGCACGCACGCCCAGATCCGCCGCGAACTGGCGGCGCTGCTGCAACAAGCCGAAGGCACGATCAGTGTGACGGTGGATGGCGTGGTCGACGGCGTGGTCGCGGAAAGCCAGGACGCGGTGCACCCGCTGGACTTGATGGATGCCGCCGCCGACGCCGCGCTGCTGTCGCAAGCCGTGGGCCGGCCGGTGTGCGTGGCCTGCCAATCGAGCGTTGCCGACGAGTTGGTGTTGCGCGTGCCGGTGACAGGCGCGAGGGCCGAGTCCGTTGCTTCTAACGCCGCTGTCTCGAATGCGGCTCCCTCCAACGCTCCTACCTTGACGCCGCAAACGGCATCGGCTGCCGATGGTCGCGTTGCGGCGCTGCTGTCCGACGCTGCTTGGGCGGTGCGTCCGAGCCTGGCGCGGCTATTGAGCCAACCCGGACAAGCCAGCGCATCGGCGCATGCGACGGTATGCGGCGCATCGGTAACGTCGTCCCGACGCGCGCTGCCGCCGCTGCGCGCCCGAGTGGACGAATTGAACGCCGCGCAAGTTTTTGCACAAGAAAGCCAGTGGCATGAAGCGGCGCTGGCCCAAGATAAAGATCCTATCGCGTGGCGCTTGGAACACTTGCCGGAAGGCAAAGGCCGAGACCTGGCGCGCCAAGTCGTGGACCGTGCAACGTCGCGCGCCGACGCCGACGCTGCACCGCGCGCGGGCCTGCTGCATGGCACCGGCTTCGCCACCGCGCAGGTGCAATGTGTCGATGATGACGGCGCCGCCCGCATGGTGTGGAGCGCCTGGGTGGCCGAGGTATCGGTGCAACCCCAGACCGGCCATGTCGACGTCACGCGCGTGGTCGCGGGCCACGATAGCCAGTTCCTGCAACCGGCGCAAAGCGCGTCCATGCAGGCCGAGATCGAACAGCAAACCCCGTGGCTGCTGGCCAACGCACGCCGTCTGCTGGCAGGGCCGCCGGCCTTTGATGATTGGACGAGTCCATCGCAACAGGGCGACGCCGAGACAGCGATCGCATTGCGCGGCGACGCAAGCCGCGACGGCTTGGTCCCGCGCGACGCCACGGCCAACGCGCTGGATGACGTGGTGAAGCAAGGGCAGTTGGCCGTGGACGGCGTGGTCACCTTGCCGGCTGCCGCCGCCATTGCCAACGCCATCCGCAACGCAACCGGCGTGCGCCTGCGACAAGCCCCGTTCGACACCGAATCATTGCGGCTGGCATTGGCGGACCAGCGCCCTGCGCGTGCGCGTGGGCCCTTGGCGCGTGGATGGATGTGGCTGGCGGCGGGCATGGCAGGGCTTGCCGGCGTCGCCGCCGCGCTCTGGCCGATCAAGCCCGCGTTGCCGCTCACGGCAGGCCCAGACGTTTCCCTGTATTCCATACGCGCCATCGAACGCGGCCGCCTCGTCGCCGCCGCAGGGGATTGCATCGCCTGCCACACCGCGCCAGGGGGCAAGGCCAACGCTGGCGGGCTGGCGCTGGACACGCCGTTCGGCACGATCTATTCCACCAACATCACCCCCGACAACGACACCGGCATCGGCCGCTGGTCATACCCCGCATTCGAACGCGCCATGCGCCAGGGCGTACACCAGGATGGCCGCCAGCTCTATCCCGCGTTTCCGTACACGGCCTATGCCAAGCTGAGCGACGCGGACATGCAGGCGCTGTACGGCTACCTGATGTCGCAGCCCGCCGTGAAGTCCGAGCCGCCGAAAACGCAGTTGGCCTTTCCCTTCAACATGCGTCCACTGCTGGCAGGTTGGAATGCGCTGTTTCACGACGCCAAGCCATTCACGCCCGACCCGGCGCGCAGCGCTCAGTGGCTGCGCGGTGCGTATCTGGTGGAAGGCGTTGGCCACTGCGCCGCCTGCCATTCTCCACGCAACCGCTTGGGCGCGGAGAAGAAGGGCGTGCATTACCTGGCTGGGGGCGAAGCGGAAGGCTGGACCGCGCCCGCCTTGAATCAGTTGGCCAGCGGCCCGCGCGCCTGGTCGGGCGACGAACTATTCCAGTATCTGCGCACCGGCTATTCGCCCAGCCATGGCGTGGCGGCAGGGCCGATGGCGCCCGTGATCCATGGTTTGGCTGAATTGCCGGACAGCGACGTGAAGGCCATCACAACGTATTTGCTGGACTTGCCGAAACCGCAAGGGGAACGCGCGGCCACGCCTGTGGCGTCGGCTTCTCCATCCCGGGCAGCATCGCCCGCGACGTCATCAACGTCGCCCTCGGCCGCGTCTCCGTCTGCGTCTGCGCCCGCGCCCGCGCCCGCCGCCGCGACGATCCAATCGCTCCAAGGCCGACGCGCCAACGGCGAACGCATCTATCAGAACGCCTGCGCGGTCTGTCACGAAGCGGGCAGTGGGCCCACGCTGTTTGGCGCCAAGCCCTTGTTAAGCGCCAACACCAACCTGCATGCCGCCACGCCAGACAACCTGATCCAGGTGATCTTGCACGGCATCCAGGAGCCCGCCGATGACGCGCTGGGCTACATGCCGGGCTTCAAAGACAGCCTTGACGACAGGCAGGTCGCCGATCTGCTGGGCTATTTGCGGGAACGATTTGCGCCGGACGAAGACGTCTGGCCCGATCCCACCACGACGATTAAACGGCTTCGCAACCATGCGGAGCTGAATTAAGGAAAACGCGGCCATAACGCGTGCGGCTTTAGTGATGATCACATCAAGGGGTTTCATCTATGTCAGCTTCATTGGTTTCCGTGGACAAAGCCATTCAGGTGGCGGGTGTCGGCAAGTTTCAATATCGGCTATTCGTGATATTCGGCCTGGTCTGGATGGCCGACGCCATGCAGGTGCTGTCCATCGGCTTTTCCGCGCCGTCCATTGCAAAGACCTTCGGCATCACCGTGCCGCAAGCGCTGCAAACGGGCACGCTCTTCTTCATCGGCATGCTGATCGGCGCCTTCATGTTCGGCCGCATGGCCGACCGCATCGGGCGTCGCCCGGTGTTGATGATCGCGGTGGTCATCGACGCCTGCGCGGGCGTGGCCTCGGCCTTCGCGCCTGAGTTCACGTGGCTGCTGTTCCTGCGCTTCCTGACGGGCATCGGCGTGGGCGGCACGCTGCCGGTGGACTACACGATGATGGCCGAGTTCCTGCCCAGCGCCCGCCGTGGCCGCTGGCTGGTGCTGCTGGAATCGTTCTGGGCCGTGGGCACCATCTTTCTGGCGCTGCTGGCCTTGGCGGCCGTGTCCTGGGGCGACGATGCCTGGCGCGTGATCTTCTTCGTTACCGGGCTGCCCGCCTTGATCGGCGTGGTGCTGCGCTTCTACATCCCTGAATCGCCCATGTACCTGAACCGCAACGGTAAGTCGGATCAGGCGCGCAAGGTGCTGGAACGGGTGGCGCGCGTGAACCGCCGCGACGTCGAAGTGCCCGCGCTGCAACCGGAAACGCCCGTCCATAAATCCATCTTCGCCTTGTTCTCGTCCAGCTACCGCCGCCGCAGCATCGGGCTATTGCTGGCGTGGGCGCTGATCTCCATTGCGTACTACGGCGTGTTCGTCTACTTGCCCATCAAGCTCAGCACCGCCGGCTTCGCCTTCATGCGCGGCCAGGAGTTCCTGGTGCTGTTGGCGCTGGTGCAGTTGCCGGGCTTTGCGCTGTCGGCCTATGGCGTGGAACGCTGGGGCCGCAAGCCCACACTGATCGGCTTTTTGATCTTGAGCGCCGTCGGCTGCATGCTCTACAGCCTGGGCACCGCACCCGCCGTGGTGATCGGGTCCACCTTGCTGATGAGCTTCTCGCTGCTGGGCACCTGGGGTGCGTTGTATGCCTTCACGCCGGAGGTCTACCCGACCGATTTGCGTGCCAGCGGCATGGGCATGGCGGGCGCGGTGGCACGTTTTGGTGGGCTGTTCGCACCGGCCATCATCGCGCCCATCATGACCAGCCACTTCACGCTGTCGCTGGTGGTGCTGTCCAGCATGCTGTTGGCTGGGGCGGTCGCGATCGGCTCGGTGGACGTGGAATCGCGTAACCGCGCGCTGGATTGATGGCGGGGTGAATCGCGGCGGCGCCGGCGTGTATGCCGACGGCGCAGTTGCCAAACACGGCGACGAACAGCTCAGACCTGTTCGTCGCCGTTCAGCATTTTGGTCAGCAAAAAATCCAGCGCCAGACGCTCGGCCGGGTTCAGATTGCCGTAGGTGCTTTCGGTGATCTGCTTGGCAAAGGGCTCCATCTCTTGCACCAGCGCCTGCCCCACGGGCGTCAGGCTCACGACCACCTTGCGCCGATCGACGGGGTCGTGGTCCACCTGCACCAACTCGCGCTGCTTCAAGCGGTCCACCACGCCGCGCACGGTGGCCTGGTCAATGACGGTTGCCTTGACCAGGTCTGCCAGCGAACTCGCGCCATGGTCCCGCACCGAACACAGCACGACAAACTGCGCGGCGGTGAGCTGGGAGTCAGGGATGTAATGCTGAAACAGCGCGGTATGCCGCTGATAGACGCGCCGCAGCAGGTGACCTATCTGATCAGAAAACAAATAGCCTTCCGTGTTGGACGAGGACTTGCCTTTCATATTGCGCATAAGCCTATCCGAAGCAATGCATGGGTCATGATGATTTTTATCAACGGGATGCCGGTTGACTAGTTTGCCAGCAGCGCGACGGTTTGTGGGGCGCAGAGGCCTACGCCTCAACCTTGCGCAGGCAGAAACCGGCTCGCCCAAGTTGAGATCATGGCCGCGGCATAGTCTGCGTCCGCCCGGCGCGTGAGCAAGTGATCGGCATCGTCCAGCGAAATGAAACTCTTGGGATGCTTGGCCGCCGCGAATATGCGCCCGGCATTTTCGATGCCGACAGTCGTATCCAGTGGCGAATGCAGAATCAACAGCGGCATTCGTAATTGTGCGATCCGCGACGCCAGATCGTGCTGCCCCAGGTCTTCGACAAAACTCTTGCGCACGACGAATGGCCGGCCGCCCAGCAGGACCTCGGCTTGCCCTTGCGCTTCGATGGCCTGGAGACTGCCGGGATCAAACTGATGCAGGACATGGCTGATGTCAAAAGGCGCGCCCAACGTGGCCACTGCACGCATGCCCGGCATCTTGCCGGCCGCCATCAAGGCAGCCGCTCCGCCCAAGCTATGGCCGATCAGAATGACCGGCGGCTTGCCGTCTTCGGCCATCGCGTTGCCGGCCGCGACCAGATCATCCACGTCCGCCGCGAACGTTGCATCCGCGAAGGTTCCGCCGCTATTGCCCAGCCCTGCAAAATCGAAGCGCAGTACACCGATGCCACGCGCCGCCAGGGCTCGCGCCAGACGGCTGGCCGCCAGGCTGTCCTTGCCGCAGGTAAAGCAGTGGGCAAGTATGGCCCAGCCCTGCGGTTCGGCATCTGGCAGCTCTAGCCGCCCCGCGAGCCGATAGCCGCGAGGTCCGTCAAATTCAAAGGCTTGTGCGGTCATGAATGATGTCCCTGTTGTTGGCATGCGTTGCGCCATGTCAGTGCCTGGCGAGGGGTGTTGCGCACCACCCCTCGCCCGGCAAGATGGTTTACGGCGCGGCCGGAAAATCGACGTCGGTGTCGTTGATACGGTTAAAGGTGTTGGTGAAGATTGTGAGTGCGATGGCCAGCGAGATCTCGGCCAGTTGCGTGTCTGTGTAGCCCGCGGCACGAATCGCTGCGAATTCATTTTCGTTGATGGTGCCGCTGGTGTTTTGTACGTTCAAGACGAAGCGGATCAAGGCATCGCGCTTGGCGTCACCGGTGGGCTGCCCCGCACGAATGGCGCGCAAGGCATCGGCCGACAGACCAACCATCTTGCCCAGCAATCGCTGCAGTTCACGGACCTGGGCCAGCGCCTCCGACAGTTCTGAAGCAGGCACCACCTCCTCTCCCGAACTGACCGCAGACAGGCTGCCGTTCTTGTACAACTTGCGCCAGCCAAACAACTGATTCGGGTTGATGCCGTGTTGGCGCGCGACCGTCGAGACGGTCTTGCCCGGCTCGAAACTCTCGCGCACCATCACCAATTTTTCTTCCGCCGACCAGCGGCGCCGCCTCTCGGGCCCGGTTAACACTTCCATCACTGCTTGCTTGGTGTTAGCCAAAAACACAGTCATATGCCTAGTCAGTATTCTAGGTGAGTGATGGTGTCCGGGGATTCAGGGGGCCTTTCCACTGCGACATCTGCCCTGTATTGTCTAGCATGAACAAGTGCGCACAAAGATGGCACGCGATATGGTCCGTGCCACTTTTACACTATGCTACTGTGCAGTTCCTGAATGTATCTTGAGTCTGCATTTTTCGGTTATGCGTGGCTAAAGAATGGGGGACTCTACGTTCAAAAACAGTCATTTGGGTAAGCGATGGAATTAATATGCGCATGGTGGAACTGTCGCCTGACCCCACCAAAGAATGGTGCGAAGTCCTTTTCCGAGACGGCTGGATTTTCTCTTGCGGTTTGCGAATTGTTGCGACGAGGGGTTGATGTCTTGGGGCTGTGCGAGGTAGCGAGCACCAATGTGTTGTATCTGGAGGGCTTGCTCAAGTCGGAAGGGTTTGATGATTATAGTGTCCTAGATTTGTATAGTCCTGGAAGATCGATTGATGATTTCTGCTTGATATTTAATTCTAAAAAACTGAGGGTTTTGACAGCACCGCAGACGGCTAACGCGCGAGATCACTTAACCAATGACTGGCTGAAGGCTGGTGTCTTCGTAAGCTTTGAGCTGGCCGGGGTCGGCGAGATTTTTATCGGGCTATCTCATTGGCAAAGCCGTCAAACGTATGCAGAGGGCAGTAGTAACCGATTTAAGCTGGGTCAGGCGCTTAGGGAAAAAGCAAAAGAAATATTTACCAATTCTCCCCAGGCGGCCATCATATTGCTGGGTGATTACAATGACGAGCCGTATCATTCTTCGATCGTTTCTGGTTTAGGGGCTAGTAGAGATCCAGACTTTGTAAGGCGGCGCCCTCATTATTTCTACAACCCCTATTGGCGATGCCTAGGTGGAGGAACGCCGGAAACTCCCTATGGTTCGTACGTCCACCCAACTGCGGTGGAGGCAAGCGGAGGAGCGGTTTATGATCAAATTATGTTCTCCTCTCATTTTGTCAACCATTGGACGTTCGAACGCCCCGGATTAATTGTGGGAGATATTCCTGTTGCAGAAACGAGTTTGAAGTGGAGCGATGTGTCAGATCATTATCCGATTTTGAGTCATCTAAAAAGGATCGAATTGTGAGTTTTCTAAAAGCCATAGAGCAAGGCATCGCGAAAGCCGAGCATTCTGAACGCGATCTTAGGGCGGTCGATGAGCTGTTCATGTCGGTTAACATTGATCTGGCAGCGTACAGTTCTGGAAAGGTTGCACTTCAAAGGGTGCTTTCTAGTCTAAAAGTTCTTTCGCAATTCAGTGAACTGGCTATTGGCAGAGGTGACAGCCCTGCTGATGAAAATCTGAAAGCCGATCGCTTGGCGTTGGTACGGGCCGGTCAAACGAAATCTGCTAAAGAAGTGGCGGGGTGGCGGCAGCATGTAAGCGGGCTGCCTTGCACGATTACTTTTGAAGGCCAGCAGTACGTCTGCGCTACTCTTGACGATCTCAGATCGGCCTTGGAGGAGCTCTTCTCATCTGTGGGATTCGGTAAAGCCTTGGCAGAGATGAGCAAAGCTATGGACTAGCCACCCTTTTTTCTATGAAGATGCATTTAATACTGGTTGCTTAGGGTATTTTGAAGCGGCCCGATTGTGGTCTCTTGATTATTGGTGTTTTTTCCTCCAGAATTCACCTCCAATAGATACGGTGTATCATCGCGCGTCGAAAAAGCCCGCCAGCAAAAGCTGCGGGCTTTTTGCGTTTCTGCGGGCTTGGCCTGGTGGTCACGTAAGCACCCCTGTCAAGTAGACATCGGTTGATAGACGATCGGAGCAAGGGTTAGCCGGGGCATGAATTGCACCGGCGGGAGGCCACCCAGCGATTCATGCGGGCGGTACTGGTTGTAATCGACCAGCCATTGATCGGTAATCGTCTGGACCTGCTCAAGGTTGGCGAACAGGTGCGCGTCGAGCACCTCGGTTCGATAAGTTCGATTGAAGCGCTCAATGAAAGCGTTCTGATTTGGCTTGCCCGGCTGGATATAGCGGATCGCGATGCCCTTTGCGCTAGCCCATTGGGTGAACGCCTCTGAGATCATCTCCGGACCGTTATCCAGGCGTATTGCGTCAGGCGGCCCATAGCAGTCGATCAAACGGCTCAATACCCGAATGAGGCGTGCAGACGGGATGGACACGCCTACCTCGATGGCCAAGCACTCCCGGTTCGCCTCGTCGATCACGTTCAGAGTGCGAAACCGCCGGCCGCAGTAGAGAGCGTCATGCATGAAGTCGAGCGCCCAACAACGATTAGGCTCTGTGGCCAGATCCAGCGGCTGTCGCGGTCGGTCGGGAAGCCGCTTTTTGCAGCGCCGAGGCAAATTCAGACCCATGTCGCAGTACACCCGATGAACGCGCTTTTTGTTCCAGCCGCGACCGTCGAGGCGCAGCCGGGTGAAACACTTCCAGAATCCCCAACGCCCATGCCGGGTCACAATGGCATTGAGAGCATCAATGACTGGGGAATCCCGCTCAGATGCCGGCATTGGCTTCTTGTAGTACGCCGCCCGCGATAGGCCGGCAATCTGACAAGCGCGCGTGATTGAGAGCTTGGCTTGCACCAGCTGTCCCACCACTTCGCGCCTGGCCGACGGCGTCAGGATTTTCGATTCAAGACATCCTTGATCGCTGCATTCTCCAGCGCCAAGTCGGCAAACATGCGTTTGAGCTTGGCGTTTTCAGCTTCCAGTTCGCGCAGCCTCTGCAACTCGGAAACTTGAACGCCGGAGAACTTGCTCTTCCAAAGGTAATACGTGGCGTTGCTGATGCCGTGTTTGCGGCACAGCTCGGCGACCGGCATGCCGGCTTCGCCTTCCTTCAGAACAGCAACGATCTGGCTCTCGGTAAATCTGCTTTTCTTCAAGGGAATCTCCAACTCAGGGAGGCTCCGAAATTCTACCGGGCGGTGTCTACCTGAAGGGGGAGCTTACGGTCAGGCTGCGGACTTCCAAGCTGTAATGACCCAGCAGAACCTGCTCAGGTTAAGCGGCTAATGCAAATGCCTCAGCCGGGGTCTTCATGCCGAGCGCCTGGTGCGGGCGCCGGTGGTTATAAAAGCGTATCCAGTCCCCTACCACGCGGCTGGCGTGCTGGATGGTCTCGAAGCGATGCCGATGCGCGCATTGCTCTTTCAACGTGCGGATCACGCGTTCGACCATCCCGTTCTGTTGCGGGCAGTGCGGCGTGATGAACTCTTGGCGCAGCCCGTAGCCTCGCACCAACGCTGTATAGCTACGAGAGGTGAAGACCAACCCGTTGTCGGATCGCAGCAGGAACGGCACAGGCACGCGGCCCAGCGTTCCGAAGCGGGCGATCAGGGCATGTTCCAGTGCGCTTCCTGCGGTGCAGGCCTTGCCGCTGCGCGACAGATGCCAGCCCAGCAACTCCCGGGTATGGCAGTCAATCACCAGCGCCAGCGTCGCCCAGCCATCCCGACCCGCCCAGACGCGGCACAGATCCGTCGACCAGCGCTCGTTAGGCCTCGTGGCCACCGACGGCAATGCCTGGATCCGGGGCCTGAAGCCGATGGGCCGCTTACGGACCTGCCAGCCCATCAACTGGAACACGCGCTGCACGGTGTTCTTGTTGAACCCCAACAGATGCGCCACCGTTCGATAGCCAAACGACGGCGATTCTTCGATCAGCGCCTTGATGGGCGCGACAAACTGCGGATCGAG
Organism: Achromobacter spanius; assembly: GCF_003994415.1. Classification (NCBI taxonomy): domain Bacteria; kingdom Pseudomonadati; phylum Pseudomonadota; class Betaproteobacteria; order Burkholderiales; family Alcaligenaceae; genus Achromobacter; species Achromobacter spanius. The sequence continues at coordinate 5,920,415 of NZ_CP034689.1, read as the reverse complement.
CTTTGGCGATGCCTTCACCGCCTTGTAGTAGACGGTGCGGCGAGGCACGTTGAACCAGCGGCACAGCTTGGCGATCGAGACGGTGATGCCGTCGGCTTGCAGTCCCTGGTGGATCGTCTCGATCACTTCTCGTCCTCGCCCAGCAGGGACTGCAATTTTTTTCTCGCGCGAAGCTCCAGCATCGCCTCGCCGTAGGCCTCTTGAAGGTCCTTGAGCTGGCGCTCGTACTGCTCGCGCACGTCCTGTGGATTGGCCCGCAAGGCATTCTCCATGCCCCGCTTGCCATCGTCGACCCACTGTTCGACCTCTGAGGGCGACAGGTCGTATTGGCGGCTGGCCTCTGCGACGGTGACCTTGCCTTGAATGATGTCCAGCACTAGCGCGCTCTTGCGCTTGGCCGTCCAGCGTTTGATGTCGTCTTCCATCTTCATGCTCATCGTCAATTCCCTCGATTATGACGTGAGCAGGTTTTCACTGGGTCATTACAAAGCCGCCTACGCGGGTTCAATTCCCGCAGCCCGCTCCAGACAAACGAAAGCCCCGATACGGATACTCCGGTCGGGGCTTTCTGTTTGGCTACTTGCGATTGTCGGGGTGAATGCGCGCATCGATGATGGTCATCATCGTTTCCTTATCGAGCGGGTAGCTTGGCTTTCCCAACTCTTGCCACTTCGCGATAATTCGGCCGTACAGCTTGGTCGTCGGGTGGTGGGAGTTCTTGCCGTACTCGGGAATGGTCTCTGTGAATCGGTCTGCATCACGCAGGGCCTTTGAAAAGGACAAAAGCTCTGGTTCGTTATTGCCGTCGAAGCCAGGGAATGCTACGTGATGGGGGTCGATACCGGACTTATCCTCCAGTGCTTCGTAGCTTGCTTTCAAGTCACTATAGATTCCCAATATCGTGAGAACGTGTTCGGCTTGATCGGAAGGCAGGTTCGGTGAAAGCCACTCAAATGATTGAGCGTACAGCCACTCATGACCGTCTCGAAGCTGCTCGGCGCGGCGCGCGTAGCTTTCGTCGTCCTTTAACTCCGCGAGAATTTCGTACTGATTTGCGAGGATGAGCCTTTCTATATCGGTGAGTTTGATGCGCGACATACAGCCTCCGTTGGTGGTTTTCTAACTAGCGACGATTCCCTACAAGATCTAGACGCTTGGCTGCGCTGGCTTCACTCCTCCGCATCTTGCATCCTGCGCTTAACTCCTTCCAGATACTTGATCAATAGCTCCACTTGTAGTGAGGTGGTCGCGATTGGATGTTCGATCACCGAATCTCGAAGGATGTCATGGTGATCTACGAAGAAAAGACCACTGTTGACGTACTCAAAATAATCGTCTGCGTGCATCGCTCGCATTGTGGGTATGTCCACCAAGTGTTCCGTGTCGGCTTTGGTGATTTGTCGACTGATTATGCGTCCCGTCATGTAATTCCTCCATCTGTTGGGGATTTGATCATAACGCCTTATTAAGGCCTGGTCCCCTGTAGGGAATAGCTACTCTCCCGACTGGATATGCACCGCGATGACTAGAAGATCTAATTTTCCATGCCGCCATCGTGGTTGCGCAGCATTGACGCGAACACCTGGCTATTGTGAAAAGCATCGCCTTCTTGCTCAATTGTGGACGAGTGCCACCGCTGAAATAATGGTTTTAGACTACGAAATAATGGTGTCAGACTGAGCTAGCCCGGGTTTTCCGGACACCCGAAGAAGTAGACAATACTTGAAGGGGGTGTCCCATGGATAAATCCAAACCCGAAGCCAAGCCGAGCGATGCCAAGCGCCAGTACCACAGCCGAGAATTCAAAATCGAGGCAGTGCGGCAGTTGGAGGAAGGCAAGATCAGCGGTACGCAGTTGGCACTGATGCTGGGCGTGAAGCGCTCGATTATCTACCGATGGAAGAAAGAGCTGGCAATGCACGGGCCAGACGTTTCGTTTCCCGGCAAAGGCAAAACGCGTTCCGACGAGCAGACCGAGATCCAACGCCTCAAGCGTCAGCTTGCCGAGGTCACCGAAGAGCGCGACATCCTAAAAAAAGCGGCAGCGTACTTTGCGCGGGAACTGCCGTGAGGTACGCCTTTGTGCAGGCTCATCAGCAGCAGTTCCGAGTCGCTCGGCTATGCCGGGCGTTGCAGGTCAGCCGCAGCGGTTATTACGAGTGGCGACGTCGCGCGCCGTGTGCAAGACAGCAAGAAGACGTTAAGTTACTGGCGGCGATCGAGCAAACGCATAGGGCTTATCGGCAAGCGTACGGTGCCGAGAAGACTAGGCGCGCGCTCAATGCCAGTGGTGTGGCTTGCGGCAAGCATCGCGTTGCACGCTTGCGCCGCCAGGCGGGCATCGAGGCACTGCGTAAGCAACGGTTCCGCAGACTGGAGAAACACTCGCTACTCGGGCCGGCACCGAACCGCCTGGAACGACGGTTCACGGTGCATTGCCCCAACAAAGTCTGGGTAGGCGATATCACGGTGGTATCGACGCGAACAGGTTGGCTGCATCTCGCGGTACTGCTGGATCTTTACTCGCGCTCAGTAGTCGGTTGGAGCATGTCCGACAAGCGAGACCGAAGTCTAGTTATCCAGGCATTGTTGATGGCCATGACCAGGCGCAAACCGCAACCGGGACTGATGCATCACAGCGATCGAGGCGCTCAATACAGTTCAGCCGAGTATCGTGCAATGCTGACGGGCAACGGCATTACCATCAGCATGAGCGCCAAAGGCGATCCTTACGATAATGCAGTGGCAGAGAGCTTCTTTAGCAACCTCAAGAACGAATTAACGCACCACCAAGTCTTCCATAGCAGGGAGCACGCACGGCTGGCGATCTTCAACTATATCGAGGTCTTCTACAACCGCCAGCGAATCCACCAGGGGCTAGGCTATAGAACCGCTGTCCAAGTCGAAGCCGCTGTGCCTTAACCAAACTGTCCGGGAAATCCGGGTTAGTCCAGACTACAAATTCAGTCGATCAACTTCAAGCCTAATATCCGTTCTCCGCAAATTGGCAGTTATTCTTGCGGCGACCTCAAGCAACGAAAACTTGCTTGCCATAGCGACCGATATAACGAAGGCACACGAGGCGAAGGCGCCTGAGGGCGAGCACTGTGTCGTTGAAATAGGACGTCGCTGCACGACAAATGCATGGAGGCAGTCTTCCTGCGTCTCTCACCCCTAAGGGATGCCGCGCGCATTCCCTGCGTCTACCGGCGCCAATGCATCAACCTTCGCCGCAACAACCTGGCATGCCGCCACCAGATCAGTGACGATCCGCTCATCCACATTCAAGTCGCCCTCGTACTCACCAAGATTGCGAATGTCATGGCATCTCGACAGAACGCGCCACACCTCCGGTCCGACCCCTAGTGTGTGCGGCAAGAGCTGAAAGACAAGATAGCGATTGGTGCAGCGATAGCCGCTCCTACGCAGCGCCGCCAAGCACAGCGCATGAGCGGCGTTGTCGGCCAAGTCGAAGCGGCTCTCTATTGAAAGCGACACGTTGCAGGCGTCACGCAACCTTGCGTGCCCGGAGCGTTTCAGGCCTTCAAATTCTTTGGTATCGGGAGGCTCAGCCTTCAGCGATTTTCCCGGGCCACTCAGCTTTTCAAGTGGGGAGGTCTCCTTCGCCTCCTATGATCCAAATCTTGGGTTGCGCCAGCACCCGGGTCAGGAAAGACTCTTGTGCCTCTACGCGTTTGGTGAATTCCTTGCGCGTGAGGATGGTGGGGTTCACCGGCCGGCCGAGCTTGTTCCCCACATCCTCCAGCGCCGCAAACACATCGCCGTAGCTGATGTCGTCACTAAGCAGCATCAAATCAATATCGCTGCGAGCGGTGTCGGTATTTTTAGCAACCGAGCCGTAGACGAACGCCGCCATGATCTTCGAGGCCAGAGGGGCAAGCGCCTCGCGTAGTGGTCCGGCCAGACCGATCGTCTTCTGCACAATCGCGCATAGTTCCGCGAAGATGGGCGAGTTGGGATTGGCTTGGTAGTGCTTCTGATTGCCGACCGCCTTCACCGTGACCAAGCCGGTCTGCGCCAAGTTGGCCAACTCGCGTTGCACCGATCCGGATCCGCTGGCAACGAGGCCGATTATTTCCGTGGCATAGAAGCTGCGATCCGGCTGGCCGAACAGCAACCCCAGCACTCGCTGTTTGGTGCCAGGAAAAAGCGCGTCAGCGAGACCGCTGTGCGTGAGAGGGGCTTCGATCGTTATACCCATATTGGGTGTGATTGTACCCAAATTGGGTATCTATGGGAGTAGCCGTGGACGAGTAGCTGAACGTGCGGCTTGCTTTCTCCCGCGCCAGGCGCATCAACGAAAAAAGCCTCTGCGTATGCAGAGGCTTTGGAATCTTGGTAGCGCATTCTCGGCTCATCAAACGAACCTGCCGTACGCGACCACATCGCTCTACGCCATCAAGAGGCGGAACGTATGCGCAGTAAATGCTGAGAAATTTGCGTTGCGCGGTCAAGAAAAAAACCGGCGGATGCTTGAGAGCTTTCTGGTGCCCGGGGCCGGAATCGAACCGGCACGCCTTGCGGCGGGGGATTTTGAGTCCCCTGCGTCTACCAATTTCACCACCCGGGCAAGGGGGTCGCGAACACGTCCAGATGACGGCTGCGGGAGAACGAAGACAGCGATTATATGCGTACTTTCAAAAATTGTCAGGCGGGCTCACATCCAGCCCCTGATCAGAGCCAGATCCGCCCGGCCATTCAGCCGAAAACGGACCCAGCCATCAAGCTCTACCTACTTCTTTTCCGGCAAGAACCAGTTCATCACCAAGGCGCAGATCCCGCCGGTGGCGACACCGGATTCCAGCACGCTCTTCACCGCATGCGGCAGGTGCGACAGGATTTCCGGCACTTGCGACACGCCCAGCCCCAGGGCCAGCGACACCGCGATGATCAACAACGCGCGACGATCCAACTGAATGCCGGCCAGGATGTTGATGCCGGACGCGGCGACGGCGCCGAACATCACCATGGCGGCGCCGCCCAGGACGGGTTCGGGCACGGCTTGCAGCACGCCGGCCACGCTGGGGAAGAGGCCCAGCAGAATCAGCATGCCGGCGATCCATACGCCGACGTGGCGGCTGGCGATGCCGGTTAGTTGGATCACGCCGTTGTTCTGCGCGAAGACCGAGCTGGGGAAGGTGTTGAACACGCCGGCCAATAGCGAGTTCGCGCCGTTGACCAGCACGCCGCCCTTGATGCGCTGCATCCACAGCGGGCCTTCGACGGGCTGCTTCGACACCTTGCTGGTGGCGGTGACGTCGCCGATGGCTTCCAGCGACGTGACCAGGTAGATGATCAGCATCGGCACGAACAGCGCCCACGAGAAGCCCAGGCCGAAATGCAGCGGCACGGGGATCTGGAACAGGGCGGCTTCGCGCGCGCCGGTGAAGTCCAGTCGGCCCATATAGGCGGCGGCGATGTAGCCGACGGCCAGCGCCAGGACCAGCGCGGTGCTGCGGATCCAGACGACGGGCACGCGGTTCAGCAAGATGATGGTGCCCAGCACCAGGCCGGACAACGTCAGGTTCTCGGCGCTGGCGAAGGTGCCGTTGGCCATGGCGCCGAAACCTCCGCCCATGCTGATCAGGCCGACCTTGATCAAGGTCAGGCCAATCAGCAGCACGACGATGCCGGTCACCAGGGGGTGATCAGGCGTTTGACGAAGGGCTGGATGCGGCTGATGCCCATTTCCACGAACGATCCGGCGATGACGACGCCGAAGATGGCGGCCATCACGGCTTCGACGGGCGTGCCTTGCTTGACCATGACCGAGCCGCCTGCGATCAGCGGCCCCACGAAGTTGAAGCTGGTGCCTTGCACGATGAGCAAGCCGGCGCCCAGGGGGCCGAAGCGCTTGCACTGCACATAGGTGGCGATGCCGGAGATGACCAGCGACATGGACACGATCAGCGTGGTGTCGCGGCTGCTGACGCCCAGGGCCTGGCAGATCAAGAGGCCGGGGGTGACGATGGGAACCAGGATGGCCAGCAGGTGCTGCAACGCGGCGACGAAGGCGACGGGCGGCGCGGGGCGGTCGTCGGGGCCGTAGACCAGGTCGGCGCTGGGTGCGTCGTCGGCGGTGCTGTGGGGGCGGGTTGGGACAGGGAGGCGGGTTGCATGGGCGGAGGGCCGGCCGGGGGTGGAAGAAAGTGCGGGATTTTAGCGGGGTTCGCGCCGCTGCCGCGACGGGGCCTTGAAAAGTTCCCGATAGCCCCCACCTCAGTAGGGTTTCCGGGATTCCGCGCGGGCATTTCGCCCCGGCTTCCTTTTTTATTTCGTCCCTAATTTTTTACTTCACGTAGAACCATGAGCCAAACCGCCACGTCTTCCACGTCCGAAACCCTGGGGTTCCAGGCCGAGGTGAAGCAACTGCTGCACCTGATGATCCATTCGCTGTACAGCAACAAGGAAATTTTCCTGCGCGAGCTGGTGTCGAACGCATCGGACGCCTGCGACAAGCTGCGTTTTGAAGCTATCGACCAGCCCGACTTGCTGGAAGGCAATGGCGAGCTTGCCATCACGGTCAGCTACGACAAGGCCGCGCGCACCATCACCATCTCGGACAACGGGATTGGCCTGTCGCGCGAAGAAGCCGTGGCCAACCTGGGCACGATCGCGCGTTCCGGCACGCGGGAATTCTTTTCCCAGTTGACGGGCGACAAGCAGAAAGACGCGCAACTGATCGGCCAATTCGGCGTGGGCTTTTACTCGTCGTTCATCGTGGCGGACAAGGTCACGGTGGTCAGCCGCCGCGCCGGTAGCACGGACGCGATCCAGTGGGAATCCGACGGCCAAGGCGAATTCACGATTGGCGCCGCTGACAAGGCCACGCGCGGCACCGACGTGACGCTGCACCTGCGTGCCGACGAAGACGAATTCCTGAACGGCTGGAAGCTGCGCGAAGTTCTGCGCCGCTATTCCGACCACATCTCCTTGCCGATCCGCATGGCCAAGGAAGAGTGGGATCAGGAAAAGGGCGAGCAGGTCAAGACCGAAGAACTGGAAACGGTGAACCAGGCCAATGCGCTGTGGGCCCGCAGCAAGTCGGACGTCACGGAAGAGCAGTACCGCGAGTTCTACAAGACGGTGTCGCACGACTACGACGACCCGCTGGCCTGGACGCATAACCGCGTGGAAGGCCGCAGCGAGTACACGCAACTGCTGTACGTGCCCAAGCACGCGCCCATGGACATGTGGGACCGCGACGGCCGCCACGGCGTGAAGCTGTACGTGAAGCGTGTCTTCATCATGGACGACGCCGACCAACTGCTGCCGTCGTACCTGCGCTTTGTGCGCGGCGTGATTGATTCCGCCGACCTGCCCTTGAACGTGTCGCGCGAAATCCTGCAAGAAAGCCGCGACGTGCGCGCCATTCGTGAAGGCTCGGCCAAGCGCATTCTGTCGCTCTTGGAAGACCTTGCCGAGAACAAGCCGGAAGACTACGCCACGTTCTGGACGGAATTCGGCCAGGTGCTGAAGGAAGGCGCGGGCGAAGATTCCGCCAACCTGGAACGCATTGCCAAGCTGATGCGCTTTGCGTCCACGCATTCGGGTGACCAGGCGCAGACGGTGTCGTTTGCCGACTACGTGTCGCGCATGAAGGAAGGCCAGGACAAGATCTACTACGTCACGGCAGACACGTTTGCCGCAGCCAGCAACAGCCCGCATCTGGAAATTTTCCGCAAGAAGGGCATCGAAGTGCTGCTGCTGTCGGACCGCGTTGACGAATGGATGCTGTCGTACCTGCGCGAATTCGATGGCAAGTCGCTGGTGTCGGTGGCCAAGGGCGGCCTGGACCTGGCCGAGTTGGCCGACGAAGAAGAAAAGAAGCATCAGGCCGAAGTGGCCGAAGACTTCAAGCCGCTGGTCGAGCGCCTGCAAAAGACGCTGGAAGAGCAGGTCAAGGAAGTGCGCGTGACGCTGCGTCTGGTGGATTCGCCGGCGTGCGTGGTGGTGGGCCAGAACGAACTCAGCCCGCACCTGCTGCGCATGCTGAAGGCCGCGGGCCAGGAAGCGCCGAACGTGAAGCCGGTGCTGGAAATCAACCCGGAACACCCGCTGCTGGCGCGCATTCGTGCGGCCGAAGACGGTGAGTTTGACCAGTGGGCGCGTCTGCTGCTGGATCAGGCCCTGCTTGCCGAAGGCGCGCAAATCGCCGACCCGGCCGCGTTTGTGAAGCGCTTGAATGCCTTGCTGCTGAAGTAAGCGGCGGGGTAGTGGGATGAGAGGGCGCCTGAACTTAAGGCGCCCTCTTTTTTATTGCGCGAGGCAGCGGGCGAAATGAATATTCCCGATCGGTAATATTTCTGCCGGAATGCGACTTTTTGCGCGGAATATTCCCGATCGGTAATTTTGGAGGCCTTCATGTCATTCCAGCACGCACCGCCCAAGTCGCCGGTGATCATTCAAACCTCGGCGGATCTGGGCAAGCTGGTGAGAACGTTGCGGCGTGAGCAAGGCTTGCTTCAATTGGATCTGGCCGGCTTGTGCAATACAGGCATCCGCTTCGTGGGCGACCTGGAGCGTGGCAAACCCACGCTGCAATTGCAGAAGGTATTGAACATGCTGGATCTGCTTGGGCTGGAAGTGCAGGTCGTGCCCAAGCGCCCAAGATTGTCATGACCGCCCAGCGTTGGGAATAAGCACCGCGTCCAAAGCCAGCACCCCCTGCCCATCCGGCAGCGCCAGCAATGGGTTGATCTCCACGGAACTGAAATCTTCCCGGCGCGCATCCGCGAAGCGTGACAGCGCCACCAAAGCATCCGCCAACGCATTGATGTCGCAAGGCGGTGCGCCGCGTGCGCCTTGCAAGAGCGCGTAGCCCTTGATCTCGCGGATCATCGACAAGGCCTGGGCGTGGTCAAAGGGCGCCAGGCGGAAGCTGACGTCTTTCAGCACTTCGACGAACACGCCGCCCAGGCCGAACATGACGACGGGGCCGAAGACCGGGTCGCTGTGCATGCCCACGATGCACTCCACGCCCTTGGGCGCCATGGGCGCGACCAGCACGCCGTCGATGCGGGCATTGGGGCAGTGCGTGCGTACGCTGTCCAGGATGGCGGCGTGACCCTGGCGCACGGCGTCTTCGCCCGACAGGCTCAGCTTCACGCCGCCCACATCGCTTTTGTGCAGGATGTCGGGCGACACCACTTTCAAGACCACGGGGCCGGCCGCGCGGACAGCGGCGGCCACGGCGGCGTCGACGTCGGTGGCTAGCGTGCAGTCAGGCACGGGCAGGCCGGCTTGGCGCAGGACGTCCATCGCCTGCACTTCGTTGTAGGTGTCGCGCAGCGGCGCGGTGCTTGCATTAATAGAAGGCACGGAGGCGTGGGTATTCGGGGCGGCGTTGGAGGTGCCATCCGTGCTGCCGTTCGTGTTCCCATCTGTGCTTCCATTCGTGCTTCCATTCGATGCAGCATCCGACGTGGCACCCGACGCCGCAGCCAAGCCCGCTACCGCCCCTATCGTCCGTATCGCGGCGCTGGGGTCTTCGAACACCAGCGTGCCCAGGCGTTCAAGCTCGCGGCGGCGTTCTGGCGGAAACAGCGCGCACAAGGCCAGTGGCACGTCGGGATGGCGGGCGCGCATTTCGCGGGCAAAGGTTTCGAAGGTGGGCCACAACGTTTCCGACGACCCGGCGGCGGCCAGGAAGACCGCCAGCGCATCGTAGCGGCCGTCGGCCAGCATGTCGTCGGCGGTGGCCAGCAGCAGGCCGGGTTCGGACACCACCTGGCCGGTGACGTCGACCGGGTTGCGCGGGCCGGCGAAGGGCACGCGTTCCAGCAAGCGGGCCTGCGCGGCAGCGTCGGGCTCGGGTAGCGACAGGCCGGCTTCCTCGGCCTCGTCCGCCATCAATGCGCCGACGCCGCCGGATATCGTGAAGATGCCCAAGCGCTTGCCTTGGGGGCGCTGTTTCCAGGTGTCCAGCGCATAGCCCAGGTTGAAGAAGTCTTCGATGCTGCGGGCGCGCAGCGCGCCGTATTGGCGAAACAGCGCGTCGTAGACGGCGTCATCGCCCGCCAGCGCGGCGGTGTGCGACGCGGCGGCCTGTGCGCCGGCCTGGGTGCGGCCGATCTTGGTGACGACCACGGGTTTGCCGGCGTCGCGCGCGGCGGCCAATGCGCGGCGCAGCTTGGCGCCGTCGCGGCAGCCTTCCATGTAGGCCATGATGACGCGGGTGTCGGCGTCGTGCGCCAGCCAGTGGATGCAGTCGGCCACGTCGATGTCGGCTTCGTTGCCGGTGCTGATCCAGTGCGACAGCCCCAGGCCGCGTTCGCGCGCCATGCAATAGGCATAGGCGCCGAACGCGCCGCTTTGCGACACCATGCCGATGCCGCCCAGCGCCACGGCGCCGTTGGCGGGCGCGGGCGAAAACGTGGCGTAGACCTTGTGGCGCACGTTCATGTAGCCCAGGCAGTTGGGCCCCAGCAGGCGGATACCGCGTTCGCGCGCGATGGCGCATAGCGCCTCTTGCATGGCGACGCCTTCGGCGCCCGTTTCCGAAAAGCCTGACGTGAAGACGACCGCGCCGCCCACTTGGCCCGGGCGCGCGCTTTGCAACGCTTGAGCCGCGTGCGCGGCGGGCACGGCCAGGATGACCAGGTCCACGTCAGCGTCCAGCGCGGCCAGGTCGGGCGCGGCGGGCAAGCCCTGGATGCTGTCGGCGCGCGGATTGATGGGCAGGATGCGGCCGTCGTAACCATGCTGGCGCAGCAGGCTGACCGGCATGGCGCCGATCTTGCCGGGGGTGGCGGACGCACCCACGATGGCGATGCTGCGCGGGGTGAACAGGCGGGACAACGAGAGATCGGAATGCGTAGTCATGATGGGGCCGGAGTGGTTCAGGAAAAGCGCACGACGCTGCGGCCGGTGCTGCCGCGTTCGAGCATGGCGGCCAGCGCTTGCGGCAGGTCCTGGGGTTGGATGACGCGCGCGGCAAGGTCCAGGCGCTGCGGGCGGTAGTCGGTGGCAAGCCGTTGCCACAGCGCGCGGCGTAGCGGCATGGGGCTGTTGGCGTTGATGCCCAGCAGCTTCACGCCGCGCAAGATGAAGGGGATGACGGATGTGGGCAGCTCCGCGCCGCCCGCGTTGCCAAACGCGGCCACCACGCCGTCGGGGCGCACGCTGGCCAGCGCGTGGGCCAGCAAGGGGCCGCCCACGGAATCGATGACGCCGGCCCAGCGCGCACTCATCAAGGGTTTGATGGGGGCGGACAGGTCGGGCGGGGCCATGACCTCGGTGGAGCCGAGAGACCGCAGGTAGTCGGCGGCATCCGGTTTGCCGGACATGGCGCAGACCGTGTAGCCCCGTTGGCTGAGGATGTCGATGGCGATGCCAGCCACGCCGCCGGTGGCGCCCGTGACCAGCACTTCACCCAGATCGGGCGTCAGGCCGCAGTGTTCCATCCAGTGCAGGGACAGTGCGGCGGTGAACCCCGCGGCGCCTAGCACGGCGGCGTCGCGCAGAGTGATGCCGGCGGGCAAGGGCAGCACCCAGTCATGCGGCAGGCGCGCGTATTCCGCATAGCCGCCGTCGCAGTCCACGCCGATGCCAAAGCCATGCACGACGACTTCCTGGCCGGGAGCAAGCGCGGGGTCGGTGGAGTGCACCACGGTGCCGCTCAGGTCGATGCCGCCGATGCGGGGGTACTGGCGCACGACGTTGCCGCGTCCGGCCTGCGCCAGCGCGTCCTTGTAGTTCAGGCCGGCGTAGGCGACCTTGATCAGCGTGTCGCCAGGGGACAAGTCATCTTCCGACAAGGTGTCGAAACGGCCTTCAGGGGGCGCGCCGTCGGCGCCGCCATGCAGCCGGTAGGCCTGGAAGGTGGGGATGGGCATGCGGGTCTCCGGGGATGGGTCAGCCGCGCGCCAACAGGCGGCGCGCAAGGGTGGCGCGGTGCAGTTCGTTGGCGCCGTCGTAGATGCGGAAGGGGCGCATTTCTTGCCAGATCATGGCCACGGGGGTGTCGTCCGACAGGCCCGATGCGCCCATCATCTGCACCGCGCGGTCCGCCACGCGGTTCACGGCTTCGGATACGAAGACCTTGGTCATGGCGCTGTGCTGTTTGACGGACAAGCCCGCATCCATGCGGGCGGCGCAATCCAGCGTCATCAAGCGGCTGGCATGCAGGTCGATGTGCGAATCGGCCACCATGGCTTGAATCTGCTGAAGGTCGGCCAGGCGCGATCCAAAAGACTCGCGCGTGTTGACGTACGCTTGCGCGGCTTCCAGGGCGCGGCGGGCGCGTCCGATGTAGCGCATGCAGTGCGACAGGCGCGCGGGTTCCAGCCGCAGTTGCGCGTATTCCAGGCCACGGCCGGGTTCGCCCAGCACGGCGTCGTCGCCGACTTCGCAGCCGTTCAATTCAATTTCCGCATGGCCGCCGATCTGGTAGCCGGTGACCATGCCGATATCGCGCACCACGCGGTAGCCCGGCGTGTCGGCGGGCACCACGAAAAGCGTGGCGCCGGCCTCGGCCTGCGCCAGCACCAGCGCAAAGTCCGCGCCGACGCCGCCGCTGATGAATTGCTTGTGTCCGTGCAGCACCCAGCCTTGGCCGTGCCTTGTTGCGCGAGTACGCAGCATGGACGGGTCGGAGCCCGCGCCGGGTGCGGGTTCGGTCATGGCGAAGCAGGCGCGCTGTTCGGCGCGAACCAGGGGCAATAGATAGCGCTCGCGTTGGGCGGGCGTGCCCAGCCGCAGCAAGGTCAGCATATTGGGTTGGTCGGGCGCGGCGCAGTTCAAGGCGGCCGGCCCCAGAAAGCCGCGCCCGGCCGTTTCCAGCACTTGCGCCAGCGCGCGCCAGCCCAGGCCCAGCCCGCCAAGTTCCACGGGCAGTTGCGGCGCGTACAGGCCGGCGTCCCGGGCTTGCACGCGCAAGCGCGCTACACATTCGTCCAGGGCCGCTACGTTGCGGGCGATGGCGGCGGATTCCTCGGGGATGGCGATGTCATCGACAAAGCGGCGAACCCGTTCGCACAGGTCTTCGATGGCGGCGTCGCCGGTGGGCTGGGCGGGCATGGCGGTCTCTTTTTAGAGGTTTACTGGATGCGGGTGCCGGTGGACTTGATCAGCTTGCCCCACCACAAGGTCTCGTCCGCGATCTGCTTGGCGAATTCGGCGGGCGTGTTGACCAGCGGTTCGGCGCCCAATTCCTGGAAGCGAGTGCGCAACTCGGGGTCTTGCAAGGCCTTGGCCACGGCGGCATGCAAGCGGTCGACCACGGCGGGCGGCGTGTTGGCCGGCGACATCAGCCCTTTCCACGCCATGACCTCAAAGCCCGGCAGGCCGGCTTCGCTGAAAGTGGGGATGTCCGGCGCGGCGGTGGCGCGCGCATCGCTGGGCACGGCCAGCGCGCGCAGGGTGCCTGCTTTCACTTGCGGCAGCAGCGCGGGCATGTTGTCGATCATGAAATCGATATGGCCGGCGACCAGGTCGGTGATGGCGGGGCCGCTGCCTTTGTAGGGCACGTGCTCGGCTTGCAGGCCGGCCTTTTGCTTGAGCAGTTCGCCGGCCAGTTGCGCGGGCGAGCCATTGCCGGGGGAACCGAACGACAGCTTGCCCGGGTTATCGCGTGCGTACGTCAGGAATTCCTGCAACGTTTTCACGGGCATGGACTTGGTCACCACCATCAGGTTGTGTTCGCGTTCCAGGCAGGTGATGGCGGTCAGGTCCCGGGCGGGGTCGAACGGCATGTTGGCGTACAGGCTGGGGTTGATGACGGTGGGGCCAGCCGCCGCCAGCAGCAGCGTGTAGCCGTCCGGCGCGGCGCGCGCCACGAAGTCACCGCCGATATTGCCGCCAGCGCCCGGCTTGTTTTCCACGATGACGGGCTGGCCCAGAATGGGCTGCAGCGCTTCGGCCAGCAGGCGGCCAAGAATGTCGGTGGATCCGCCGGGGGCGAACGGCACGATCAGCCGGATCGGCTTGTCGGGATACGCGGCGGCGGCTTGGGGCGGCAGCGCCGCGCAGGTGAGTGCGGTGGCGATGGCGCCGATCCATTTCGGCAGGTGCTTGTGCAGCATGTGAGTCTCCTTGGGTTGATGGGCCGCGGGCTTCTGGTGGCTGCGGTCCCGGGATAGCGCCCTGGCCTAGCGGCCGGGCGTGTAACCGGCCTGCGCCAGCGTGTGGCGGGCGATGGTCAGTTGATGAATCTGGCTGGTGCCTTCGTACAGGCGGAACAGGCGCACGTCGCGATAAAACCGTTCAATGCCCTGGTCGGCGATGTAGCCGTAGCCGCCGTGCATCTGCACGCAGCGGTCCGCCACGCGGCCGCACATTTCCGACGCGAAGTATTTGCAGATGGACGCGTTCATGGTTACGTCGCGGCCCTCGTCGCGTTCGCGCGCGGTTTGCAACACCAGCGCCAGCGCGGCCTGGATGTCGGTCTGGCAATCGGCCAGCATCGCCTGGATCAGTTGGAAGTCCATCAGCGGCTTGCCGAACTGCTGGCGTTCGGCCACAAAGCGCAGCGTGTCGTCTAGCATGCGGATGGCGGGGCCGATGCACAGCGCGGCCAAATGAATGCGCTGCTTGTTCAGCACTTTCATGGCGGTCTTGAAACCCATGCCTTCCTGGCCGCCGATCAGGTTGGCGGCGGGCACGCGGCAGTTGTCGAAGTAGACGGCGGACACGGGCGAACCCGCCTGGCCCATCTTGTCGTAGGGCTGGCCGGTGGACAAACCCGGTGTGCCGCGTTCCACGATGAAGGCGGATATGCCCTTGGCGCCGGGCGCGTCGGGGTCGGTGCGCGCCATGACGGTGAACAGGCCGGCAAGCGGGGCGTTGGTGATGAAGCACTTTTCGCCATTCAGCACATAGCTGTCGCCGTCGCGCACGGCGGTCGTGCGCAAGGCGGTGGCGTCCGACCCGGCTTGTGGCTCGGTCAGCGCGAAGCAGCCGGTCAATTCGCCCGAGGCCAGCCGGGGCAGGTAGTGGTCTTTCTGCTGCTCGGTGCCGTCCGCCACCAGGCCTTCAGAGCCGATGCCGGTGTTGGTGCCAACCCGCGCCCGAAACGCCACGGAACATTGCGACAGTTCAATCGCCGCGCGGATCAGTTCTTCGGTGCTCATGCCCGCGCCGCCGTAGGCTTCCGGGATGGAATAACCGAACATGCCCTGGTCGGCCATGGCCCGCACCAGATCGTCGGGCACCTCATCCAGGCGCGCCACTTCGGCTTCGCGCGGAACCAGTTGCTGGCGGACGAAGCGCCGCAGCGATTCGATGAAGGCGGCAAAGCCGTCAGGGTCCCTGATCATGGGGTCGTCTCCGATTTTTTTGATTGGCTGCCCGGATGGCGCGGAGGAATCCGCACCGGGGCAATATGGAACCCAGGCTAGCAAAGCAACGCGAAATGCGAGACAAGTGTTTTGATATCTTGAACGCTTATTGCGCGATGAATGGCGTGCTTGCTCTATCATCGGCATCAGCATTCCGCGCGTTTTGTTTTTCGCTTTCCCCGTTTCATTGCGGAATGTCCACCCGGATTGCGACCATGACCACGCCCCTGGGCGGCCATCACCCCGACCCTGATTTCGCGACCACGCTGGCTCACGGCCTGGCGGTGTTGCAGACTTTTCGCCATGGCGAGCCGGCGCTCAGCAACCGCGAGCTGGCCGACCGCACCGGCCTGTCCAAAGCCACGATTTCGCGGCTGACCTATACGCTGGTTCAACGCGGCCTGTTGCGCTATGACGCCAGCCTGCGTCGCTACCGCCTGGGCACGGCGCTGTTGTCACTGAGCTATCCCTTGCTGGCCAGCATCAAGCTGCGGCAGTTGGCGCGCCCGCTGATGACGCGGCTGGCCAACGCGGCGGGCGGGTCGGCGTCGCTGGGCATGCATCACGGCGCGCACATGGTGTACGTGGAAACCTGCCGGGGGCACGACGCCGTGGCGTTTCGGCCGGACATCGGGGCGATGCTGCCGCTGCTGCCGTCGGCGATGGGGCGGGCGTGGCTGGCGCAGGCGGATGAGGACGAGGCGCAAGTGCTGTTGCACGCGCTGCGCCAGCAAGATCCCGCCGCCTGGCAACGGCATGCACCGGGTTGGGAGCAGGCGCGCCGGGACTATGCCGCGCATGGCTACTGCGTGGCCGAAGGCGAATGGCATGCCGACGTGCATGCGGTGGCGGTGCCCATGCGCCGTCCGGTGGACGGTCAGGTGTTCGTGTTCAATTGCGGCGTGCCGACGCGAAGGCTGCGGGCGGGCGATTTGCGCCGACGCATCGCGCCGCGTCTGCTGACCTTGGTGACGCGGGTGGAAAAAATGCTGGAGCGCCAGGATGCCGCTTGAACGTGAACCCGGCCTTGGTCGCGACCCCGGCCAGGATCCCAACCCCGACCGCGACTTTGCCACCACCTTGGCGCACGGCATCGATATCCTGGCGTGTTTTCGGGCGGACCGGCCCGAGCTGGCCAACAAGGACTTCGCCCAGCAGACCGGCTTGTCCAAAAGCGCGGTGGCGCGCCTGACGCATACCTTGGTTGAACTGGGTTTCTTGCAGCGCCTGGGCTCGCCTGCTCGCTACCGACTAGGCGCGTCTGTGCTGGCGCTAAGCTACCCCTTGCTGGCCAGCATGCAGATCCGCCAATTGGCGCGGCCGCTGATGAAGCAGTTGGCCGACCATGCGTGCGGCGCGGTGTCGCTGGTGGTGCGAGACCGCTTGCAGATGGTGTACGTGGAAACCGCCAGGTCAAACGACGCCTTGCAGACCCGGCCCGACATCGGCGCGGCCTTGCCCTTGCTGTCCAGCGCGGCGGGCAAGGCCTGGCTGTGCCGGGTGCCGGATGCCGAGCGGGCAGTGGTGCTGAATCAGTTGCGCGTGGCCGACGCCCGCCATTACGCCGAACACTTCCCCAGCCTGGCGGCGGCATCGCGTGACCTGGAACGCAAGGGGTATTGCGGCAACAACGTGCAATGGCGTCCCGACGCCTATGGCTTTGCCGCGCCCTTGTGGCGGCCTTATCAGTCGCTGCTGTACGTCTTCAACTGCGGCGTACCGTCGGGGGACGGACCCTATCGCGAGCGGGCCGCCGACATCGGCCCCCGATTGGTCGCCCTGGCGCGCGAGACGGAGCGCTTGCTGGGGCTGACGTAGCCCCCCGTGCCTGGGGGCGATTCGTGACTTGAAGTCAAAAGTGTTTGCCCGCCAGACGGCTTTTTCCGCAAGGATCGCGCGGTCATACTGCACGCCTGTCTTTACGACGTGCTCCAAGGAATCCGCATGAACCCGCAAGATAATCCGCCGGTCAAGTCCGGCCTGCCGTTGCTGGCGCTCGCCGTCGGTGCGTTCGGCATTGGCGTGACCGAGTTTTCTCCCATGGGCCTGTTGCCCGTTATTGCCGAGGGCGTGGACGTGTCCATTCCCAGCGCCGGCATGCTGATCAGCGCCTACGCCATCGGCGTGATGCTGGGCGCGCCGCTGATGACGCTGGCGTTTTCGCGCTGGTCGCGGCGCAAGGCGCTGATTCTGTTGATGTTGATCTTCACCATCGGCAACGTGCTGTCGGCGCTGTCGCCCAACTACACCACGCTGTTGCTGGCGCGGCTGGTCACCAGCCTGAACCACGGCGCGTTCTTCGGCCTGGGCTCGCTGGTGGCGGCCAGCGTGGTGCCGCGCCACAAGCAGGCCAGCGCGGTGGCGACCATGTTCATGGGCTTGACCATCGCCAACGTGGGCGGCGTGCCCGCCGCCACGTGGCTGGGGCAGGTGATCGGCTGGCGCATGTCGTTTGCCGCCACCGCCGTGCTGGGCTTGATTGCGATGTTGTCGCTGTGGTTCGCCTTGCCGGCGGGCGAAGCGGGACGCCGCCCGGATGTACGCCATGAACTGGCCGTGCTGAAAAGCCCCGTCGTGCTGCTGGCGCTATTGACCACGGTGCTGGGCGCGGGCGCGATGTTCACGCTGTACACCTACATTGCGCCCACGCTGGCCGATATCACCGGCGCATCGCCCGCCTTCATTACCGGCATGCTGGTGCTGATTGGCCTGGGCTTCACGTTGGGCAATGGCTTGGGCGGCCGCATGGCCGACCGTTCGCTGGACGGTACGCTCATCACCTTCCTGGTGATCGTCATCATCGACCTGCTGGCGTTCCCGTGGATCGCCTCCACCCAGATCGGCGCGGCGATTTCCCTGTTGATCTTCGGCGTCGCCACCTTCGCCGTGGTGCCGCCCTTGCAGATGGGCGTGATGCGCGCCGCCACTGCGGCCCCCGGGCTGGCGTCTTCGGTGAATGTGGGTGCGTTCAACCTGGGCAACGCGGTCGGCGCGGCCGCCGGCGGCGCGGTGATCTCGGCCGGGCTGGGCTACGCGGCGGTACCGATTGCCGGTGCTGTCATCGCCGTGGCCGGGTTGGCGCTGGTGTTGGTGCAGCGGGCCGGCAACGTGCGCCGCCGCAAGCTGGCGATGCAGGGCTGCTGAGGGGCGCGTCGAGCATTAGCTATTCGCTGGGCGGGTTTGGGTGTTGTCGCCCAACCCGCCCATTAACGTTATCTGGCGCCCGCGGGCGTCAGCGGCTGTACCGCCAGCCGCAGGCCCAAGGCTTTCAGGATTGCCGTCAGGCTGCTTAGCGCGGGGTTGCCCTTGGGTGAGAGCGTGCGGTAGAGCTGGGTGGGATTCAGGTGCGCCTGCGCCGCCACGGTCTGCACGCCACCAAAAGCCTGCGTCAGTTGCCGCAGCGCGATCAAGAGCTCAGCCTGGGTTCCGTCTTCCAGCACGCTGTTGATCAGGTCAACGGCCAATGCGGGGTCATCACGGTACAGCTCGGCCATCGCTTCATCATGGGGTCTGCTTTTCATGGTGTTCTCTGGTTCCAATGTTGCCAAGCGCGTACCGCGCGCTCGATGTCGTCAGTTTGCGAACGTTTGTCGCCGCCGGAAAGCAACAGCACCACACGCCGTCCGGCTAGCCCGTAATACACGCGATACCCCGGGCCGATATCAATTCGTAGTTCCCAGACTCCTTCGCGGCAGAACTTGTGATCGCCGAAGTTGCCTTGGTGGATGCGAAAGACTCGGCGGATGATCGCCACTCTTGCGCGGTTGTCACGCAGGCTTTTCAACCACGCCACATAAAGGTCGACCCCGGCATCGGCGGTCACGTAGTGTTCAATTTCAAACATGGCCATATTCGTTTATCGACGAAAATTAGTCAAGTTGCTTATCCGTGCCGTCTCGTCATCGGCGGATGTGACTCACATGGCGTGATGGTCCTTGATCCGCTGCAAAAGGGAAAACGTGGAAGTGACGTTTTTAGCCCTTGCTCTGTGCTCTCGGGCTGCATATCGCGCACAAAAAAAAGGGTGCCGTTCATCCGGCACCCTTCATCTCACCAACACACATCAATCACGCTTCTATTCGTTCCACCTTGCCGACCAGCAGGATGTACGACAGTGCGCCCAGCAGTGCCAGCGACGACACGTACACGATGGCGGGGGCGAAGTTGTCTTTCGATACCAGGAAGCCGATGACGATGGGCGTGCAGATGGACGACAGGTTGCCCACGAAATTGAACACGCCGCCCGTCAGGCCCAAGAGCCGCACCGGCGCCAAGGTGGACACCAGCGACCAGGTAATGGACGCCAGGCCGTTGCCGAAGAAGGCCAGGGCCAAAAAGAAGATGACCCAGGGGGTGGAGTCGGTGAAGTTGGCGCCGATCATCGATGTGGAAATCAGCAGGCCCAGGATGATGGGCAGCTTGCGCGCCAGGCCCACGCTGGCGCCACGGCGCACCAGGAAGTCGGACAGCACGCCCGAGCACAGCACGCCGACGAATGCGGCCAGGAATGGCACGGATGCCAGGAAGCCAGACTTGATGAAGTCCATGCCCCGGTACTTCACCAGATAGGTCGGGAACCACGTCAGGAAGAACCACAACGTGGACGTCAGGCAGAACTGCCCCAGGTACACGCCCCACAGCTTGCGCCTGGACATCACCAGGCCCAGGTCATTCCAGTTGAACGGCGCTTTCTTGGCGTGCGCGTTGCGGTCCAGGTCGACCACGCCGCCGCCTTGCTGGATCAGTTCGATCTCGGCGGCGTTGGCGCCCTTGAACTGGCGCGGCTCGCGATAGATCAGGTACCACAGCACGCCCCAGACGATGCCCAGCAAGCCGGTGCTGACAAACACCATGTGCCAGCCGTAATGGTGCTGCAACCAGGCCAGCACGGGCGTCAGGAACGCCAGGCCCACGAATTGGCCGGACGTGTAGAAGCCGATGGCGGTGGCGCGTTCTTTTTCCGGAAACCAGGTGGTGACGACGCGGTTGTTGATGGGGTAGGCGGGCGCTTCCAATGCTCCCACTGCCAGCCGCAACACGAACAGGATGATGAAGCTGCTGGCAAAGCCCATGAAGAAGGTCGCGGCCGACCACAGGATCAGCGCGGCGGCGTACAGCACGCGGGGCGATACACGGTCCACCAGCCAGCCGCCGGGAATCTGCATGGCGGCGTAGGTCCAGCCGAAGGCGGACAGGATCAGCCCTTCATGCCAGGTGTCCAGCCCAAACTCGTCTTTCAGCGCGGGCGCGGCGATGGACAGGTTGCTGCGGTCCAGGTAATTGATGACGACAGTGATAAACAACATCACCATGATGATGTACCGGCTGCGCGTGGGGCGCTGGGCGTGTTGCAGGCCGGCGTGGGTGGCGGTCGACACGGATTGTCTCCTCGTGCGCCCTTCTAGGGGCGGGGGCCATCGGCTTGGATGCCGATGGGTTATCGATATGAAGAAGAAAAAGCGGCGCTCGTGACAGAAGCATGGGGCGCCGCATGGCGGTCAGTCAGCGTGATCGGGCTGGCCTTACCACTCGGCGAAGCTGCCGTCGGCGTGGCGCCAGATCGGGTTGCGCCAGCGGTGGCCCACGGCGGCGCGTTCCTTCACGTATTCCTCATTCACTTCGATGCCCAAGCCCGGGCCTTGCGGAATGGCGACCATGCCGTCTTCGTACTTGAAGACTTCGCGGTTGCTGACGTAGTCCAGCAAGTCGTTGGCGGCGTTGTAGTGAATGCCCAGGCTTTGTTCCTGGATGAAGGCGTTGTAGCAACCGGCATCGATCTGCAAGCAGGTAGCCAGCGCGATGGGACCCAGCGGGCAATGCAGCGCCAGCGCCACGTCATACGCTTCGGCCATCGCGGCGATCTTGCGGGTTTCGGTGATGCCGCCCGCGTGCGACGGGTCGGGCTGGATGATGTCTACATAGCCTTCGGACAGCACGCGCTTGAAGTCCCAGCGCGAGAACAGGCGCTCGCCCAGCGCGATGGGGGTGGACGTCAGTGGCGCCAGTTCCTTCAAGGCTTCGTAGTGTTCGCTAAGCACCGGCTCTTCGATGAACATCAGCTTGAACGGGTCCAGCTCTTTCATCAGGACCTTGGCCATGGGCTTGTGCACGCGGCCGTGGAAGTCCACGCCGATGCCCACGTTGGGGCCAACGGCCTGGCGCACGGCGGCCACGTTCTCCAGGCACTTATCCACCTTGTCGAACGAATCGATGTATTGCAGTTCTTCCGTGCCGTTCATCTTCACGGCGGTAAAACCACGGTCCACGGCGCTCTTGGCGGCGGCGGCGGTATCGGCCGGGCGGTCGCCGCCTATCCACGAATACACCCGGATGCGATCGCGCACGTTGCCGCCCAACAATTGCGACACCGGCACGCCCAGGTGCTTGCCCTTGATGTCCCACAGCGCCTGGTCGATGCCGGCCAGCGCGCTCATGTGGATCGCGCCGCCGCGATAGAAGCCGCCTCGGTACAGCACCGTCCAGTGGTCTTCGATGTTGCGCGGGTCTTTGCCGATCAGGTAGTCGGACAGTTCTTCCACGGCGGCGGCCACCGAATGCGCGCGGCCTTCCACCACGGGTTCGCCCCAGCCAACGATGCCTTCACCCGTTTCGATTTTCAGGAAGCACCACCGGGGCGGCACGATGTAGGTGGTGAGCTTGGTGATCTTCATGCTTGGGTCTCCTGGGCGGAATAGGCGCGTTGCCAGGCGGCGACGAATGCGCGCGCGTTCTGGCCGACGTCGGTGGCCGTCAGGCCGGGTTTGTACAAGGCGGAGCCCAGGCCGAAGCCGCTGGCGCCGGCCTGAGCAAAAACGGAAAGGTTGTCGGGCGTGATGCCGCCCACCGGCACCAGCGCAATCGGCGGGCGCATCACGGCGCGCCAGGCCTTCAGCACGGCGGGGCCCAGCTGTTCGGCGGGAAACATCTTCAGCACGTCGGCGGCGGCCGCCAGCGCGGCAAACGCCTCGGTGGGCGTGGCAACGCCGGGGCAGGACGCCATGCCCAGTTTCTTGGCCGCGCGGATGACGGCGGCGTCGCTGTGCGGCATGACGATCAGTTCACCGCCCGCGTCCTGCACGCGCGCGCAGTCATCGGGCTTGAGCACGGTGCCCGCGCCGATCAGGCAGTCGGTGGGCAGTGCGGCGCGCATGGCGCGGATGCTGGCCAGCGGGTCCGGCGAATTCAGCGGCACTTCGATCAGGCGAAAGCCCGCGTCGTACAGTGCATTGCCGATGTCTTCCGCTTCGTGCGGCTGGATGCCGCGCAGGATGGCGATCAGGCCGCATTGGGCCATGGCGGTTTGCAGTCCGGTGTGGTTCATGTGCTGGTTCCTAGAGGGATGCCGAATGGGGGGAAGGCTTGGCCCGCTCGGTGTTGATCTGCCCGGCCTTGACCAGCCCGGCGCAGAGGGCCAGGTGCCACAAGCCGCGTTCCGTGGCGTTTTGCGCCTGTTCGGGCGTGCCCAGGCCGTAGTGCTGCATGGCCAGGATGTACCGCTGGCACAGCGCGGGGTCGCCGCACAGCACGATGCGGGGCAGCTCGCCTTGCTCGCGCAGCATCTGGGCCAGCGCGAAAATTTCATGGCCAATCAAGAGGCCCGAGAGATAGTCGGCTTGCAAGGAAGACGCCAGTTCGCCGGTCAGGCCCAGCGCGCGCGTGCTGAAGATGGTGGACAGCACGCCGGCCCGTCCGGCTGGGGCGCCGGCTACCTTCACGCCGCGCATGAAGGCGCTGCTGTCGGCGGCGATGTCGGCGTCCTGTTCGGCGGCGGGCGCATCGCTCATCGTGCGGCCCAGGATGGTGTGGCCGCGCAGCGCGGCGTAGACCTCGCCCGTCATGAAGGTGTTGAAATGCGTGACGCGGCCGCGGCGGGCGTTGACCCACTTGGAATGTGTGCCGGGCAGGCCGATCAGCACGCTGTCGGCGGGGTGGACGGACGAATTCGCACCCCAGCCGCCCACCTGATCGAACATCACACCGAACACCTGGGTTTCTTCGCCGCGCATCACGTTGGGCAAGCCGTGGCGCTGGATCAGGCCGGGCACGATGTGCAGCGGGGTGGCGTTGGGGCCGGCGCTCTTGCGTTCCACCATCGTCAGCAGGGTGCCGATGCGTTTCAGGTCAACGGGCACGTCCAGGTAAGCCGCTTCCTGCCAGCCCTGGGCGCTGCCGACCATGCCGCAGGCAATGACAGGCAGCGTCGGCTCTGCGCGCAGCCAGTCGCCGCAAGCCTGTTCAAACGCCAGATCGAAGCCGGACAGGGCGGTGCTGGCCGCGCCATCCTGCAAGGGTTGCGGCAGGCGCATGATGCCCCAGGGCAGATGCCGGGTGTCCAGCGTGCCACCCGTGTCGTCCAGCCGGTAAGCGCGTAGTGAAGAGGTGCCCCAATCCAGCGCGATAAGCGCCGCGCGGGCGGGTGTGGCGGGTGTCATCAGATGTGTCTCATCGTTGGCCGCCTTGCCCGATTGCTTGCCCATGCAGCGTGCCCGGCGGCGCCGGTAGCGGCGCGGGCAAGAGGGGCAATACGGGGCGCGGCGGCCTTGTTGTCTTGTTGCGCGCCGGGCCTTTATTCCGCCCGGCGCGCGCTGGGAAAAAATTCTAGATCAGTGCTTGAAAAATCTCAAAATGTAGAATTAAATCCCATATACAGGGAATAAGTGCAGTGGTAACCAAGCCGCCGTCGCCTTTGCCTCCGTGCCATGGGGGCCGCCACCCGGCCACCCCGCCGCATCCGCATCGCCGCCCTGCGCCATCCCGGCTATGCTTGCTCCCGTTCTCGCTGTGTATTCACGTTTCATGACCGCCACCCCGCCTGCAATGCCCTTTCCCACCTTGGACCCCGACGCCGTCGCCCCTGCTGGTACTCAGACGCTGATGCGAGGCCTGGCCGTGGTGCAGGCGGTGGCGGCCGGTGCGCGTGACCTGAAAGACATCTGCGCCCGTATCGGCGTGGCGCGCAGCACCACGCACCGGCTGGCCAGTTGCCTGGTGCAGGAACGCTATCTGCGGGCCTTGCCAGGCGTGGGGTATGTGCTGGGGCCGAAGCTGATCGAGCTGGGTTTCCAGGCGCGCGAAGCGTTTCCCATGGCGACTCTGGCGCGCCCTTACCTGGACGCATTGGCGGCACAGACCGGCGACACCATCCATCTGGCCGTGCGTGACAACGACGACGTGCTGTACCTGGAAAAGATCTCGGGCAAGAAAGGGCTGGAGATGCGGTCGCGCGTGGGGCATCGCATGCCGCTAGCCGCCACGGGCGTGGGCAAGGCGCTGCTGCTGGACACCGAAGAACCGCAATGGAAGGCGTTGCATCGCATTGGCGCGCCGGTATCGTCGCGCGCGCCGGGCGGCCAGCAGACCTGGGAAGCGTTCCGCGACCGCATGCGCGAATACGCGGCGCAAGGCTATGCGTTTGACCTGGAAGACAACGAGCCGTCGATCCGCTGCGTGGCGGCGCCCGTGCGCGATGCCTCAAGCGGCATCGTGGCGGCGATCAGCGTGTCCAGCACGGTGCCGTACATGTCCCTGGAGCGCATGCGCGACATGATCCCCGTGGTGCAGGACGCGGCGGCGGGCATCTCGGCGGAAATGGGCTGGAAGGTGGACCGCGGCTGAACGTAGGATGGGTGTAGCGCGCGAGGTCGCACGCAAAAACGCAACCGCGGATCGCGCGAAACCCATCAAACAACGCCTGATCCGAAGCCGAACCAGCCACATCGTCTGATCCTAAGGGGAAGCAGCCACATCGCCTTTGTTGTTTGATGGGTTTCGCGCGATCCGCAGTGGTGTTCTACGCACCTGTTTATCGCGCTCCACCCATCCTACGAGTCGGGAATAACAACGCAATACGCGCTATTCCAGCGGAAGCGTCAGCACGCCTTGGGGGGCGGGGCGCATCATCACGCGACGGTACCAGGCGGACAGCGCCGGGGTGTCGGGGCGTTCAATGGGCATGGCCAGCCAGCGGTGGGCCGCGCAAACCAGCGCGACGTCGCCCATGGTCAGGTGGCGGCCAACGATGAACTCGCGGCCTTGCAGGGCCTGATCCAGGATCAGGGCTCGTGCGTTGGAACGCTTGACCGAGTTTTCAATGGCGGCGTGGTCGCGCTTGTCTTCGGGCGTGCGGATCAGCCCCAGAAAGGCGGGGCCCATGGCGCCTTGCCATTCGGTGGCCTGCCAGTCCATCCAACGGTCGGCATCCGCGCGCAGGCAGGCGTCTTCGGGCCACAGCGTGCCCACGCCGTAGCGCGAGGCCAGGTAGCGCACGATGGCGTTCGATTCCCACAGCACGAAGCCGCCATCGTCGATGACCGGCACGGTGCGGTTCGGGTTGAGCTTGGCGAATTCCGGCGTGTCGTTCACGCCGAAGGGTCCGCCGGCCTGTACGAAGGTGTGCGGCAGCGCCAGTTCGCGCACGGCCAGCATCACTTTCTGCACGTTGACGGACGTCAGGCGTCCCCAGATCTTCAACATAACCAGTCCTTGAGTAGGGTCAGACGGGCGGCAACTGCCGCCGCGCAAAGCCGCTGTCGCGCGAAAAACGCGTCCAGTTGAAAGCCGGCCCGGGGTCGGTCTTGCGCCCCGGGGCAATGTGTTCGTGTCCTCGGGCCGCGGCCAAGGGGTAGCGCACGCGCAGCACCCGCGTCAGCTTGCGCAGCGCCAGGTATTGTTCATCGGTGTAGGGCAGGGTGTCCGTGCCTTCCAGTTCGATGCCAATCGAAAAGTCGTTGCAGCGTTCGCGCTTGCCAAAGCGCGACACGCCGGCGTGCCAGGCGCGTTGGTCGGTGGACACGAACTGAATGATGCGCCCATCGCGGCGAATAAAAAAGTGGGCCGACACGCGCAAGCCGCGCAGGCGTTCCAGCCAGGGGTGCGAAGCGTAGTCAAGCGTGTTCAGGAACAGCCCGGCGACTTCGGGGCCGCCGAACT
Source organism: Achromobacter spanius (assembly GCF_003994415.1). Taxonomy (NCBI): domain Bacteria; kingdom Pseudomonadati; phylum Pseudomonadota; class Betaproteobacteria; order Burkholderiales; family Alcaligenaceae; genus Achromobacter; species Achromobacter spanius. The sequence goes on along the minus strand of NZ_CP034689.1, from coordinate 5,894,187 downwards.
TGCCCGGCGGCAGGCTGATGTTGTGCAGCACCAGCAACGACACTTGCGCGTCGCTAGGGCGCGCGTCGCGGTTGGGCGAGGGCAGGAGGGTTACACCCGGGGCCGGCGCCAGCCAGCCATGTCGATCCAGAAGCAGAGCCATAAGAGAGAACATGCGTGGTGAATCCAACGGGCATTATGCCGTGGTCGCCGCCGCGTCCCAAATCCGTGATTCTGCAAGGGCGAGCGCGTAAAACGCTGCCGGTGGCGCCGAAGCTGCCGCCTGCCCGCCGCTTACTTTTTGGCGGGGCCCAGCTTTGCGTGCTCGGTGCCGCACCAGGTGTGCCCGTTCAGCAGCACGGCTTCGGACCGGGGCAGATGGATGCCGCAGTGCGCGCATCGCACCATGGATTCGGGCGCGAGCTTGGCCGGGGCCGGCGGGTTGCGGGCCTTGGGCGGGTCGCCCTCCTGGCGCGCCGCCGCCATGCGGGCGGCGATGCGGGCCACGAACAGCACCGCGATGATCAAAACGATCCAGAACAACAACTTGCCCACGTCAGCCTCGATGCAGAATCATTTCCAGCACGAACCGGCTGCCGGTATACGCCAGAATCAGGAAACCAAACCCCGTCAAGGTCCAGCGCAGCGCAACGCGCCCGCGCCAGCCCCACACATGGCGGCCGGCAAGCAGCACGCCGAACGTCAGCCAGGACAGCAGGGTGAAGACGGTCTTGTGGTCAAACGGCAGGATCATGCCCGTCAGCTTCATTGACGCCACCGACCCCGAGCCCACCGCGAGGGTCAGCACGATGAAACCGATCCAGATAATACGGAACAGCAGTTGTTCCTGCACCAACAGCGGCGGCTGGGAGTCCAGCACGCGGCCAATGATGCTGCGTTCGGCGGGGGCGTCAAGCGGGCGGTGCAGATGGCGGTCAAGCAAAGCCATCATCATGGCGTGCAGGGCGGCGATGGTGATCAGGCCATAGGCGGCCAGGGCGATCAGCAGGTGCACGCGCAGCCAGGCGCTATCGGCGTGGGGCACGAATTGCCCTTGGGGAAACACGGCGGCCAGGGCGCTGGCGATGGCGGCGGCGGGCAACAGCAGCAATTGCAAGCCGTCGATGCGCACCAGCAGGCTTTCCAGCCAGAACACCACCATGCCCAGCCAGATGGCCGCGGACAGGGCCAGTGCCCACCCAATGAACAGGTGCTGGGCGCCCAGCATGGATTGTTGCAGCCCGATTCCATGCAGGACCAAGGCCCCCAGCAGGCACAGACGGCCAATTCTGCCCGTCCGCTCCACTTCCCCGGCGCCGGCCAGGCGGACCCAGAGCGACCCCCCTAGCACTGCGTACGCCAAGGCAGCCGCTGTGTGAAATACAATGCCTAGTGACATAAAAACCGTTGTCTGGATGGGGCCTTGGGGTGCGTGCCACCCGAAAGCGCAGAATCCGCGCCTGCGGCCACCGTTCAATCAACTAGTTTAAGCGGAAACGCCTCTCATGCTCGATAACCTAACTCAACGCCTTTCGCGTGTCGTCAAGACGCTGCGCGGTGAAGCCCGCCTGACCGAGGCCAACACCCAGGAGATGCTGCGCGAAGTGCGCATGGCGCTGCTGGAAGCCGACGTGGCGCTGCCCGTCGTGCGTGAATTTGTCGCCCGCGTGAAGGAAAAAGCGCTGGGTGAAGAAGTGGCGGCCAGCCTCAGCCCGGGCCAGGCCCTGGTGGGCGTGGTCCACAAGGAACTGACCGCCCTGATGGGCGGCGACCTGGGCGCCGATTCCAACGAACTGTCGCTGGCCGTGCAGCCGCCCGCCGTCATCCTGATGGCCGGCCTGCAAGGCGCCGGTAAAACCACCACCACCGGCAAGCTGGCGCGCTGGCTGTCCGAAGGGCAGCACACGCAGCACGGCCGCAAGACCGGCAAGAAGAAAGTGCTGGTGGTGTCCGCCGACGTGTATCGCCCCGCCGCTATCGACCAGCTGAAAAGCGTGGCCGCGCAGGTGGGGGTGGACTTCCTGCCGTCCGACCCCAGCCAGAAACCCGAAGACATCGCGCGCGGCGCGGTGGACCATGCTCGCCGTCACCATTACGACGTGCTGATCCTGGACACGGCCGGCCGCCTGGGCATCGACGAAGCCATGATGCGCGAAATCCGCGCGCTGCATGATCTGGTCAAGCCGGTGGAAACGTTGTTCGTGGTGGACGCCATGCAGGGCCAGGACGCGGTCAACACTGCGCGCGCCTTCGCGGACGCGCTGCCCCTGACCGGGGTGGTGCTGACCAAGCTGGACGGCGACGCCCGTGGCGGCGCGGCCCTGTCGGTGCGCCACGTGACTGGCAAACCGCTGAAATTTGTCGGCGTGTCCGAAAAACTGGACGGCCTGGAACCTTTCTACCCCGACCGCATGGCGCAACGGGTGCTGGGCATGGGCGACATCGTGTCGCTGGTCGAGCAGGCGCAGAAGAACATCGACATCGCCGATGCGCAAAAGCTGGCGGCCAAGATCAAGTCGGGCAACAAGTTCGACCTGAACGATTTCCGCGAACAGCTGGGCCAGGTGAAAAAGCTGGGCGACATGGGTTCGCTGCTTGAAAAGCTGCCGGCCCAGTTCCAGCAGGCCGCGGGTCAGTTGCAAGGCGGCCAGGCCGAAAAGCAATTGCGCCGCACGGAAGGCATCCTGAATTCCATGACGGCCGCCGAACGCGCCAAGCCTGAATTGATCAAGGCGTCTCGCAAGCGCCGTATCGCCACGGGTTCCGGCGTGCCGGTCCAAGAGGTCAACCGCCTGCTGGCTCAGTTCGAGCAGATGCAGGGGATGATGAAGCAGATGAAGAAGGGCGGCATGGCAAAGATGATGCGCGCCATGGGCGGCATGAAGGGTTTGGGCCGTTTTGGAATGAAGTAAGGCCCCCACGGTGCGCGCACTGCGTGCGCTTCCTGCCCCCCGAGGGGGCTAGTTAAAAAAATGGCCAGACATTGCGTCTGGCCAAGCAATCGCGGCAGGCAGGGGGAGCCGTGCCGCGACACAATCCGGAAAACGCATGGGTGTTCTCCGGCTTGTCGAGTTCAGTGACCGCTTACGGCAGCGGCGGAATGCGCAGCACCTGGCCCGGGTAGATCTTGTCCGGGCTCGTCAGCATCGGCTTGTTGGCTTCGAAAATCACCGTGTTCTTCGCGCCCTGGCCCTTGCCGTACTGCGCTTCGGCAATCTTCCACAGGTTGTCGCCCTTTTGCACCGTGTACATCTTGGCTTCAGGCGTGGCCTGCTTCACCTTCAACTGGTTGTCCACCGCCGCCACGCCCACGGTGTTGCCTAGCGCCAGCGAAATCTTCTCGGCGTCTTCCGTGCTGAGCGCCTCGCCAGCCACCGTGACCTTGTCGCCATCCACCGAGATTTGCAGGCCATCCGCGTTCAGGCCGTGCTTATCCAGCTCTTTCTTCAACTCGTCCGCTGTCGCGGCTTTGGCCTCGCTGGCGCCGAAGAGCTTTTCGCCTACGTCCTTGATGAAATTGAGCAGACCCATCGTGTTTCCTTTATCTATGTTGCGGTGAAAAAACGAATTGCCATCAGGGCGCGCGGCCCACGAACATCTTGCGTACGATGCCGGCAATCAAGGTCAGCACGGCACCACCCACACCGCCGCCCACCACACTGCCCGCTATCGCTGAAAGATCCATCCCCGTGTTGGCCGCCGTGGCGGCGCCCGCCCCGGCGGTGATCATGGGCGCCAGCCACGAACCGCCGGCCAAGCCGCCGATGGCGCCCGCGATGGTGTTGCCCAGGGGACCCAAATTGAACTGCTGGAGCATTTTTCCCAGTCCATTACCGCCCGCTGCGCCAGCAACGAGCTGGATGAGAAGATTGATGATGACCGCGGTGTTCATGATGCCTCCTTGCCCCAATGGGGCGATGTGCAACGCCAGAACAACAACACGACAACCTACAACGCCAGCAGCAACGATTATTACTCGCGTAATCGCCGCGAGACGAGAGGGTATGGTGTAACAGGTTGCTAGCCGCATGGCAGACTACGCAACAATGCTCGCCACTTTGCAGTGCGTGTCGGGCGGCAAGCGCAAACCGCATCGGGCGCGGGATGCCATGCGCGGTCCGCTTCTCTGTGATCACCCACGCAAAAGGCCGCTGAACTGACAGCGGCCTTTGCGGGTTGCGGCGCCGGTTCGCGCCGCGGGAACGGTGGATAAGGGCTTTCAGCCGCCGCCCACCGCCACCACGATTTCAATCTGGTCGCCATCGGCCAGCGTGGTCTGTTCGTGCTGGCTCTTGGGCACGATCTCGCCATTACGTTCCACCGCGACGCGCTTGCCGGCATAGCCCAGCGTTTGCAGCAGTTCAATCACGGTGGTGTCCAAGGGAAATTCGCGCGCGTCGCCATTCAGGGTGATGTGCATGTCCGGTGTCCTCACTGTTTTGCGTAAGCGTCGGTGGCGGCGAGCAGGCGCGCCAGCGTGCCGGGTTCATCAAAGGCATGGCCCGCGTCGGGCACCAGATGAAAATCCGCTTCCGGCCAGGCGCGATGCAGGTCCCAGGCCGTGCGGGCCGGCGTGCAGACGTCGTAGCGGCCTTGCACGATGGTGCCCGGAATGCCGCGCAGCTTGTGCGCGTCGCGAATCAACTGGCCTTCTTCCATGAAGCCCGCGTTCACGAAGTAATGGTTTTCGATGCGCGCAAATGCCAGCGCGGCGCGATCGGCGGCGTGGCTTTGCTGGTGGCGCGGGCTGGGCAGCAAGGTGATGGTGCTGTCTTCCCACTTGCTCCAGGCCTTGGCGGCGCGCAGTTGCTCGGCCGGGTCATTGCCCGTCAGACGCTTGTGATACGCCGCCACCAGGTCGCCGCGCTCGGCTTCCGGAATGGGCGCCAGGTATTCTTCCCAACGGTCCGGAAACAGCCACGACGCGCCTTCCTGGTAGAACCATTGGATCTCCGCGCGCCGCAGGCCGAAGATGCCGCGCACGACCAGTTCGCTGGCGCGAGACGGATGCGTTTCCGCATAAGCCAGCGCCAGGGTCGAGCCCCACGAACCGCCGAACACCAGCCACTTTTCCACGCCCATGATCTCGGTGCGCAGCCGCTCGATGTCGGACACCAGATGCCAGGTCGTGTTGTTGTCCAGGCTGGCGTGCGGCTTGGACCGGCCGCAACCGCGTTGATCGAACAGCAGCACGTTGTAGCGCTGCGGATCGAACAGCTGGCGATGCACGGGCGAACAACCGCTGCCCGGCCCACCATGCAGGAACACAGCGGGCTTGCCGTTCGGATTGCCCGACATTTCCCAATAGATCTGGTGGCCGTCTCCGGTATCCAGCATGCCGTGGCGGTAGGGTTCGATCGGCGGATAGAGCATTAGGCGACTCGCTTGAAGATCAGGTCCCAGACGCCGTGGCCCAGGCGCAGGCCGCGTGTCTCGAATTTGGTCAGGGGGCGGTAATCGGGGCGGGGCGCGTAGCCGTCCGCCGTATTGGCCAGCAGCGGTTCGCCGCCAAGCACTTCCAGCATTTGTACGGCGTAGTCTTCCCAGTCGGTGGCGCAGTGGATATAGCCACCCGGCGCGATGCGGCTGGCCAACAGCGACACGAACGCCGGCTGCAGCAGGCGGCGCTTGTGGTGGCGCTTCTTGGGCCACGGATCCGGAAAGTACACGTGCACGCCGGCCAGCGAGTCCGGCGCGATCATGTCGCGCACGACTTCCACGGCGTCATGCTGAATGATGCGCAGGTTCGTGATCTTGGAATCTTCAATGCGGCGCAGCAGCGAACCGACGCCGGCATTGAACACTTCCACGCCCAGGAAATTGTCGTCCGGGCGCGCCAGCGCGATCTTCTCGGTGGTCTCGCCCATGCCGAAGCCAATCTCCAGCACCGTCGGCGCTTGACGGCCAAACGCGGCGGCGGGATCCAGGCGGCGGGGCGTGTACGGAATGGACCATTCGCCCATCAGACGTTCCAGCGCGGCCAACTGGCCCTGGGTGATATGGCCACGGCGATGCACGAAGCTGCGGATGTGCGTGGCGCCAGGGCTGTTCGGCGCGTGGGCCGTGCTGGCCAATGCCGCCTGGGTTTCGGAGGAAACGGGGGCGGTGGCAGGCGCCGAAGCGGAGGAATCGGCGGGGGTGTCGGAGGTGTTCACGGAAGGCGTCGCGGGGGTGTCCGCGGAGGGGTTCGCGGGGTTGTTGGGTTTCATAGCCTCGAATTGTAGTGGCAGGTGCGGCGGGGCGGAGTCGGCTGGATGGACTAAATTGGGGACGTATTTAGTTCCGAAGGTCCATACCGCCGAAAAGGCACGCAAAAATCGCCCGTGGAATCTGAAAAACCCGCGCTATAATCCCCGGCTCTGCCCCGGCCAAGCGCCGTGGCACGACACCCGAGCGGGTGTAGTTCAATGGTAGAACGGCAGCTTCCCAAGCTTCATACGAGGGTTCGATTCCCTTCACCCGCTCCAAAACCCTTTTAGATTTCTCCGCTGCTTTTGAGTGGCCCCGGCTGGCGCTGTCCGCACCTTTTCCATCAAGTACCTTTTGGCCCATACTTGGCCAGCGGGTCATTGGGCATGATTGTTCGTGGGTACTATTATTCAGATATGAATTGAATAGTGATTTAACGGCTCATATATGAACCTTTATTTCTATTTATTCGATTGCTCATGAACTGCCTGTATGCTCAAATATGAATGCCTAATGGCTATTTTTGTCCATATCTGAGCAGGTGCACGTATGCCATCTTCCGAGCAAAAGACGCTGGGCCCACGCGTGGCCATGCCACGGCCGGTAGACCGCGCGTTGCACCGCCTTGGGCAAGACATCTCCACGGCGCGCCGTGTGCGCCGCTTGAGCCAGGAAGACTTGGCGCAGCGTATTGGTACATCACTGAGTACCGTGAGGCGCATGGAAGATGGCTATCCCGGCACCGCCTTGAATACCTTCCTACGTGCTTTGCACGTGCTTGGCCGTCTTGACGAGATGGTGAAGGTGATGGCTACCGAAAATGACTCCCTGGGCATGGAACTGGTGCGGGAACAACTGCCCCAACGGGTCCGAACCTCTCAGGGCAACGCGCGCGCTGCGCGTTCTGCTGCCGCCAAAGAGGGCGCAGTGGATGACACCGATGAATTGGAGGGCTTCTGATGGCTACCAAGGCATCGCGGCGTCAGGATCTGGAGGTACATCTAGGGTCTATTTGCGCTCGGGTGGAACGCATTGGCACGTACCGCCGTTGGTGGAGTTGGGCAAGGTCGTGCAAGCGGCCCGCGCGTTAGAGGCCGGCACTGAGAGCGCGCAGGACCTGCAATATCTGCTTGGGCAAGGCACCTCGTTGGGCGGGGCCCGGCCCAAGTCGACCGTTCGAGATACCGATGGCCGTCTGGCCCTGGGAAAATTTCCCAGCCAGGCGGACAAGCGCGACGTGATTCGCGGCGAGGTGCTCGCTATGCAGCTTGCGGCCAAGGCGGGCATCAGAGCGGCTGCGGCGCGCGTGGAGCTGATCAATGAAACGGCAGTCGCCATCATTCGGCGATTCGACCGCGCCGCTGATGGCGGCCGTATACCCTACGTGTCGGCCGCGACGATGCTGCAGTCTGATGGCCGCGACACGGCTCAGGCATATACGGAATTGGTGGACGTCCTGTTGCAGTACGGCGCCAATCCGATTGCCGATATCCATCAGTTGTGGCGCCGGCTGGTCTTCAACTTTCTGATCTGCAACACGGACGACCATTTGCGCAATACCGGGTTTCTGTATGACGCGCGCAACCATGGATGGCGTTTGTCGCCAGCATTTGACCTGAATCCGATGCCTGGAGACCGTCGCGAGAGCAAGACATGGCTAACCGAAGACTCCGGACCCATTGACAGCCGGGACGTGCTGATGGAAGGGGCGCCTTACTTCAGATTGGAGACGGAGGAAGCGGTGGCTATTTGGGCAGAAGTCGCGCAAGCCGTCGATAGCTGGCGCCTGGTTGCCAAGGGCTTAGGAATGCAGAGCACCGATTTAGTGGATTTCGATTCCGCATTTGCTTAACGAGCCATCACCCCGCATGGCTCTGGAAGTTGAAGACCTTCCACTGGCTGTCTTTGCCAAGCCGCATCTCGAACGTCATCATGCATCCCGTCGCCGCGTCATCGAATTCCACCCACACCTGGTCTTGATCCACGGCCACGCCGTTTAGCCAGCGGCGCAGCCGGTTGCCATGGGTTTGTGGGGGATGCCAGGATTTCAGCACGGACACACGCCCGCAGAATTGGCGGGCCGCGACGCGGCGCAGTTCATCCAGGTTGCGCCCGGTGTAGCCGTTCTTGAATGTCAGGTCATGGGCGCGTTGCCAGTTTTCCTGGTGGATATCCTGAATGAATGCCGAGGCGGTGGAGGTCGCGCCCTTGGGTTCGTAGGGCGATTTCAGGATCGTCCAGCCTGCCCAACCCAGCAAGAGGCAGAGCACGGGCAAGAGCACGAGCAAGGCCCGCAAAGCAACGCGCAGCCCCACCTTCCGGGGCAAGCTTTTGCCCTTGTGGTCGTCGAATGTCAATGAATCTCCCATCGGTCAGCGGCGCATCATACTCGGCGAATCGCCGGAATCATCGTCAATCAACGCCCGTTGATACAGCGCGTCCTTATCCAGAATCGTCATGCCGCCGTAGTGCGTTCGTAGTACCCCCGCGCGCGCCAGCCGCGTCAGCGCGGCGTTGCATCGCTGGCGGGACACCCCGCACAGGCTGGCGATTTCTTCCTGGGATATTTTCAATCGGCCCTGCGTGTCCGAATGGCGTTCGGCATCGAATTGCGCGGCCACGGCGCGGGCCACAGTGGTGTCCACGTCCAGCAGAACGTTGCCGGTGTAGCTGGCCATCAGCCAGTTGACTCGCTGCGCCAGGTGCATCGTCAATGCCTTGGTGAATTCGATGTTGTGGTTCCACAGGCGTTCGCAAGTGTCGCGCGGCAGGATGACGATGCGGCTGGGGCGTAGCGCAATCACCTCATATTCAAAGCGTTCGCGGCGCAGCATGGTGGCTTCGCCAAACCAACTGCCGATGCTGAAGCCGGCCAGCGACAGGGACTTGCCGTCCGCGCCGGGCGAGGTCCATTTCACCAGGCCTTCGACCACGCCATACCAGCCCAAAGATTTAGACCCCGCGCGAAACAGGTATTCGCCGGTGGCCAGCGACACCGTGCGCAGTTCCGAGCGGACCAGGTTGCGCTCAAGCTCGGGCAGGCCGTTGTACCAGGGCACCACGCTCAACATCCTGTCCACCGGGCACGCGGCCGGCTTGCGCTTGGGTACGGCTGTCGGGCTGCCTTGGCTGGCGGGCGGTCCACGCATGGTTTCTCCGTTCAACAACAGGGCAAAAGGGGAAAAGGGCGCACAGGTAAACCCTAGGCCGCTTTGTCACCATGATGACTGTACGCGCAAGGGGGGCGTCCCAGAATACTTGAGGCATCAAGAGCCAAAAAACATAAGAGGAGACAGGTATGTTGTCAATGCCACGCATCAAGTCCGGCAGCGCGCTCGCCTGCGCTGCCGCCGTATCGCTGCTAGGCGCCAGCGCCGCCCACGCGCAGATTTCGGACGATGTCATCCGAATTGGGTTCATCACCGACCTGTCCGGCGTGTACTCCGGCCCCGACGGCCCGGGTGGGGCGGAAGCCATCAAGATGGCTATCGAGGAAATGGGCGGCGAGATCAACGGCAAGAAGATCGAACTGTTGACGGCGGACCACCAGAACAAGGCAGACATCGCATCGGCCAAGGCGCGTGAATGGCTGGACCAGCGCGGGCTGGACATGTTGATCGGCGGCACCAATTCCAGCACCGCGCTGGCCATGTCCAAGGTGGCGGCCGACAAGAAGAAACCCATCATCGTGGTGGGCGCGGGCGCACCCACGCTGACCAATGAACAGTGCACGCCCTACACCTTGAACTATGCCTACGACACGGTCGCGCTGGCGCGTGGCACGGGGGCGGCGGTGGTCAAGGCGGGCGGTAAAAGCTGGTATTTCCTGACGGCCGATTACGCCTTCGGCCACGCGCTGCAAGCGGACACGACGAAGGTGGTCGAGGCGGGCGGCGGCAAGGTCGTGGGATCGGTCAAGCATCCCTTGTCGGCCAACGATTTCTCGTCGTTCCTGTTGCAGGCGCAAGCCAGCAAGGCAGAGATTCTTGCCTTGGCGAATGCCGGTGCCGACGCCACCAACGCCATCAAGGCCGCCAACGAATTCGGCGTGACCAAGACGATGAAGCTGGCGGGCATGATCATGTTCATCAACGACATCCACGCCATGGGCTTGCCCGCCACGCAGGGCCTGTACCTGACCGATAGCTGGTACTGGAACGCATCGGATGCGACCCGCGCCTGGAGCCAGAAGTTCTTTGAACGCCGCAACGCCATGCCGTCGTCGCTGCAAGCGGCCGACTATTCCGCGGCGCTGCAATACCTGCGCGCGGTCAAGGCCCTGGGCACGGACGACGGTGACCGCGTGCTGGCATACCTGCGCGAGAACAAGTTGAATGACATGTACATCAAGGATGGCGTGGTGCGTCCGGATGGCCGAGTGGTCCACGACATGTACCTGTTGCAAGTGAAGACGCCGGACGAGTCCAAAGAGGCTTGGGACTACTTCAAGGTGCTGCAGACCATTGACGGTAACGAGGCCTTCACCAAGAAAGCCGAAAGCCGCTGCGCGCTGTGGAAGTGAACCGGAGACCCCCATGGCCAAACGTAAAGTCATCGTAACCATCGCCCCGACCGGGGGCATGGCATTCAAGACCCAGAACCCGCACCTGCCGACGCAACCGGCTGAAATCGCCGAGGACGTCTACCGCTGCTACAACGCGGGCGCCAGCGTGGTGGCGCTGCACGCGCGCCGGCCCGACGACCAAGCCACATGCGACCCGGCTATCTACCGCGATATGAATCAGCGCATCCGCGAGCGCTGCGACATCGTGCTGAACAACTCCACCGGGGGCGGTGTGCATGGCGACATGGTGAAGGAAACCTCGCCCGGCACCTGGGAAATCTTGTGGGAAGAGCGGCTCAAGGGCATGGATGCCGGCGCCGAAATGTGCACGCTGGACGCCACCACGCTGAACCTGGCGTTTGGCGACCGCGAATACCTGATGAATACGCCGCTGAGCAAGGCGCGTGAACTGGCGGCCGGCATGAAGGCGCGCGGCATCAAGCCCGAGTGGGAAGTCTTCAGCCCCACGCACATCCTGCAAGACGCCACGACGCTGATTGATGAAGGGCTGGACGAAGGGCCGCATTTCATCAACCTGGTCATGAACGTGCACCGCAATTTTCAGAACGCGATGCCGTTCTCGCCCCGGCATCTGCAAATGATGGTGGACCTGCTGCCGAAGAACAGCATTTTTTGCGTCAGCGGTATTGGTCCGTCGCAGCTTGAGGCCAACATCAGCGCGTTGCTGCTGGGCGGCCATGCGCGTGTGGGTCTGGAAGACAACCTGTACTACCGGCACGGCGAACTGGCCACCAACGTTCAACTGACCGAGCGCATCGTGCGCATCATCCGCGAAATGGACATGGAGCCCGCCACGCCGGCCGAAGCGCGCGAGATCATGGGCTTGCCCTTGCAAAGCGGCATCCGCCCCGAGTTCGCGGTCTGAACGCCTTAACGTTGACGAGACATCATGATTGAATCCTTGAAGGGCAAGCGCGTCCTGATCACTGCGGGCGCGCAGGGCATCGGCTTGGCCATCGCGCAGAAATTCCTGGCGTCCGGCGCCGAGGTGCACATCTGCGACGTGGACGCGGCAGCCTGCGAGGCGGCACGCAGCGCCAACCCGCGTATGACGGTAAGCGTGACAGACGTGTCCAGCGAAGCGCAGGTGGCGGCCATGTTCGCGGACTTGGCCGCGCGCTGGGGCAAGCTTGACGCCCTGATCAACAACGCGGGCGTGTCCGGCCCTACCAGCCGGCTGGAAGACACCACGCTGGACGCCTGGCAAAACACGCTGGACGTGAACCTGACCGGCACCTTCCTGTGCGCGCGCAGCGCCGTGCCCTTGTTGCGGGCGGCCGGTGGCGGCGCCATCATCAATATTTCGTCGGTGGCGGGCCGCCTGGGCTTTTCGCTGCGTAGCCCTTACAGCGCCAGCAAGTTCGGTCTGGCCGGGTTGACGCAGACGTGGGCCATGGAACTGGGGCCGTCCAATATTCGCGTCAACTCCGTGCTGCCGGGCGTGGTGTCGGGCGATCGCGTCGAGCGCGTCATTGCCGCCCGCGCACAGGCGGGCGGCGTCAGCAACGACGTGATGCGCGAACAACTGGTCGAGAAAGTCTCGCTACGCCGCATGACCCGCCCCGAAGACGTGGCCAATCAAGTGGCCTACCTGTGTTCCGACGAAGGCGCGGTCATCAGCGGGCAGAGCATCTCGGTGTGTGGCAACGTGGAGTACCTGGGCTGAGCACAGGGGGAATCAAGCCGTGGGCATTCCCCCGTTCTTCTCATACGCCAGATAGTCCAGATGGATGCCGATGTGGTCCGCGATGTATTTCGCGTCGTGCCACACACCCCAGATAAACGACGACGATCGGTTCGACTGGTTCGGCAGGCCCAGAAAATAGATGCCTTTTTCAGTGGTGATGCCGCGCTTGTGGACCGGATAGCCCTGGTCGTCGAACACGTCCACTTCCATCCAGCGGTAATCCACCTTGAAGCCGGTTGCCCAGACGATGCTGGTGATGCCGGCCTGCGCCAGGTTCAGGCTAAGGATGGGGTTTGTCAGGCAGTCGGGGTCGTCCAGCAATTCCCAGGCTTCGGGTTCTGCCGGCAGGTCCAGGCCGTTCTGTTCGATATAGGCGTCGGCCTCGCGCAACACTTCAAAGTAGTCCGCATCGCCTTGCGCCACGTTCTCGGCCAAGCCCTCTTGGAATGCCATCACGCCGTTCTCAAAGCGCTGCGTGATGCCGACCAACTGAATGCCCGCATGCGCCAGACGGCGGAAGTCGATGGTTTTGCCGTTGTCGTAGCCGCTGACCGCAAAGGCGACGTGCTCGCGCTTGGGCTTTTTCTTGACCTCGTCCCACATGCCCAGCGCGCCCAGCCACCAGCAGTAGTCGCGTTCGCGGTAGGAACGGGGCGGGCGATAGTGTTCGCCAACGGACAGGTACACGGTGCGTCCCGCGCGGCGCAATTCCTCGGCAATCTGCGAGCCCGAAGCGCCCGCACCCACCACCAGCACCGCGCCGTCGGCAAGCTGGTCGGGGTTTTTGTAAGCCGATGAATGCACCTGCTGAATGCCCGCGTCTTCAGGCACGATGGCTGGATAGCTGGGAATCTGAAATGCGCCGGTTGCGGTCACGACATGCAGCGCTTCAAATACCCCATCCGATGTCGTGATGGTGAAGCCGGGCCGCTTCTGGTTGCGTTGCACACGCAGGACCTCGACGCCGGTGCGCACGGGCGCATTGATCATCCTGGCGTAGTCTTCAAAATATTGCGCCATGCGTTCCTTGGGCGGGAACACGTCCGCGCCGATGTCGTCGAACTTCAGGCTGGGAAAACGGTCGTGCCAGGCGGGGCCGTTGGCCACCAGCGAGTCCCAGCGTTCAGAGCGCCAGCGTTCGGCGATGCGCTTGCGTTCCAGCACGATGTGGTCAATGCCCATCGCGCCCAGGTGCTCACTCATCGCGATGCCGGCTTGGCCGGCGCCGATCACCAAGGTATTGGTTTTTTCCACTGACATTGCTTTTCCTAAGAAGGTTCAAGACCGCATACGTGCATCGATGCGGCGCAGTGTGAGCCAGATGTCCGCGCTTGATAACTTGGTTTTTTGGACGCTGGGCTTAGGAAAAAGCAAATCACTCGCTCTGAACCGAGCCAGGACCTCGTTTCGTTTTTTCCGATGGACCGCATCAATATCCACAAACGGCCGACGGACCCCGCTTCCCTTATTCTGCAAAGCATCGCGCAACAGATAGAGCCGCCATGCAGAACAGCCCCGTGTCCCCAAAATCGTCCAGCGCGGTGAGCCTGGAAGGAGTGGTCAAGAAGTACCGTCAGCAGACGGTCTTGCAGGAGCTGTCGCTGAAGATCCGGCGTGGTGAATTCCTGACGTTGCTGGGGCCGTCAGGCTGCGGCAAGACCACGCTCTTGAACCTGATCGCGGGCTTCGCGCAAGCGGACAACGGCGAGATCTTCATCGAAGATCAACTGGTTACGGATCTGCCGCCCTATCAGCGGCAGATTGGCATGGTGTTCCAGAACTACGCGCTGTTTCCCCATATGACGGTGGCGCGCAACATTGGCTATGGCCTGCGCATGCGAAGGATGCCGGCCGACGAGATTGCCCAGCGCGTGGCAGAGGCCATGGCGCTGGTCAAGCTGGATGGGTTGGGCGAACGCAAGCCCCGCGAGCTGTCCGGCGGCCAGCAGCAGCGCGTGGCGCTGGCGCGCGCCTTGGTGATACGCCCCAAGGTGCTGCTGCTGGACGAGCCGTTCTCGGCGCTGGACAAGGGTCTGCGCGGCTCGATGCAGGTGGAAATTCGCGAGATCCAGCGCAAGCTGGGCGTGACCACGGTGTTCGTCACGCACGATCAGGGCGAGGCGCTGGCCATGTCGGATCGCATCGCGGTGATGTCCAGCGGCGTCATCCGCCAGATCGCCACGCCTGACGAGCTCTACCGCAATCCGCAAGCCCCGTTCGTGGCCTCGTTCCTGGGCGATGTGAACATCCTGCCCGCGCACTACCACGGGTCTGATCCGGACGGCATCTTGCTGCGCCTGGGCGCGGGCCTGATCCGCGTGGCGCGAGACCGGCTGGTGGGCGGCTCGCACGAAGGCCGCCGCCTGGACATCTATGTGCGGCCAGAACAGATCCGGCTTGAGAGCCTGCATAGCGAATCCGTGCTTAGCGGCACGGTCGTGAACCATGTGTTCCAGGGGGATCACATTGATTCCTATATCGACGTGGATATCCCCGTGGCCGGCCACCAGCGCGTGATGGTGCGCAGCGCGGGGCTGGACGCCTTGCAGCATTGGCCGGTGGGCTCGGTGACCGGCCTGGCGTTGCCCGGCCAGGGCATCAGCGTGTTCAACGTGTCGTAATGCCCAACATGACCGTCGTTCCTTCCACCATGCAGGCCGTGGTCGCCCGCGAACCCGGCGACGCCAGCGTGCTGGCGCTGGCGGCAAGGCCGGTGCCCGTGCCGGGCCCCGGCGAAGTGCTGCTGCGCGTGCGTGCAGCCGGCGTCAACCGGCCCGACATCATGCAACGGCAAGGGGCCGCGCGCGTGCCAGCCGGCGTGACCGACGTGCTGGGCCTGGAAGCCTGCGGCGAGGTCGTCGCCGCAGGCCCCGGCGTGCCTGAAGCGCTGCTGGGGCAACGACTGATGAGCCTGTTGCCGGGCGGCGGCTATGCGCCCTGGTGCGTGGCGCGCGTCGACCATTCCTTTGTGGCGCCGGCGTGCCTGGACGATGACGCGGCGGCGGCCCTGCCCGAAGGCCTGTACACCGTGTGGCACAACCTGTTTGAGCTTGGCCGCCTGCGCATGGGCCAGACCGTGTTGATTCATGGCGCGGCGGGGGGCATTGGTACGCTGGCCGTCCGCATGGCGCACGCGGCGGGCGCGCGGGTGGTGGCCACGGCGGGGCGCGCGGACCGTTTGCCGACCTTGCGCGAGATGGGCGCGGCCCAGGCCGTGTGCTACCGCGACACGGACTTCGTGCAAGCCTGCCTGGACGCCACGCAGGGGCAGGGCGTGGACGTGGTGCTGGACATGGTGGGCGGCGACTATGTGCGGCGCAACCTGCAGGCGCTGGCCTTTGGCGGCCGCCACGTCAGCCTGTCTTTCCTGCAAGGGTCGCAAGTCAGCATCGACTTGCTGGCTCTGATGCAAAAGCAATTAAGCCTGCATTCATCAACGCTGCGGCCGCAAAGCGCCGAAGAGAAAACGCGCATGGCGCAGGCCATCACACGGCACGTGTTGCCCTTGGTGTCGGACGGCCGCATCGCCCCGCGTGTGCACGCCAGCCTGCGGCTGTCCGAGGCGGCGCAGGCGCACCGCCTACTGGAAAGCGGCGACGTCTTCGGCAAGGTCGTATTGCGTCCTTGAGGCGTTGCGTTGTTCGTTTTGCGTTCGCGATAAAGGAATAGACCCTAGATGCTTCAACTGCTCTACGCACCCACGTCCCCCTACGTCCGAAAAGTCATGGTTTGCGCGCATGTGGCGGGCGTGGCGGATCAGATCCAATGGCTGGACAGCGCGGCCAACCCGGTGCGGCGCGATGCCCGTATCGCCGCCCATAACCCCTTGGCCAAGGTGCCGACGCTGATCCTGGCCGATGGCCAGGCGCTGTACGACAGCCGCGTCATCTGCGAATACCTGGCCCACCTGGGCGGCAACGCCGATCTGTTCCCCGCCGTGGGGCCGCGCCGCTGGGTCGCCCTGGCGCAACAGGCGTTGGGAGATGGGCTGCTGGACGCGGCCTTGCTGGCGCGCTATGAACGCACGGCCCGGCCGGCTGAATATCAATGGCCGGTGTGGCGCGATGCGCAACTGGTCAAGGTCGGCGCCTGCCTGGAGCAGATCGAACAGCAGGCCAGCGACCTGATCAACCCGCTGACCGACCCGCAGGGCGCTGCACTTGCCGCGCAAGCGCCCACCATCGGTGAAGTCACCCTGGGCTGCGCGCTGGGCTATCTGGATTTTCGTTTTCCTGAACTGGACTGGCGCACCGGCCATCCGCGCGCCATGCAATGGGAAGCGGCGTTTCGCAAGCTCCCCGCCATGCAGGCAACCCTTCCCCATGAAGCTTGAGGTCGCACCGCCATGAATTCCTCTACTCCTGCCATCGTTTGGTTTCTCAACGGCCCGAACGCCAATCTATACGGCCTGGACGCCAACAAGACCTATGGCGCCGAGAGCTTTCCGGCGCTGCGCGACCGTTGCGAAAAGAAGGCGGCCAGCCTGAGCCTGCAACTGCATTTCGTGCAATCCAACCATGAAGGCCAGCTGATCGACTGGATCCAGGAAGCGCGCGGCGATGCGCAAGGCATCATCATCAACACCGCGGGCCTGACGTATTCCTCGATTCCCATCCTGGATGCCCTGCTGGCGTTTCCCGGCCGCATCATCGAAGTCCACATGAGCAACATCTGGCGGCGCGAAGCGTTTCGCCATCATTCCTACATTTCCAAAGCGGCCGACGGCGTCATCGCGGGGCTGGGCGGCGAGGGCTACGAGCTGGCCATTGAAGCCATGTCGCGCCTGATTGCGCGGCCGGCTTGAGAAGGCGATACCGATGACGTCAAGCAACACCGCGAGCAACACGGCAAGCAACTCGGCAAGCAACACGGCAAGCAACATCGAAAGCCTCGCCGCGCCGTCTGGCGCGATGGTCTTCTACAGCCAGTTCGACGATTTCACCGCGTGGAAACAGGCATTGCAGGCGCGCATGCCACGGTTGCGCATCCTACACGAGAGCGAGGTCGACGACCCCACCGCCATCCACTACGCGCTGGCCTGGAAGCCACCCGCCGGATTCTTCGACCCCATGTCCAACCTGCGCCTGATCATCAACCTGGGCGCGGGGGTGGATTCGTTGGTTGGCCGTAACGATCTTCCGGCCGGCGTACCCATTACCCGCATCACCGACCCGCAGATGGCCCGCATGATGGCGGGCTACGTGCTGTTCGCCACGCTGCGCCATGCGCGTGATATCCCCTGGTTTGAACAGGCGCAGCGCCGTGGGGAATGGGCGTACCGGCACCCGCGCTCGCCAGAGGACACGCGGGTTGCGGTGCTGGGCCTGGGGGAACTGGGCGCGTATGCGGCCCATGAGCTGCAACGCCAGGGTTTTACTGTGCTGGGCTGGTCGCGCAGCCCGCGCCAGATCGCGGGGGTGCAGTGCCACGCGGGTATGGACGCGCTGGATACGGTGATATCTCAAGCCGACATCCTGGTGATCATGCTGCCGCTGACGCCGCAAACGCGTGGTCTGCTCAACCGGACACGGCTTGAAAAGCTGCCGCGCGGGGCCGCGCTGATCAACGTGGCGCGCGGCGCGCTGGTAGACCAGGCGGCCATGACGACGCTGCTGCAAAGCGGGCATATCGGCGCGGCAACCCTGGATGTCTTTGAACGCGAGCCCCTGCCCGGCGATGATCCGCTTTGGCCCATGGACAACGTGCTGATCACGCCGCATCTGGCGTCTGTCGCCATTCCGGCATCGGCGGCGGCGCAGATCGCCGAGAACATTGCGCGTGTTTCGCGCGGCGATGCCCCGGCCAACCAGATCGACCCGTCGCGCGGGTACTAAGCGCTGGGGCGCCGGGCCGCCGGATCGCCGGCCGCCGGATCGCCGGCCGCCTACTCCACCTCTTCGATATTCAGGATCTTGCCCAGGCCCAGGAAGGCGTTGGCAAGCGCCAGCAGGCTGGCCGTCACGGCGATATACACCACCGATAGCGCGGCCAGGGTCGGGTCCGCGAATTCACGCACGTAGTTGTACATCGACACCGGCAGCGTCTGCGTCAGTTGCGTCGTGACGAAGAGCGACGCGGTGAATTCACTGAACGACATGATGGCGGCGAACAACCACCCGCCAAAGAGACCGGGCGCCAGCAAGGGCACGGTCACCGTGAACATCACCTTCAAGGGCGACGCGCCCAGGCTGGCCGCCGCCTGTTCCAAGCGTTCGTCGATATTCTCCATGGACACATACACGCTGCGCATCACGAAGGGCAACACCAGCATCACATGGCACAGGATGACCAGGCCGTAGCCCCGGTCCATATCAAACTGCGCCACCAGAATCAGCAGCCCCAGGCCCAGCGTGAAATGGGGGATCACCAGCGGCGACAGCAAGATCGCCTGCAACATGTCCTTGCCGGGAAAGCCCATGCGCTTGACGGCGATGGCCAGCGCGGTGCCGATGAACAGCGCCAGGAACGACGCCCAGACCATCACGATCAGGCTGGCGCGAAAGCCCTGCTGGAAGTCCGGGTACGTGAACACCCGTTCAAACCAGCGTAGCGACCAGGCTTCGGGCGGAAACGTCAGCAGCGCCTTGTCGTTGAACGACGCCAGGGTCACCACCACCACGGGCAACAGCACGAAGGCCAGGATCAGGGCGATCAGCAGCGGCACGCCGATGCGCAGCGGCAAGGGCAGGGTATGTTTGATGGCCATGCTAGTGCGCTCCCATTGCTTTGAGTCGCTTGGTGGCCCGGCCCAGCAGCATCAGCGACACGACCGTCAACGTCAGGCCGGCAACGCTCAGGCTCGCGGCCAGGGGAAAGTTCATGGAAGAAAAGCCCAGTTGGTAGACCAGTGTCGACACCGTCGGTACACGACCGCCGCCGATCATCTGCGGCGTGGCAAATGCGCTGAACGTCCACGCGAACGACGTGGTGATGCTGGCGATGATGCCCGGCATGGACAGCGGCAGCGTAACGGTCAGGAAGGTGCGCACGGGGCCGGCGCCCAGGCTTTGCGCGGCTTTTTCATAGTCGCGGTTGATGTGCGAAATGGCGGTGGCCAGCATCAGCACCACCACGGGTATCGTCACATGCACCAACGCAATCAGCACGCCCAGGTGTGTGAACATCAGGTTCAGCGGCAGATCGATCAGGCCAATTTTCCGCAGCACCGTGTTGATGAAGCCGTTGCTGCCCAGCACGATGATCCACGAGTACGTGCGGACGATTTCACCCAGGAACAGTGGCGTGATCGACACGATGAGGATGAACGATTTCAGCAGGCGGTTGCGCACCCGCACCATGGCGTAGGCCAGCGGGTAGGCCACCAGCAAAGAGCAGACCGTGGTTTCGATGCTGAGCAGCAGCGTGTTGGCGAAGGCGGACAGGTAGACGGACTTGCCCAGCCCGGAGAAATTCGCCAACGTCAGCCCGCCCACATCCAAAGAGCCGGGAATGAAGGCGCGCACGCTGAATTGCAGCACCGCCGCCATCGACACGCAGATGCATACCGCGACGAGGCCGGCCGGCGAGATCAACCAGCCGCGCAGACTGGAACGTGTATTCATAGGGGCTTGTCAATCCGAATGCGTTGATGCTTGCTGGAAACGCCCGTGTCCCGCCATGGGCATGGCCGGGACATGGGCGCGGTGCAACCGGCGCGGTGCAACCGGCGCGGAGTTACCGGCGCGGTATCAGTTCATGATGTTTTCGGTGAACCACTTGCGCCATTCCGCGGTCTTCTCGGCGCGCAGCTTGTCGTCGATCACGATGGCCTGCGTGTCCCACTGTTCCTTGGTGGTGAACACGCCGGGCAGCGCCGCGTCCTCGGCCGATACCTTGGCGTTGGTGACAACCGGGCTGGCCTTCTTGAAGGCCACGATCTTGGACTGCACTTCGGGCGACAAGGCGATGTTCATGAACTTGTAGGCCAGGTCCGCCTTTGTGCTGCCCTTCATGATGCCCATGGTGTCGATGCCCAGCACGGCGCCTTCCTTGGGCATCACCACCTTGATCGGCACGCCCTGGCTGATCATGTAATAGGCGTTCATCGACAGCAGGATCTGCACCGGGGTTTCGCCGGTGGCGATCAGTTGCTGGCTGTTGGCGTCGTTGGTGTAGAAGGCCTTGAAGTTCGGCTTCAGCGCACGCAGCTTGTCCTGGCCTTTTTCCCACGACTTGGCGTCGCCGCCCGACAGCATGGCCGACACGTTGATGATGTGGCTCGGGTCGAAGTCCGGCGCCGACAGCTTGCCCTTGAGCTCGGGGTTCCACAGGTCGTTCCAGCTATCGAACTTGATGTTCTTGGGTGTCAGGTCGGGGCGGTAGCCGATGGTGTACACGTAGGCCCAGCTGCCTACGTGATACGGGCTGACCTTGGCGCGGTCCACCAGGTTGGCGTAGTTGGGCAGCTTGGCGGTGTCCAGCTTTTCGAACAGGCCACCGTCCACATACAGCCAGCCAATGTGCGACGTGGTGAAGGTGATGTCGCTTTCCGGGGTCTTGCTCAGCTTGGCCTTGTTGAGCCGGTCGATCGTGCCGCCCGTGATGTACTTGACCGGCACGCCGGTCTGGCGGGTGAATTCCTTGCCGATGTTCTCGTCGATCAGGTCGCGGAAGCTGCCGCCCCAGGTGCTGACCACCAGCGCGTCCTGGGCCCAGGCGACGTTGCCAAGCAGCGCGCCGGCAAGCAGGCCGGCTACCGTAAGTTTGCGAATCATTGAAATCCCCTTGTCTATGTTGGTTCCGCCGAGCGCTTCCGACTGGAAGCCAGATGATGGAAGAGGGGCCGGCGCGGGCCAAGTCGCCTTTTCCTTCGGCCTGGCTCGAATTTCCTGAGGCGCGGCCATGCGGTGCCTGAGTCGGAAATTCCGAGAGTGGGCAAAGGAAAAAACAAATAGCCGCTGGCGCCGTCCGGGTTTGAAGATGGGGGCCACCATTGACCCCTCCCACGACGCAGCCATGAAACACAAGCGCATCCGCACCTTCAACACCAAGATCACCTATCCCGAACAGAGCCTGGACAACGATCTGTGCCAGGCCGTGGTGGCCCGGGGCAGCACGGTCTTCCTGCGGGGACAGATCGGACAGAACCTGGATACCTCTGAAAGCGTGTGCATCGGCGACGCCGCCGGGCAGGCCGAGCAGGCCATGGCGAACATCGCCATGCTGCTCAAGGAGGCGGGTGGCGAACTCGAGGACATCTGCAAGATCACCATTTACCTTATTGATCCGCGCTACCGCGAGGCCGTCTACCGCGTGGTGGGGCGCTGGCTCAAGGGGGTATTCCCGGTGTCCACCGGCATCGTGGTGTCGGCCTTGGCGCGGCCCGAATGGCTGGTCGAAATCGACGCCACCGCCGTCATCCCCGACTGATTTCCACCCAGGCCAACAACCATGACCTTTTCGATCATTGCCCGCTGCCCAGCCTCCGGCCAGTTTGGCGCGGCCGTTTCGTCGTCTTCGCCCGCCGTGGCCTCGCGCTGCATCCGTGCGCGCGCGGGCGTGGGGGCTGCCGTCAGTCAGAACATCACCGACCCCGCGCTGGGGCCGCTGGCGCTGGACCTGATGGCAGCCGGGCATAGTCCGCAACAAGCGCTGGATGGCTTGCAGGAACGGCCTTTCATCGCGTATCGCCAGTTGATGGCGATAGACGCCACGCACCCGCCTGCCATCTACACCGGCGCCAGCGCGCTGGGCGTGCTGGCCAGCGCGGCGGGTGTGCATGCGGCCTGCGCCGGCAACATGCTCGCCAGCACCGACGTGCCGCGCGCCATGCTGGCCGCGTTCGAGCGGGCAGAGGGCGCGCTGGCCGAACGTCTGATGCAGGCGCTGCTGGCTGGCCAGTCGGCGGGTGGGGAAGCGGGGCCGGTGCATTCGGCTGGCCTGCTGGTTTATCAGGACCTGGACTGGCCCATCGTGGACCTGCGCCTGGATTGGGTAGAGGCGGGGCCGGTGGAAGCGCTGTACGACGCCTGGAAAATCTACGAGCCCCAGCTTGCGGCCTACGTGACGCGCGCGCGGGACCCGCGCGAGGCGCCAAGCTTCGGCGTGCCGGGCGACCTGTAAAACTGAGGAAAAAATTGTCCATCACCTTGGGCAGACCGGATACTCTGCAAGATTCCCTGTTCCCTCAAGTTGGACCATGCTCAATCGCATTTCCCTGCGCCAGATGGAGTACCTCGTGGCGACTGCCAAGCATGGCAGCATCGCCGCGGCATCCGCCCAGATCCATATCTCGCCGCCGTCCATCTCGGCGGCCATCGCCCACATCGAGACCGAGCTTGGGGTGCAACTGTTCGTGCGGCATCCCTCCAAGGGCCTGGCGCTGACGCCCTTGGGCATGCAGGTCATGCAGGAATGCGAAGACCTGCTGGAGCGCGCCACCAAGCTCTACGAGATTGCATCTAACTCCACGGACGCGATCCAGGGCGTGCTGCGCGTGGGCTGCTTTCAGCCGCTGGCGGCCATGATCGCGCCCGAGGTCATCTTTGGCTTTTCGCGCGCGTTTGAAAAAGTCGAGCTGCATATGGCCGAGGGCGACCAGCAAGAGCTCATCAACAAGCTGCATACGCTGGACATAGACGTGGCGCTGACTTACGACCTGCAATTGGGCGAAGAGATCAGCTTTGAAACGCTGGCGCACATGCCGCCCCATGTGCTGGTCAGCGAACTGCACCCGCTTGCGCAGCAGATTGCCGTCACGCTGGATGAGCTGGCGCAACTGCCCATGGTGTTGCTGGACCTGCCCATGAGCCGCGAATATTTTCTGTCCTTGTTCTCCAAGGCCGGGCTGGAACCGAACATCGTGGCGCGTTCGCGTTCTGAAGACGTGGTGCGTTCGATGGTCGCCAACGGCATCGGCTACGCGCTATTCAACGTGCGGCCGAAGTCGACCCAATCCCTGGACGGCAAGCGCCTGGTGCGCCTGCGCCTGGCTGGCGAGCAACGCCCCATGCTGCTGGGCCTGGCCACCTACAAACCGATGAAGCCTTCGCGCCTGACGCAAGCGTTCATGCAGCGCTGCCGCGCGTATATCTCGGATCAGTACATTCCGGGCATGAGCGCGGCCAGTTTTTTCGATCCCTATATTTCAGGCGTGGCCACGGCCGATCCGCCATGACGCGCAAGATGCGGGTTTGGCAAGCGGGATGTCATCGGGCGTAAATATTCTCTACCTACCATGCTGCGTTCTCTAACCAGTCTGGTTGATCCCGATGATTCAAGCACGACCCTTGCGCAGGCGGCTTCCTGCCTACGCCTTGCGCGCAACGTCCCTGGCGGTTGTTCTGGCCTTGTCCGCCTGCGGCGGCGATGACGACAACGCGTCAGATCAGAACGATGTTGCCTATGTCATCCCGGCGCCGCCCGCCGGGCTGGGCCGAGTCGATACCGCGCCTGTGCCCGATGCGCCCGCCTTTGTTGACTTCGCCAGCACGAACCAGCGCGGCGACCCGCGCTACGCCACCTTGGAAACCAATGCCGGCGTGCGTGTGCTGGGCGGCTTCCTGGACATCTGGGAGCCGCGCACGCGCTTGGTGGATGCCGGTGTTACCGCGGCGGGCGCCGACGGCTTTCCGGGCATCATCGCGTCGGACTGGACGGGCATACCCGGCGACGCCACCGATGGCCGCGTGAAGAACAAGGCCGTGCACGACGAGAACATCGACTTCGTCGTGCGCACCACCGCAGCCCGCACGCCGGAGCAGGCCACGGCCGCCTATCTGGATGATCGGCGCGGCAAGAACTACAGCGTGACCGATGGCTTGGGCCCATTGACGCCCTTCTGGCGCACGGCTGCCCAGCAGACCACCAGCATCAACGACGTGGCGCCCGACGCCACCACCGTGAAGTACGACGACACCGGCAACAACACCGGGGTAAGTGGTGCCGCCAACCCGGCCTTTGGCGACGTCATCGCCTTTGTACAGAGCATGGGCGGCAATGCGTCTACCGAGCCAAGCAAGCGCTACTTCAAGTACGCGCGCCCGTGGCGCTGGAGCGCCAGCGTGCAGGTGGTGCCCACGCTTGAACCCGCCAAGAGCCTGACTCCCCCGACCGATGGCGGCTACCCCAGCGGGCACACGGCGGAATCCGTGCGCAACGCCATCGGCATGGCCTACCTGGTGCCGGAGCGTTTCCACGAATTGCTGGCGCGCGGCCTGGAACTGGGTGAAAGCCGCATCATCGCCGGCATGCATTCGCCGCTGGACGTGATCAGCGGCCGCATGCTGGGGCAGGCATCGGCGCTGGCCAACATCTACGCCGCCAGCGAGGGCACGCGCTCGGTCGCCTACGCGCAGGCGCACCAGACCTTGATGGCCGCCGTGGGCGCCAGCACGCCGGAACAATTCCTGGCCTTCGCGCATTCGCAGGATGTCAGCCAGGACCGCTTTGCGGATCATGCCGCGAACAAGGCTGAGTACCGTCGCCGCCTGACGTTCGCCTTCACGCAGATTGGCGACACCGGCAAGCCGCCCGTCGTGCCCAAGGGCGCCGAGGTCATGCTGGAAACGCGCCTGCCGTATCTGACGGCCGAGCAACGCCGCGTGGTGTTGAAGACCACGGCGCTGCCCTCGGGCTATCCGGTCATTGACGACGCCGAAGGCTTCGGCCGCTTGAACCTGTTCGCGGCGGGCGATGGCTACGGCGCCTTCAATGGCGACGTGGACGTGACCATGACCGCCAGCCGTGGCGGCTTCAATGCGCTGGACGTGTGGCGCAATGACATCGCGGGCGCGGGCAAGCTCACCAAGAGCGGCACCGGCACCCTGGGGTTGGCGGGCGCCAACACCTACACCGGCGGCACCGTGGTTGCCGGTGGCACGTTGCGCGCCGACTCGGCCAAGGCGCTGGGCGATGGCGCGGTGTACCTCAGCGGCGGCGTCTTGGCGCTGAATGCCGTCGATGCCGTGCAGGTGCAGGGCAGCTATACGCAGACCTCGGCGGGCGTTCTGCAAACCCTGATCGGCGACGATGAGGCCGGCCAGATCGCGGTGCACGCGGATGCCGCGCTAGCGGGGCAGTTGAACGTTGATTTCCGTTCCGGTTACACACCGCGGGTGGGTGCAACGATCACGGTGCTGCGCGCCAACAAGGTGCATGGCACGTTTGGCGGCATCACGGTCAACGGCTTCAAGGCCACCGCTGTCTACAACGCTGACAGCGTGCAGGTGCGCCTGGATTCGGCGGGCTAAGCGGTGCGTGCGGCATCGAATCCACAAGCCATGACGGCAAGCTGAATCCGCCTGTCGCGGAGTGCTGGGCGACCTTGTCGCCCGCGCGCCGGCTTGGCCCCTGCCTTCGGGATGGCAGGGGCCTTTTTGTTTTGCGATGGGTATGCGTGAAACTCTGGGTTTTCGGCGTAGGGGCTTTTCCATAAACTACCGGACCACCCCCAAAAACGAGAACGCCATGAGACAGTTTTTCCCTACCCTGGGCGCCGCCCTGGTTTTGTCGCTGAGTGCGCACGCCGCCTTGGCCCAGGCAGCGCCGGCTGCGGGCGCCAAGCCGGCGGCAGCCCCCGCCACTCCCCGCGATCCCTTCTTCTGGTTGGGGGAAATCAACAAAGCCACCGCCGTCATCAATACCGATGAAGGGCTGTTGGACAAGTCCATGGCGCCGCGCTTGGCGGCGGGGGTGGCCAAGGTGATCCATGACGGCAATCAGCCCGGCGGCAAGCGCCCCGCCACCGTCATTACCTTCGAACCCCTGCTGATCAAGGCGGCGGGCGAAGACATCACGCTGTTGCACGCCGGCCGTTCCAGCCAGGACATGCACGCGACCTATCGCAGCGCCATCCTGCGCGACAAGCTGCTGGAGCTGGCCGACCAACTGAACAAGACGTCCACCACGCTGGTGGAGCTGGCCTCCAAGCACGCCGGCACCGTCGTGCCCAACTACACCAATGGTGTGGCCGCGCAGCCCAACAGCTATGGCCACTACCTGTTGGGCCAGGCCGCGGGCCTGGCGCGTGACGCAGACCGCATCCGCGAAGCCTATGTGCGTATCGATCGTTCACCCATGGGAACCACCGTGCTCAATGGCACCAGTTGGCCGCTGGACCGCAAGCGCATGGCGCAGTACCTGGGCTTTGAAGCGCTGGTGGACAACGCCTACGATGCTTCGCAGATCTCGTCCATGGACCAGCCCGTGGAAGTGGCGTCCATCGTGACCAGCATCGCGCTGCGCACAGGCAACTTCGTTGAAGACGTCATGACGCAGTACGCGCAGTCGCGCCCCTGGATCCTGCTGCAAGAGGGGGGCGACAACACCTATGTGTCCAGCGCCATGCCGCAAAAGCGCAACCCGGGTTTGCTGAACTCTACCCGCAGCGACGCCTCTACCGCGCTGACGCTGGCGATGGGGCCGGCCATCCAGACGCACAACATCACGCCGGGCATGAGCGATCCCAAGGACGTGAAGCAGAATTCCGCGATGGTGGACAGCGGCATCTCGGCGCTCAAGCGCTGGGACCGCGTGTTGAAGGCCATGGTCATCAGCCCCGAGCGCGCGCTGGAAGAACTGAACAGCGACTGGACCGCGTCGCAGGAGCTGGCCGATGTGTTGATGCGCAAGTACAAGCTGCCGTTCCGCGACGGCCACCACTTTGCGTCCGAAGTGGTCAGCTACGCCCGCGCCAACAACATCAAGCCGTTGGATTTTCCGTATGAGCAGGCCCGCCGCATTTACGCGGACACGATGAAAGACTCCAAGTACGCCAAGGAACTGCCGATGAGCGAAGCGGAATTCCGCTCGACGCTGGACCCGGTGGCCATCGTGAAGAACCGCGCCACCATCGGCGGCCCGCAACCTGCCGAGATGGACCGCATGCTGAAGGCCGCGCGTGAGCAGTTGAGCGCGCAGGGCAAGTGGATTCAGGATCGCCGCGCCCACATCAACCAGTCCCTGGCCGAGCTGGACAAGCAGTTCAACACCTTGGCGGCCAGCGCCACGAAGTAAGCGCAAGCGGCTGCGCGCGGGGGCTACTGGACGGCGTCCAGCACGCAAGCGCGCAGCCAGCGATGCGCGGCGTCGCCGTCCATGCGGGGATGCCACAGCATTGACACGGTAAACGCCGGCACGGGAAAGGGCAGGGGAAAGCTGTGCATGCCGGCGCGCAGCGTGCCGGTGTGCCGCTCCGGCACGGTGGCGATCAGGTCCGTTTCCCGGGCCAGCGCCAGCGCGGCCGAGAAGCCGCCCACCAAGGTGGCGATGTGCCGCTGCCGCCCCAGGGCAGCCAGGGACTCGTCCACTGGCCCTTTGTCCTGATCGCGGCGCGACATCAGGATGTGTTGCGCCTTGGCGTAGCGGGCCAGCGTGATCTTGCCGCTGACAAGCGGATGGCCCGCGCGCACGACACCGATGAAGCGGTCCTGAAACAGCGCGCGCGTGCGCAGCTCGGGGCTGGCTGCGTCGCCCACCACGCCGGTTTCCAGATCTACCTCGCCTTCGCGCAGCGGCGCGCTGCTTTTGTCGGTTTTCTGCATGAAACGCAAGCGCACGCCGGGCGCTTCGTCGCCAATGCGGGCCAGCAGCCGGGCGCCGAAATTCTCGACAAAGCCGTCGCTGGCGCGCAACGCGAAGGTACGATCCAGCCGCGCCAGATCCAATGCTTCGGCAGGCCGCAGCACGGCTTCTACGTCTTGCACCAGTTCATGCACATGGCTGCGCAGCGCCAGGGCGCGTGGCGTGGGCACCAGCCCGCGCCCGGCGCGCACCAGCAGCGGGTCGCCCGTGGTGGCGCGCAGCCGCGCCAAGGCCCGGCTCATGGCGGACGGGCTCAGGCGCAAGCGCCGCGCGGCGCGCGCCACGCTGCCTTCGTCAAGCAAGGCATCCAGGGTGATAAGCAGATTGAGATCGGGCGTGGCCATGCTCGCAAACGTAGCATGGATGCGTGCCTGATTGCGGGTTTTGTCATGGCGTCATGTGCAAGTATTCAATGCAAATGCTGCGTCTTCCGCCTGGTATGGGCAAGGCATAGGATGTGTTGAGGGCGCCGTGTTGGCGGCCCGATTTTCTTGCAGGGCTGACCATGCATACCCAACCGTCCTCGACTATCCCATCCTTTCCCCTTCTGGCCTGCCTGTCCTTGTGCATGCTGCTGCCTGCGCTGGCGACCAGTATTGCCAACGTCGCGTTGCCGACGCTTGCGCAAGCGTTCGAGGCGCGCTTTCAAGACGTGCAATGGGTGGTGCTGGCGTACTTGCTTGCCATCACCACGCTGATCGTCAGTGTGGGCCGCCTGGGCGACTTGATGGGGCGTCGGCGTCTGATGCTGGTGGGTATCTCCTTGTTCACCGTGGGGTCGGCGCTGTGCGGCGGGTCACCGTGGTTGGGAGGTTTGATGGGCTTGATCGGGGCGCGTGCGGTCCAAGGTCTGGGCGCCGCCGTCATGATGGCGTTGACGATGGCGTTCGCCAGCGCCGCCGCGCCCAAGGAAAAGACCGGTAGCGTGATGGGGCTGCTGGGCAGCATGTCGGCGGTGGGCACGGCGCTCGGGCCCACCTTGGGCGGCCTGCTGATCAGTGCTTGGGGGTGGCCGCTTATCTTCCTGATCAATCTGCCCCTGGGCGCGCTCGCGTTCGTGCTGGCCTGGTCTTATCTGCCGGCGGACCGCCAGCCCGCCAGCCAGCCGCGCGCGCGCTTTGATGTGAAGGGTTCGCTGCTGCTGGCCTTAGGCATTACGGCATATGCGCTGGCGATGACGGCCGGTGGCGGCTTTGGCGGAAACCATGCCGTGCTGCTGTTGGCGGCCATGGTGGCGGCGGTGGCATTTGTGCGGTTGCAGGCCAGGGCGGCGTCGCCCTTGATTCAGTTGGCGTTGTTCCGTCAGCCCACGCTGCGGGCGGGCGTGGCGACCAACGCGCTGGTGTCCACGGTGATGATGACGACGCTGGTGGTTGGGCCGTTCTACCTGGCGGGCGCGTTGGGTTTGGACGCGGCGCGGGTTGGGCTGGTGATGTCTTGCGGGCCGGTCGTGGCGGCGCTGGTGGGCGTGCCGGCCGGACGCGCAGTGGACCGCTATGGCGCGCAGCGCGTGATGCTGGCCGGCTTGGCCGCAATGGCGACAGGTGCGATCCTGCTGCCCTGGGTGCCGCTTGTGATGGGCGGAGTGGCAGGGATGGCGCGCGTGGCGGAATACGTGGCGCCGCTTGTGGTCATCACCAGCGGCTACGCGCTGTTCCAGGCCGCCAACAGCAGCGCCGTCATGGCCAGCGCGGGCGCGGACCAGCGTGGCGCGGTATCGGGCGTGTTGAACCTGTCTCGCAACCTGGGCTTCATTACGGGCGCATCGGTGATGGGCGCGGTGTTCGCCTGGGCGGCTGGCGCGGGCGAACTCCAAGCCGCATCGCCCACCGCCTTGGCGACGGGCATGCGGTGGACGTACGCCTTGGCCGCGGCCTTGCTGCTGTTGGCCTTGGCCTTGGCGGCGCTGGACCGGGGCCGCGCGCGCGTGGCGGCCTAGAACGACACCATGTCGGCCGGGTTGATAAGGCCCATCACACCCAACGCGCCCTTGATCAGCGGAATGGCGACCGGCGACAAATGCCGGCCGAGCGGAATGCCCGCGTGGTCAAAGCGCGTCAGCATGGCGTAGTCGGTGTTGCAGCCAGTCAGGTCGTCGCTGATGGCGCGGCCGATGCGCACCGTCTGCGCCACGCCGTGGCCGCTCCAGCCATGCACCATGTACACCGGCACGTCGCCCGCGCTCTTGCGGCTGTCGGTGGCGCCGTTCAAGGTCAGGTCGCTGATGCCGCTCCAGGAATATTCCAGTTCCGGTTTTTCCAACTGCGGGAACACGGTCTTGATGCGGTCCAGCAGGTAGTTGTTGACGTCGCGCGGCGACCACGAGTTGCCCGTGCCTTGGCCGCCGAACAGCAGCCGCTTGTTGCGTACCGGGCGGTAGTAGTCAATTTGCAGTTGCGTGTCGTAGACCGGCAAGCCTGAAGGAATCAGCGCATCCAGGGTGTCGCCCAGCGGCGGGGTGACGGCCACATAGGTGAAGAAGGGCACGGTGGTGGCGCTGCCCGGCATGAACTGAAAGGTGGCGCTGTGCACGGCCAGCACCACGGCGCGGCGCGCCTTGATTGCGCCTTGCGCGGTCTTGACCAGCGTGCTGCCCGGCGACTCTTCAATGGCTTGCGCGGTGGTGTTGTCGTAGACCCGCCCGCCCAGTTTGACAAAGGCATGGACCAGGCCGCGCAACAAGGCCAGCGGCTGTACCTGGCCGCCGCCGTCGTCGATGGCGGCGCCGAAATAGATGTCGGACTTGACGTACTGGTCTTTCAGTTCGTGCCTGCCGATGATCTTGACGGCATCGTCGCCCAGACGGCGACGTGCATCGGCGTTTTCCACCAGCGCACCCATGTGGCCCGCGTGTACGGCCGCCGTGATGTGGCCGCGCTTGCGGTCGCAGTCAAAGCCGTAGCGGTCGCGCAGACCATCCACCGTCTCCATGGCTTCAACCGAGGCAAAGCGCCACAGGCGGCGGGCATCCTCAAGGGGGAGCTTGTCCAGCATGGTGCCGGCTTCCCAGCGCGCCAGGCCGGGCGTCATCTGGCCGCCGTTGCGCCCCGAGGCGCCCGAACCAATATGGTCTTTTTCGATCAGCACGACTTCCACGCCGGCTTCGGCAAGATGCAGCGCGGTGGACGCGCCCAGCAGGCCGCCGCCGATGACGACGACCTCGCAATCCAGGTCGCCGGGCAGCGAGCCGAACGCCGGCCATTCGGACAGCGACGCCTCGTAATAGTTGGCGGGCATGGGGTCGGACGGGCTGGCGTCATGGCGCCAATTCCAGATGCGCGGGTCGATGCCCAGTTGGGTGGGAATCTTGCGCGCGTCTTGCAGCAGTTGAGCGGGCCGCAAGGCCGTGTTGTCCAACGGTACGGTGGCCAGTGGCGTGGAGGACAGGGCAGAGGAGGCCGCCGGCCACAAGCCCAGCGCACCGACGGCGGATGCCGCGGTCGAGGCGGCCGCCGTCTTGAGGATGAATTCACGTCGATTCAATGTCATGTCGAGTTTCCTGAAGGCGGTGAGAGCGGCTCAGGCCGTTGCGGGGGAGGGAGCGGGGCCGTAGCGGTTACGCCCCGGGGCGCCGGCGGGCAGCATGAAGGCCTGCAACAGCAGCGTGCCGATGACCGGCGCGGCATGCAGAAGGCCCCACCATCCGCTGCGGCCGGTGTCGTGCAGGCGGCGGATCGTTACCGCCAGCGCGGGAACAAAGGTCAGCAGCAGAAAGCCCGCCGTGTACCAGCCGAACAGGATTTCGGGGTTGGCGATGGCCAGCGCGCGTTCCACCGCCGAAATCGCCAGCACCATCAAGATCTGGCACAGCACGAAGATCCAGTACTCGCGGCGCGGCGCGCGTCCTTCGAAGACGGCGTAGTGTTTAAGGGCTTGCAGATACCACTTCATGAAGGTTCTCCGGTTTGCAAAAGATGTGCGCCATCCGCGCCGGGGCAGGCGCAGGCGGCGGGAAACTGTCAAGACAATGAGAGGGGCGGGCGTGGCCCGCCTGCGATCAGCCCGTCAAGAGTTGGGGCGGGTTTGGCGGGTTGAACTGGCCTGGCTGCCAGGGCTGTTGGTGCTGCTGTGGCGCGCAACGGCCCGAGGGGAGGCGAAGACCGAGCGCAGCGGCGTGGCGGCCAGTACCGCCAGGCGCAGCGCGCGGGCGGGGCCGATCAGGCGGTCCCCCTGCTGCGGCCGCCACAAGCTGCCGGGGCGGATGCGGTGGGCGGTGGACATGACGACGCGCGAATCGGCGTTCAGCACCAGCGCCGGTTTGCCGATAGGGTGCAAGGCCGGCAGCAGCATGCGGTCCAGCGTTGCGACCAGCACGTCAACGGCGGTAACCCCCGCGCAGGCGCCCTGCACCAGGACGGGATGCGCGGCGGTGATGGTGTAGGCACCGTTGCAGATGTAGTCCACGTAAGGGCCTTCCACGACGGGGCGCAGGCAGCGCGCGGGCTGGTCAAACCAGGCGAAGGCACGGAAGTCCAGGCGCCGCCGAGTTTCCTGGTTGCGATCCAACTGCGCCTGCTGCATCGATGGGCCCTCCTGTTGCCACCATTCCAGCGTCCAGTAGCCGTCGTCCAGCCCGGCTGGCGCCGCGTAGCTGGCAAAGCCCGCGCCGTTGCACCAGGGGTTGAGTTGCAGCGCTACCTGGATATGGGTTTGCAGCGCGCGGCGGTGTTCGCCTGACAATCGCAGGCCGCTGCCCGGCGTCGGGGTCTGCCCCGACAGGATCTGGGCCGCCGCCTCGGCCAACGCGCCCGCGGTGTTCTGCGCGTCGTTCAAGACGCATTCCAGAATGCCGTTGGCTCGGTCGATATGCGCATCTTCGTTCATCTGCCGTCTCCTCTGCCCAGGCTTGCCGCCAGCGTCAGCGGTCCTAGGTCTGTTGTGGCGGCGGCGCCGTGGCGTCCAACCGCAGTTTGTGTTCAAGCAGGTGGTCGGTTTGTGTGCCGATCATGTCCTGGGCATGCGCGCTGCTGGCAGCCTCGTCGCCATCACGCAGCGCCGCCTGCAGGCGGCGGTAGGCGTGCACGATGCCGGCGTGCACCCCCGCATGCGCGTAAATCGATGCGACCAGCGGCGCCCATTCCGCCTGGATTCCAAGCTCCTGGTTGGCCAAGCGCGCGGACTGCGCGTGGGTGGCCAACATCAGCAGGCAGCGCATGTCGGCCTGTGCACGTGCCTGCGGGTCGGTCGCCGCCTCGAATTGATCGATCTCGCGCGCCAGCCGCAAGTGCTCATCGGCGGTGGAGCGTTGCGCGGCCAGCTTCGCGCTGTGGCCGACCACGGCGCAATGCAGTTCGCCCAAATCGGCCAGATCCCCGGCGGTGGCCAGCCGCAGCGGATGGCGGTCGTGCATCATCTGGGCTGGCACCGGGCACACGAAGCTGCCGCCATTGCGCCCACGCCGCGTGTCGATCAACTGCCGGGCGCGCAAGGTGTTGAGGGCTTCGCGCATGGTCACGGGCGACACGCCCATCAGGCGCGAAAGCTCGTTCTCGTTAGGCAGTTGCTCGTCGGCATGCAGCAGGCCGGCGACGATCGCGTTGCTTAAGCGTTCGACGACCTGCTCCGAGCGCGTGCCTTGGCCAATCGGGGCATAGACGATGGCGTGGGCGGTCATGGCGGGACTCCGGGGCGGGAATGGAAAACGTGCATCATGCCATGGCCGCGCTAGAAGATACCGTGGCGATGGAGCGCCTGGCTGTCGTCTGGCACGGGCGTGATGGCGTCCCATAATTCGACGATCTTGCCGTCCTGTACGCGCCACAGCTCGAAGTAGGCATGGCGCTCGCCGGCGATGCTGCCTTCGGAATGCGTCAGCACGAAATCGCCTTCGGCCACGCTGCGATGCACGCGGCTGTATTGCAGCCCTTGGCCCGCTTCGCGTAACTGGTTCAGGAAGCTGACCACGGCCACGGTGCCGTCGGCGATGTCGGGGCTGTGCTGGTGAAAGCCTACGCCGTTGCAGTAATCGTTGAAGGCGGTGTAGTCGCCATCGATCAGGGCGCGGGTGAAGAACGCCAGGACCAGCGCGCGGTTGGCCTCGGCATCTTGATCGGGGCGGGGCTGCGTGGGGCCGTCCAACTGGGTGCGGCCGCTGGCGTTGGGCGCGGCTTCGGGAACCAGGCCGTCCCAGTGTTCAATGATGCGGTTGTCGGCCACGCGGTAAATGTCAAAGCCCACGAGCGCTTGCTCGCCCAGCCCGGTGTAGCGGCCATGGATGGCGATCAGGTCGCCGTCCACCAGCACGCGGTAAACCTCGTGGTGCAGGTCGATATGGTCCTGTACCAGCGTGAACAGGCCGTCCGCGCCGTCTTTCACCAGCGGCGAATGCTCGATGAAGCGCGGCGAGAAATAACGCTCCAGTGCGCCGGTGTCGCGCAGCGTGAACAGTTCGTGATGCGCGCGGGCGACGAGGTCACGCAGGGACTGGGTCTGGGGTGGGGAGGAATGCGGCGTTGTTGTCATGGTGGTCCCCTGGTTAATCGTGCGAGCTCATCACGTGCTTGACGCGCGTGTACTCTTCGAAGCCGTAGGCGGACAGGTCCTTGCCGTAGCCTGACCGCTTGAAGCCGCCGTGCGGCGCTTCGGCCGTCAGCGGGATGTGCGTGTTGATCCACACGGTGCCGAAATCAAGATCGCGCGACAGGCGTTGCGCGCGGCCATGGTCACGCGTCCAGACGCTGGCGGCCAGGCCGTATTCCACGTCGTTGGCCTTGGTGATGGCGTCGTGTTCATCGGCGAATTTCTGCACCGTGATGACGGGGCCGAAGACTTCGGTCTGGATGGCTTCGTCTTGCTGCTGCAGGCCGGTGATGACAGTGGGCTCGAAGTAGTAGCCGGCGCGCGCGGCGTGGCGGCCACCGGTTTCAATACGGGCGTGGGCGGGCAGGCGCTTGATGAAACCCTGTATGCGTTCCAGCTGCGCGGCGTTATTCAGTGGGCCGTACAGCGCGTCCTGGTCGTCGGGTTCGCCGAAGCGGGTGTCGCGGGCGGCAGCCACCAGCTTTTCAACGAACGCATCGTGCACGGATTCCGCGACGATGACGCGCGTGGCGGCGGTGCAGTCCTGGCCGGCGTTGAAGAAGCCGGTCATGGCGATGTGCTGCGCGGCGCGGTCCAGGTCGGTGTCTTCAAACACGACGACGGGCGCCTTGCCACCCAGTTCAAGGTGGGCGCGCGTGAGGTTGGCGGCGGCGGACGCGGCCACTTGCAGGCCGGCGCGCACCGAACCCGTGATGGATACCAGCGCCGGGGTCTTGTGCGACACCACCTTGGCGCCCGTGGCGGCGTTGCCCAGCACCACGTTGAAGGCGCCGGCGGGGAAGAACGGCGCGGCGATTTCGGCCAGCAGCAAGGTGCTTTCGGGCGTGCTGTCGCTGGGCTTGAGCACCACGGTGTTGCCCGCGGCCAGTGC
Organism: Achromobacter spanius; assembly: GCF_003994415.1. Classification (NCBI taxonomy): domain Bacteria; kingdom Pseudomonadati; phylum Pseudomonadota; class Betaproteobacteria; order Burkholderiales; family Alcaligenaceae; genus Achromobacter; species Achromobacter spanius. The sequence continues at coordinate 5,858,814 of NZ_CP034689.1, read as the reverse complement.
CGGCGCGATCTTCCATACGGCCATCATCAGCGGGTAGTTCCAGGGCGTGACCTGGCCCACCACGCCCAGCGGTTCACGGCGGATGCTGGAGGTCAGGCCTTCCATGTATTCGCCAGTGGCCTTGCCTTCCAGAAAGCGCGCCGCGCCGGCAAAGAAACGGATCTGGTCCACGCACACCGCCACTTCTTCCGAGGCGATCAAGTGCTTGAGCTGGCCGGTGTTGCGGCTTTGCGCTTCCACCAGGCGGTCGCTGTTGGCGGCGACAGCGTCGGCCAGTTTCAACAGGGCTTGTTGGCGGGCGGATGGGGTGCTGCGGCCCCAGCTTTTGAAGGCGTGGCTGGCGGCGGCGTAGGCGGCGTCCACGTCGGCGTCGTTGGCGTTGGGAGAGCGGGCGATCGGCTGGCCGGTCACGGGGCTGATGAGGTCAAAATATTCGGAGCCCTTGGACTCCGCGTATTGACCGTTGATGAAATGCTTGAGGGTGGGCATCGCCATGGTTAGTCTCCGAAGGGGTGGGGGCTTGTCTTAATAGTTATATTCTCTGATGTTATAGGTATTAATTCTGCTGGGGTAAACCCTGGAGCTATCAGAACTGCTAGTTGGCCGAGTCAAACGCAAACGCCCGGGCACATGGCCCGGGCGTTGTCGTTCACCAGCAGGATGTCGAACGGGTCGGCCGGAAAATGGCCGCGGCCTTAGTCCGCTTTCAGCCCCGCCTTGATGATCAGCGGTTCCCACTTCAGCCGTTCGCTGCGCGCGAAGGCTTCCAGCTCGGCCGGCGTGCCGCCGCCCGGTTCGTGGCCCAGCTCCAGCAGGCGCTTTTGCACCTCGGGCTGCTTCAGAATCTTGACCAGCGCGGCGTTCAGCTTCTGCACCACGGCGGGCGGCGTGCCCTTGGGCGCGTACATTCCGTTCCACGCGATCACCTGGAAGTCCGGCAGGCCTTGCGCCGACACGGGCTTCACGCCGGGCAGCAAGGCAGACTCCTTCAAGGACGTGACAGCCAGCGCACGCAGCTTGCCGCCAGTAATGAACGTACGCGCGGCGCTGACGGTGTCGATGCCGACCTGCACCTGGCCGCCCATCAGATCGGTGGTGGCGGTGGCCGAGCCCTTGTAGGGAATGCCGCGTATGCTGGCCACGCCTTGCTGCTTGAGCAGTTCGAACACCAGGCGCGCCGTGGTGCTGGGCATGCCGACCGTTACGCTGTCGGGCTTGGCTTTCTTCGGATCTCGCAGGTCTGCCAGGCTCTTGTAGGGGGACGCGGGTGTCGTCACCAACACCATCGGAAACGAGCTGACCAGCATGATCGGCTCGAAATCCTTGGCGGGGTCAAAGTTGGTGGAGGCGTAGATGAACTGGTTCAGCACATGGGTGCCGTTGGTGCCCATCAGCACGGTGTAGCCGTCGGGCGCGGCGCGGGCCGCTTCGGACGCGCCGATGTTGCCACCCGCGCCGGGGCGGTTTTCAACGATGAAGGGTTGCCCCAGCTCGCGCGCCAGGTAGTCGCTGAGGTAGCGCGCGGCCACGTCGGTGCCTTGGCCCGCCTGATACGGCACGATGATACGCACCGGCTTCGAAGGATAGTTGTCCGCCGCGGCCACGGGCTGCGTGAACAGCAGGGACGCCGCCAGCGCGGCAATCAAACGTAGTGATTTCATGGTGGTCTCCTGGGTTTTCTTATGGGCTGCGATCTTGCTGCTACGGCTTGGGCGGAGGCCTGCGTGGCGGCAGTACGCCTTGCTCCCGCAAGCTTGCGATGCGGTTGTCGTCGAGGCCGGCCTCCCGGAGGACCTCGTCCGTGTGCTGCGCAAAAGCGGGTGGCAGGCGGCCCACGCGCGGGGGCGCTTCGGCCAGGCGCGTGGCGGGGCCGATGCCGTGATAAGCGTCGCGATCGATACGCATGCCGCGATGCGCCGTGTGTGCCTGCTCGAAAGCCTCGGGCACGCTATTGACCGGGCCCACCGGCACACCCAGCCGCATCAGCTCATGGCAGACCGCATCGCGCGCGCGATCGCACAGCGCGCCTTCGATGGCCACGCGTAGGGCGTCGCGGTGTTGCAGGCGTTGGCGGTTCGACGTGTAGCGCTCGTCTTCCAGCAAGGCCGCCAGGCCGATGTAGTCGCAAAATTTTCGGAACTGTCGGTCGTTCACCACGCCCAGGAAGATGTCGCCATCGCGGCAGGCAAAGCGGTCGTAGGGCGCGATGTTGGGATGCGCGCTGCCCATCAACCCGGGTGTGCGTTGCGTGTGCATCCAGTTGGCGGCGTGCGGCACCAGCAGGCTCAACGCGGTGTCGAACAAGGTCACGTCCACGCGCTGGCCCTGGCCCGTGCGGGCGCGGTGGTAAAGCGCCAGCAGAATGCCTGACTGCGCGGTGTATCCCGTCAGGTGGTCGACGATGGGAATGCCGATGCGGGTGGGCCCGCTGGCCGCGTCGCCGTTCACGCTCATCAGCCCGCACATGGCTTGCAGGATGGCGTCGTAGCCGGGCAGGCCGCCCAGCGGGCCGTCTTCACCAAAGCCCGAGATGGCGCAGTAAATCAGTTGCGGAAAGCGGGGCTTCAAGTCGGCTTCGTAGTCCAGCCCCCACTTGGCCATCGTGCCGGGGATGAAGTTCTCGACCAGCACGTCGGCCTGCTCCAGCAAGCTCAGCAGCACGTCGCGCCCATCGGGCAAGGACAAGTCCAGCCCGATGGCGCGCTTGCCCCGGTTCACCGCCGTGAAATAGGCGGCGTCGCCGTCCGCGTTGACGGGCGGACCTAGCGCGCGGGTTTCGTCGCCGCCGGGCGGTTCGACCTTGATGACGCTGGCGCCCTGATCAGACAGCATCTGGGTGCATAGCGGCCCGGCCAACACCCGGGACAGATCAATCACCCGTATGCCGTCAAGCGCGCCGGCGGCGCGGGCAGGCGGGGCGTGTGCTGCGTGCTCCGATGAATCAGACATCATTGACCTCGTTTTGGTCATGTCCGACGCGCGGGCGGGCGCGTCATCCGCGGGTGGGCAATTCAACCACGCCCGTGCCCAGCACGGACAGCTCGTCGTCCTGGTTGCGCGCTTCCTGTTCGATTTCAACCAAGTGCCGACCGTCTTCCACATACTTGCGCGTGACGCGGCCCTTGAAGAACAGCATGTCGCCTTCCGGGTTGTGGCGGCGGATCTTGCACATGGACTTGCGCAGGAAGCCGGCATCGCCCATCCAGTTGGTAAGGTGGTGCGTCAGCCACGAGTTGCGCTCGGGACCGTAGTCATAGGCGCCCGGCGCGCCCACTTCCAGCGCGAATTCCTCTTCCCAGTGCACGCGCTCGGGCACATCGGGAATGCCGAAGCGGTTGGTGATGCCCACGCCCGGGTGCGCGTCGATCAGTTGCCAGGCCAGCTTGTTGGCGCGGATGTACAGGCCGCCCCAGCCCTGCGCGTAGGCGATGAAGCCCGTTACCGTCATCGGCCCCTTGAACATCACGGGCAGTTCCTCGCCTTCCTTCACGTCTTCCCAATAGCGGGGCGTGGCGCCGCGCACTTCTTCCTGGGCATAGAGCTTGTACGCTTCCTTGATTTCTTCGGGGCTGTAGCGGCGCGGTTCGCGGGCGCGCACTTCCTTGTACTTGCTGCCTTGCTCGCGGGCGTGATCGCGTTCGGTGCGAAAGCACCAGCTATCGGCCTCGGCCACCTTGTCGCCGTCCTGGTTGAAGAAGTCTACGTGGTAGATCTGCTGGATCGCGCGGCCCGCGAAACGGGTCTGGTGTTCGATCAGGTCTTTCAGGTGCGCTTCGGTGGAGATCACATCGTTGCGCTTGACGGTCTTGTGCCAGGTCCAGTCGGCGCCCGACCACATGGCGTGCACGCCGGGCAGGCCGCCCACGTAGCCCGACACGATGCGGCTCGTGGAAAACAGAAAGCTGGGCAGGGCGATGATGCCGCCATGCTGGGTCTTGGCGGCGTACTCGGGGTCTGACCACAGGGGGTTGTCGTCGCCGATGCCGTGGGCGTAGTGGCGGATGTTGTCGCGCGTGGCTTCGTAGCACCACGGTTCGGCGGTGGCGCCGATCTTTACGCCGATGCGCGCGCGCAGTTCGTCCAGACCGCGTTCGGTGATGGTCGGGAAACTACGTTCAGTTTTGGTCTTGGTCAACATGATGTCTCCTGGGGATGGGTCAGACGTGCGCGGCGGGCGCGGCTTTCGGGGTGTCGGGGGTTGATGCGGCAGCGGTGGCAAGCTCTTGCTCGCGCAGTTTTCGGCGATGGATCTTGCCGGCCGGCGTCTTGGGCAGTTCAGGCACAAACACCACCTGACGCGGGTACTCGTGCTGGGCCAATTGGCTGCGCACGGTGTTCTGGATTTCTTCCACGAAGGCGTCGTCGCCCGGGCGGGCCGACACCACAAAGGCTTTCACGACCTGGCCGCGCAAGGCGTCGGGCACGCCGATGGCGGCGGCTTCTGTCACGTCGCGATGCTTCAGGATGGCGTCTTCGATTTCGACGGCGCTCATCGTCCAGCCGGCCGATATGATGACGTCGTCGGCGCGGCCGCCATGCCAGAAGTAGCCGTCTTCGTCGACGCGGCCCAGGTCCTTGGTGGCGACCCAGGCGTCGCGACGCCACAGTTTCAGTTCGCCCGTCACGCCGGGCGGGCAGGGCGCGCCGCTGGCGTCCTGCACTTCCACGCGCAAGCCCGGCACGGGTTTGCCCAGCGACCCCGGCTTGACCGTGAAGTCGGACGCGCCCGGATAGTTCACCAGGCACACGCCGATTTCGGTGGTGCCGTACATGCTGCATACGGGGCGGCCAAAGGTGGCTTCGACAAAGGCAGACGTTTCGCTGTCGATGGGCTCGCCGGTGAAGGACAGCTTGTCGAGCTGATAGCGATACCGGCCGGCCACGCCGGAGTTGCGCATCATCCGGTAGTGCGTGGCCGCGGCCGAGATGTTGTTGAAGCCGTGCTCTTGCAAGGCTTGCAGCAGGCGTTCGGCGTTGAACTTGCCGGCGTAGGCGCCGATGGTCACGCCCAGCGCCAAGGGGGCAAGCGTGCCGTGCCACAAGCCATGGCCCCAGGCCGGCGACGACGGGCACATGTAGCGGTCGCCCGGCCGCACGCCGGTGCCGTACAGCGCCGCCAGCATCAGCGTGACCAGCGCGCGGTGCGTGTGCTTCACGGCGTCCGGCAGTTCGCGGGTGGTGCCCGACGTGTATTGGTAGATGGCCAGGTCGTCGGCCAGGGTGTTGCAGTCGTAGTGCGCGGGATAGCGCGCCAGCGTAGCGACGAAGCCGTCGTCCGCGATGACGACACGCATGTCGTCGGCGGCCGCCACCATGGGGGCCTTTTCCGCGTTGGTGACCAGCATGCGGGGCTTGCAGTCCTGCACGCGCAGCCGGATGCCATCCGGACCGAACAGGGTGAACAGCGGCACGGCGATCGCGCCCATCTTCATTGCCCCGAACATCGCTACGTAGAACGCCAGCGAGGGCTCCAGCATCACCGCCACGCGGTCGCCGGGGCGTATGCCCTGGTCCACCAGATAGTGCGCAAAGCGGGAGGATGCCTCGGCAATCTGCTGGAAGCTGAAGGTTTCATCAGCCCCCGCCGCCCGCACCAGGATGATGGCGGGCTGGTCTTTGCCCGCGTGTCGATCGATGCATTCGTGCGCGATGTTCATGCAATCACGATTGCCGTCGAACAGCTCCCAAAGTTTGTCCGGAGAGCAGAGCGCCTGGGCGTCTGCGTAAGAAGTGGTCTGCGTCAACGTCGTCATGTCGTCGTACCTGTGTGGGTCGGCAAGCGGTTGAACAGACTATGCGCGTCGGCTTTTAAATTGTCAATAACGTCCATTGATTGTATATATACAATTTAACGCCGGGTTCGAGGTCACCGGCCAAAGCGCGCCCAAGGTATGCTTGCCGCAATAAAAATCGGAGAGCCAGATGAGTGAAGCCAGTTCCCAGGAATCCGCTGCCGGCACGGGGCCGCGCGTGCGCGCCGTGCCGGCGGTGACACGGTCGATTGCCATCCTGCGATTGCTGGGCCGTGGTGGCGAGGCAATGACCTTGAAGACGATCTCGCAAGAGCTCGGCATGGTGACCAGCACCTGCCTGCACATTCTTCGCGTGCTGGTGGAAGAGGGCTTGGTGAAAGTCGACCCCGGCACCAAGCGCTATAGCCTGGGCGTGGGCATGCTGACGCTGGCGCGCAGCGTGATCGAAAGCAGTCCGTTTCCTGCGTTGGTGCAGCCGGTGCTGGACAAGATTTCCAGCGCCGCGAATGTCACGGCGATCGGCGTTGAAGTGGCGGGCAGCGAGCACATGGTGGTGCTGGCGCTGTCGCGTTCCACCGCGCCGTTCCGCTTGCATGTGGACGTGGGCAGCCGCTTTCCCGCGCTGATCAGCGCGACGGGCCGCCTGGTTGCCGCGTTTTCCGAGCTATCGGACAAAGAACTGGAACGCCGCTTCAAGGCCCTGCGCTGGGACCAGGCGCCCGACTACGCCGAATGGAAAGCAGACGTGGACGCCGTGCGCCGCGACGGCTATAGCCTGGACCGCAACCACTACATCAACGGCGTCGTCGTGATTGCGGTGCCGGTGCTGAACAGCCACAACCGCATGACGCACTCCTTGGTGGCGGCAGGGCTGGCCGAGCAATTGGACGACGCCCGCGCGCATGCATTGGCCAAGGACCTGCAAGCCGAAGCGCACACGCTATCGCAACTGTTGTCCACCCGGAGCTGAACCCATGCCGCCACCCGTCACCGCCGAATCACTTGCCGCCGAGGGTTGGCATTGCAAGACACTGCCTGGATTCGCGGGCTTGATCGGGCCGTTGTGGGTACGCAGGGAAGGGGTGCAGGATGAAGGGGGTCGCAGTGAAGGGGGTCGCAGTGAAGGGGGTCGCAGTGAAGGGGTTCGCAGTGAAGGGGTTCGCAGTGAAGGGATGCGCAGTGAAGCGCAAGCCTGGGCGTACGGATTATTGGCGACTGCCGATCACTTGAACCCCGCCGGCGTGGTGCACGGCGGCCTTTTGACCGCACTGCTGGACCACGGCCTGAGCGCCATCGCCTGGCAAGCCCTGGACCGCCGCCCGTGCGTCACCGTGCAACTGGACACGCATTTCCTGGCGCCGGCCCGCGCGGGTCAGTTCCTGGAAGTGCGCGGGCAGTTGCTGCGCGCCACGTCCAGCCTGGTGTTCATGCGCGGGGAATTGAGCGTCGCGGGCAATGTGGTCGCGACGGGGGCGGCGGTGTTGAAGGTGCTGGCCGCAGCGTCAGATCATTGACTTTCCGCTTTGCTTCGCCGCGCTGATATCCCTCCACAGCGTCACGCACAAGATCGCCAGAATGGCCGCGGATATCGCCGGCCAGATCAGAAAATAGGCGGTCAACCACATATCAATCTCCTTGTTGTTGAGGCAGGTGCATCATTGCGCGGCGTCGGGGGCGAGCGTTGAGGACGGCGTTTTCAACATGACCTCGTGCTCGTGATGAAACGACGTCACGCGGTCTGCCAGCAGCGTGAAATCAAAGCGTTCGCGGTTGCGCAGGCTGAGCGCCACGCACACGATGGCGCTGGCGCCATAGGCCGTCAGGGATGCCAACAGCACGATGTAGTCGCGCAAGTTGCCGATGAAGGCGGGCAGCATGACGACGACACCAATCGTGCCCACGGCAATCGCGGCCGTGCGACCGAAGAAGCCGAACGTCATCAGGCCCAACACCACGCCGCCGCCCACGGCCGCGCAGATTTCAAAGAACACCGCGATCACGCCTGTCATGGGCAGCAGCTCAAAGCGCGCGATCGTGAACAGCGCCACGGCGGACAGCACCGAGCAGACGAATGCGCGGTTGTTGACGCGGTCCCAATAAAAGCTGGCGATCACCGGAAAGACGATGGCGCCCCACAACGCGCCCACGAACACCAGCATGACCAGGATGTCCAGGCGCAGGCTTGCGAAGATCACGCCAATCATCGTGGCGATGATCATGGTGGCGCGTCCCCACCACAGCATGCGGCGCGGGTCCGGGCGACCGCGCGCCAGGTTCTTGGCGTAGACGTCGGTCATGACGATTGCCGACAGCGCAGCCAGATCGGAATCGGCGGTGGACGACAGCGAGCCCACCACCAGCAGGAAGAACAGCGCGATGCCAAACGGAGGCAGGTAGGTCGATGCCATCTGCGGAATGATGTTGTTCATGTCGCCGTTGGCGGGTTCAAGCCCCACGAACAAGGCCAACAGGCCCAGCATGCCCAGCCCGATCACCACTGCGCCATACCCGATGGTGGCCGTCAGAAACGTGGGCTTGATCAGGTCTTCCCGTACGGCAAATAGCCGTTGCGCGATGGTCTGGTTGCCGATGGCATAGGCCAGCACCGCCACGAAGTAGGGCGCGCCTTGTTCCAGGATGGCTTTGGTCGAATAGAAGTCGGCCTGATCGCTGCTCAAGCGCCACATGTTGGCTTGCAGCAAGTCTGGCCCGCCTGCGTTGAAGAAGATCAGCGGAATGATGATGACGGCGGCGATGATCATCGCCGCCAGTTGTGCGAAGTCGGTCATGATTGATGTGCGAAAGCCCGACCACAGCGTGTAGGTCAGCACGCCCAGCCCGGCGATCAGCACGCCCTGGATGAACGTAAGCGGACTCAGTATCGACACCAGCGCGCCTGCCGCCGTGAAGTTCACCATCAGGCTGATGCAACTGCCCACAATGTTCGACACCGCCATGATCATCTGGCTGGACGTGCCGTGGCGCGCATGGATCACTTCGGCCAGTGTGTGCGCCTTGGGCGCCAGTTGTCTGAAGCGTTTGCCGAAGGGGTAGATGAACAGAATCATCAAGGCGCCCCAGAAGCCGTAATGCAGCGGGCCCGACAAGCCGTACTTGAATCCGGACGTGGCGCTGGCGTAGAAGGACGCCGCCCAAATCCAGGTGGCGATCATGCTGGCGGCCGACAGGCCGAAACCGACCGCGTTGTTGGACACCATGAAGCCATCCACGTTCTCGTTTTTTTCGCCAATGAACAGCGACATGAGGAACGTGGCGCCGTAGAAGCCGGCCAGCAACAAAATGGCCGTGGTGGCCGATAACTGGAAGAAAACACTCTCTTGCATCGTGTAGGTCCTTGCTCGTAGACGGCCAGGCACGAAACACCATTGATCGCGAGCGCAGGGCTTGTACGTTTCGCGCGCGCGATCACGTGCCTGCCCGCCCGGGCAGGGGATGGCAGCCCGGGGTGGACAAGACACAAGACACACCGTAATGGTGTCTTGCTGCGGCATTGGGCCGGCGCATCATGGAAACGAAGACGTCGTTCGAGCGCGTAGTTGGAACGCGTGATTCGACGCCGTAGCTCGAAGCCCTAGATGCAGGCGCAGCTCAATGCGGTGAGCAATGGTCCTGCTGGGTAAGCAGGTTTTTGTTCCGCAGCCGCCGGTATAAGCCTGGCGGCTGGGTGGTGGTGTTTCGGCGCTGGCGCCGGGCCGCTGTGCGCAGCCGTGTGACGGGTGCCCTGGGATGACGATGCATCGTCAGGGTCCGGTGATGAATAACAACAGCCCAGAAGTATAGGGACAGACGACGGCGGCGTCTACCCTTGAGGCCTAAAAACCCGGTAAATAGGGGGGTTGCGAGTGTTTGCTCGCAACCGGAGGGGATCAATTCAGGTTCAGAATCCGACGTTCGGCACGTGTACCCGCCCTTCCATCAACACCCGCGCACTGCGGCTCATGATGGCTTTCGTGACTTTCCATTCGCCGTCCACCAACTGCGCTTGCGCGCCCACGCGCAGCGTGCCGGAGGGGTGGCCGAAGTTGACGTTGTCGCGGTCGGTGCCGCCGGCGGCCAGGTTGACCAGCGTGCCGGGTACTGCCGCGGCGGTGGCGATGGCCACCGATGCCGTGCCCATCATCGCGTGGTGCAGCTTGCCCATGGACAGCGCGCGCACCAGCACGTCGATGTCGCCCGCGCCGATCTGCTTGCCGCTGGATGACACGTAGGCCTTGGGCGGAGCAACGAAGGCGACCTTCGGCGTGTGTTGGCGGCTGGCGGCGTCTTCCAGTTTTTCGATCAGGCCCATGCGCAGCGCACCGTGCGCGCGAATGGTTTCAAAGCGGGCCAAGGCGGCGGCGTCGCTGTTGATGTCGTCCTGCAATTCCGTGCCGGTGTAACCCAGCGCGGCGGCGTCCAGGAAGATGGTCGGGATGCCGGAATTGATCATCGTGGCCTTGAACGTGCCTACGCCCGGCACCTCCAGGTCGTCAACCAGGTTGCCGGTGGGGAACATCGAGCCGCCGTCGCCGTCTTCGGCCGGGTCCATGAATTCCAGTTGCAGCTCGGCGGCGGGAAACGTCACGCCGTCCAGCTCGAAATCGCCGGTTTCCTGCACCGCGCCGTCGGTCATGGGCACGTGCGCAATGATGGTCTTCTTGATGTTGGCCTGCCAGATGCGCACCACGGCCACGCCGTTGTCGGGCACGCGCGCCGGGTCCACCAGGCCGTTGGTGATGGCAAACGGGCCGACGGCGGCCGACAGGTTGCCGCAGTTGCCGCTCCAGTCCACGAACGGCTGGTCGATGGAGACCTGGCCAAACAGGTAGTCCACGTCGTGATCCGGCTGTGTGCTCTTGCCGATGATCACGGTCTTGCTGGTGCTGGACGTGGCCGCGCCCATGCCGTCGATCTGCTTGCCGTAGGGGTCCGGGCTGCCGATCACGCGCAGCAGCAGCGCGTCGCGCGCGGGGCCTGGCACGCGCGCGGATTCGGGCAGGTCGTCAAGCTTGAAGAACACGCCTTTGCTGGTGCCGCCCCGCATGTAGGTGGCGGAAATTTTCGTCTGGGGAGCATGGGCCATGGGGTTGTCCTGATGTCTGGAATGTTGAAGGCGGCGGGCGCGTGGGCACCCGCCTGTCCAAATGAAAATCAGCCAGCCTTCTTGGTGGCGCCCGCCACGGATTCGGCTTCCAGGAAGTCTTGCGCAAAGCGTTGCAGCACGCCGCCCGCGTCGTAGATGGAGACTTCTTCCGCCGTATCCAGGCGGCACGTCACCGGCACCTGCACCGTCTCGCCGTTACGGCGGTGGATCACCAGCGTCAGGTCGGCGCGTGGCTTGCGTTCACCGATCACGTCATAGCTTTCGGTGCCATCCAACGCCAGCGTCTTGCGGTTCACGCCGAGCTTGAATTCCAGCGGCAGGACGCCCATGCCGATCAGGTTGGTGCGGTGGATGCGTTCAAACCCTTCGGCCACAATGGCTTCCACGCCCGCCAACCGCACGCCCTTGGCCGCCCAGTCGCGCGACGAGCCCTGGCCGTAGTCCGCGCCCGCCACGATGATCAGCGGCTGCTTGCGCTGCATATACGTTTCGATGGCTTCCCACATGCGCATCACCTGGCCTTCCGGTTCCACGCGCGCCAGCGATCCCTGCTTCACCGTGCCGTCGTCGTTCGTCACCATCTCGTTGAAGAGCTTGGGGTTGGCGAAGGTGGCGCGTTGCGCGGTCAGGTGGTCGCCACGATGGGTGGCGTAGGAATTGAAGTCTTCTTCGGGCAGGCCCATCTTGTGCAGGTATTCGCCTGCCGCGCTGTCCATCAGAATGGCGTTGGACGGCGACAGGTGGTCGGTGGTGATGTTGTCGCCCAGCACCGCCAGCGGCAGCATGCCGCGCAGCGTGCGTTCACCCGCCAGCGCGCCTTCCCAGTACGGCGGACGGCGAATGTAGGTGCTTTGCGGGCGCCAGTCATACAAGGGGCTGACGCCTGCCTTGCGGTCTTCCTGAATGCCGAACATCGGCGCATAGACCTTGCGGAATTGTTCCGGCTTGACCGCCGCCTTGACCATGGCGTCGACCTCTTCGTCGCTGGGCCAGATGTCTTTCAGGCGGATTTCCTTGCCGCTGGCGTCCACGCCCAGCACGTCGCGTTCAATGTCGAAACGGATGGTGCCGGCAATGGCGTAGGCCACCACCAACGGGGGCGAGGCCAGGAACGCCTGCTTGGCGTACGGATGGATGCGGCCGTCGAAGTTGCGGTTGCCGGACAGCACGGCGGTGGAATAAAGATCGCGGTCGATGATTTCCTGTTGAATCACCGGGTCCAACGCGCCAGACATGCCGTTGCAAGTGGTACAGGCAAACGCCACCACGCCAAACCCCAGGGCTTCCAGATCGGGCAGCAGCCCGGCTTCTTCCAGGTACAACTGCACGGCCTTGGAGCCGGGCGCCAGCGAGCTCTTCACCCAGGGCTTGCGGGCAAGGCCGGCGCGGCGCGCGTTGCGTGCCAGCAGGCCGGCGGCGATCACGTTGCGCGGGTTGCTGGTGTTGGTGCAGCTGGTGATGGCGGCGATGATGACGGCGCCGTCAGGCATCAAGCCCGGCTCGTTTTCCACCACGCCGGAAATACCGCGTTCGGCCAGGTCGGACACCGGCAGGCGGCGATGCGGGTTGGACGGGCCGGCCAGCGTGCGCACCACGGTCGACAGGTCAAAGCGCAGCACGCGCTCGTATTCGGCGGTCGCCAGGCTGTCGGACCACAGGCCCGCCGTCTTGGCATAGGTTTCCACCAGCGCAATCTGTTCGTCTTCGCGGCCGGTCAGGCGCAGGTAGTCGATGGTTTGCTGGTCAATCGAGAACATCGCGGCCGTCGCGCCGTATTCCGGCGCCATGTTCGAGATGGTGGCGCGGTCGCCCAAGGTCAGGCTGGCGGCGCCTTCGCCGTAGAACTCCAGATACGCGCCCACGACCTTTTCTTTGCGCAGGAATTCGGTCAGCGTCAGCACCACGTCGGTGGCGGTGATGCCCGGCTGCGCGCGGCCCGTGAGTTCAACGCCGATGATGTCCGGCAGACGCATCCACGACGCGCGGCCCAGCATCACGTTTTCGGCTTCCAGGCCGCCCACGCCAATGGCGATGACACCCAGCGCGTCCACGTGCGGCGTGTGGCTGTCGGTGCCGACCAGCGTATCGGGAAACGCCACGCCGTCTTGCGTGTAGATCACCGGCGACATCCGCTCCAGGTTGATCTGGTGCATGATGCCGTTGCCCGGCGGCACGACTTCGATGTTGCGAAAGGCCTGCTTGGTCCAGTCGATGAAATGAAAGCGGTCTTCGTTGCGGCGGTCTTCCACCGCGCGGTTGCGGGCGAAGGCGTCGGGGTCGGTGCCGTCGAATTCCACGGCCAGTGAGTGGTCCACAATCAACTGCACCGGCACCACCGGGTTCACCTTGGCCGGGTCGCCACCTTTCTCGGCGATGGCGTCGCGCAGCCCCGCCAGGTCCACCAACGCGGTCTGGCCCAGAATGTCATGACAGACCACGCGCGCCGGAAACCACGGAAAGTCCAGGTCGCGGCGACGTTCGATCAACTGCTTCAACGCATCGGTCAACATCGCCGGATCGCAGCGGCGCACCAGGTTTTCAGCCAGCACGCGCGACGTGTAGGGCAGGCCCGCGTAGGCGCCGGGCGCGATGGCTTCGACGGCGGCGCGCGCATCGAAATAATCCAGGCGGGTGCCGGGCAGGGTCTTGCGGTACGAGTGGTTCATCATGCCTCCGTGCGCTGCAACGTGCTTTGCGCGATCTGTTGTTCGATGTTGATACGTGACGCGCGGATATGGCGGCGCATCAGGATTTCAGCCAGCTCGCCATCGCCGTCGGCAATGGCGTCAAGAATGCGGTGGTGTTCGGCGTAGGCCTGCCGGGGGCGGTTGGGCGTGGTCGAGTACTGGATGCGGTACATCCGCGCCAATTGATAGAGCTCGTCGCACAGCATGCGAAACAGCATCTGGTTGCCGCTGCCCTTGACGATGCGATAGTGGAAATCGTAATCGCCTTCCTGCTGGTAGTAACCCACGCCGGCTTGAAAGGCGGCATCGCGTTCATGCGCGTGCAAGACTTCGCGCAGCTCGGCGATTTCAGACGGCGGCATGCGCTCGGCGGCCAGCCTGCACGCGGTGCCTTCCAGCGACTCGCGGATCTCATACAGCTCGGACAATTCCTGCGGCGACAAGGACACCACCCGCGCGCCCGCATGCGGCACGCGCACCAGCAGCCTCTGGCCTTCCAGGCGATGCAGCGCTTCGCGCAGCGGACCCCGGCTGACGCCGTGGATACGCGCAAGCTCGGGCTCGGAAATCTTGCTGCCTGGGGCGATCTCGCCCTTGACGATAGCGGCCTGGATCTTCTTGAAAATGTGATCCGACAAGGTCTCGCCATCGCCGGGCGCAGCGCCCGGCAGGGTCAGCACTTTGCTCATGGTGTCAACAATCGGTCCGATTTGTGGGGGTGAGATCGGGTTAAAGCGCTATGGAAACGCTAGATTGTCAACAATTTACCTTGTGGATCGGCGGGGTGCAAGCGGCCGGGAGGCCGCTTGCGACAGAAGTGTCAACGCCGATTAGCGCTTGTGGTGCACCTGTTGCATGCCGTACACCTGCACCGGCAACCCCACGTGCCGCGCCTTCAGTTGCAGCGACAGATACTGCGAATAGTGCCGCGACTGGTGCAGGTTGCCGCCATGAAACCACAGCCCTTCCTGCTGGGTCGGCTTCCACATGTTGCGCTGTTCGCCTTCCCAGGGACCGGGGTCCTTGGTGGTGTCCGACCCCAGACCCCAGCACTTGCCGACCTTGTCCGCCACCTCCGCGCTGATCAGGTCGGCGGCCCAGCCGTTCATCGAGCCGTAGCCGGTGGCGTAGACGACCAGGTCCGCCGGCAAGGTCACGCCGTTCTTCAAGACGACGGCGTCGCGCGCCAGGTGGCTGACATCGGTATTGGATTGCAGCTTGACGCTGCCGTCGATGATCAGGTCGCAGGCGCCCACGTCGATGTAATAGCCCGAGCCGCGTCGCAGGTATTTCATGAACAGGCCCGAGCCGTCGTCACCCCAGTCCAGCATGAAGCCCGCCTTCTCCAGCTTGCTGTAGAACTCGGCGTCGCGTTCGCGCATCTGGTTGTATAGCGGAATCTGGAACTGCGCCATGATCTTGTAGGGCAGCGATGCGAATGTCAGATCGGCCTTGCGCGTGGTCATGCCGTTGGCCAGCGCCTGCTCGGAATACAGGCCACCCAGGCCGATGTCCATCAAGGTGTCCGAGCGCACGATGTGCGTGGACGAGCGCTGCACCATCGTCACGTTGGCGCCGCCTTCCCACAGAGCCGCGCAGATGTCGTGCGCAGAATTGTTGGCGCCGATCACCACCACGTTCTTGCCCCGATAGGCGTCGGGGCCGGGGTGCTGCGAGGAATGTTGCTGTTCACCTTGGAATTCGTCCTGGCCGGGAAAGCGGGGCACGTTCGGCTTGCCCGACATGCCGGTGGCCAGAACCAACTGCTTGGGCCGCAGCACCACGGGCTTGCCTTCCCGAAGCACGGTGACTTCCCATTCTTTCTTCGCTTCGTCGTAACGCGCCGATTCGCAGACGCTGGACGTCCAGTAGTTCAACTCCATCACCTTGGTGTACATCTCCAGCCAGTCGCCCACCTTGTCCTTGGGTGCGAACACGGGCCAGTTCTCGGGAAAGGGGATGTAGGGCAGGTGGTCGTACCAGACCGGGTCGTGCAGGCACAAGGACTTGTAGCGCTTTCTCCAGCTATCGCCCGCGCGCTCGTTCTTTTCAATGATGATGGTGGGCACGTTCAATTGACGCAGCCGCGCGCCCAGCGCGATACCGCCTTGCCCGCCACCGATGATCAGCACATAGGGCTGCGTCGTGTAGCCCAGTTCGGCGGCTTCCTGCTCACGCTTTTCCAGCCATGTCTGGCGCTCGCGGCGGCTGCCGTGTTCGGCGCCCAAGGGGCGACGCGTGCCGCTGGGTTCCTCGTGGCCCTTCAGTTCCGACATGGTGGTGAGCAGCGTCCAGATCTTGCCGTCCTTCACGCGGATGTGGCCATAGCCGCGCGCCAGATTGGTGTCGATGTGCAGCCACCCTTGCAAGAGGCGGCCGTCGTCGGTCGACGCTTCACGTTCGTCGCGCGTGAAGCGCACCGGCTCCACCTGCGACAGTTGTTGCGTCAGCATGTCGTGGATCTGCGCATGGCCTTCGAAGGTGCGCAGGTTCCAACTGAACAGCACCAGGTCGCGCCAATAGCATTCGTCGTGAAACAGGCCGGCGATGGCGGCCATGTCCTTGTTGCCCAGCGCGGTGTTCAGACGGGCGAGCACCGCGTCCAAAGCGGCGTCGGCGGGGGCGGTCTGCATAGCTTGTCTCCTTGCCCGTTGAGGGCGTGGTGGGGGGGGCGGACGCGGGCGTCCGAGGCAACCCCGGCCTGTGCCGGCCGGTGGCAGCTCAAGCTTGTGTATGCAAACGGCGTGCCAGGTTATGAAGGACGCGGCGTCGCCCGTGGCGCAGGGGAACGGGCGAATACGCTGCCGATTCGTCGTGGCGCGACGCCACACCTGTGGCGCGGCAGTGTGGCGGGAGGCGCTTGGTCGAGGGCAGGCGCAAGTTAGGCGAGGCGCGGCAAATTGCGGCCAGGCATGGCCAAGCGCGCTAACTGGCGGCGGCGCGGCAAGTTTACGGCCTGGTCGCGGACAGCAACGCCAGGAACCGGCAGTGCAGAAAGCCCTAGCGCCGCCCGCGCGGACCCAGCCCGTAACGCCGCATCTGGCGGTGCACGGTGGAACGGTCCAGGCCCAGCCGCCGAGCGGCTTCCGATACATTGCCCGCGCAACTGTCCAGTGTGGATCGCAACGCCGCTTCCTCGGCCGACACCGCGACGCCGCCCGGGGCCAGCGCTTCGGGCAGGTCGCCCGGTTCGATGACGCCGTGTTCGCACAGCGCGGCGGCCACCGCGATCACGTTGGCCAGTTCGCGGATGTTGCCCGGCCACGCATGCGCCTTCAACGCGAGCAACGCGGCCGGCGACAGCACGGGCGCGCCGGATTCATCCTGGTGCCGCGCCAGCATGCGTGCGATCAGCCAGTCCAGGTCTTGACGCTCGCGCAGCGCGGGCACGGTCAGCGTGGCGGCATTGACGCGGTAGTAAAGGTCCTCACGAAAGCGTCCCTCGCGCACCAGCGCACCCAGGTCGCGATGCGAGGCCGACACCAGCGCCAAGCGCAGCGCGCGCGGTGCGTTCGCGCCGATGGGCGTCACTTCGGATTCCGCCAGCACGCGCAGCAGTCGGCTTTGCAGCGCCAGCGGCATATCGCCGATCTCGTCCAGGAACAGCGTGCCGCCGTCGGCCTCTTCGATCAGGCCCTTGCGGCCCTTCGGCGCAGCGCCGGTGTAAGCGCCCGGCAGATAGCCGAACAGCTCGCTTTCAATCAATGATTCCGGAATGGCGGCACAGTTCACCGCCACGAAGCGGCCCGGTCGCCGGCTGTCTTCGTGAATCGCGCGCGCCAGGTATTCCTTGCCCACCCCGGTTTCCCCTTGCAGCAGGATAGGCAGGCCTTGCCGGGCAAGCTTGGCGGCGCGCGCCTGCAAGGCCGCCATCCTGGTATCGCCGCCGTCCAGCCCGCGTAGCGCGGACGGGGTGCCGCGCACCGCGACCGTGGCGCCGCGTGCACTGCGGTTCGGTTCAATGGCGTGCGCAAACAGCGCGTTGCCATCCCGCGCGACGATCAGGCGGTCCTGCGGCGCATGGCCGCGCGTGTATTGGGGCAGGTCGTCCAACTGCACGTCAAAGAAGCGCGTAACCGGTTGGCCGATCAGGCCCGCCGGCTGGCGCCAGTCCAGCCCGGCAGCGCGCGCCAGCAGCTTGGCGCCTGAATGCGTCATGCCCAGGATGCGGCCCGCGCCGTCCAGTGATATTGCCGCTTCCGGATCCACGTCCAAAAACTCGGGCGACCGCGCAAAGCGCAGCACCCATTCGTTGCGCGTGCGTGCCATCAGGTTGGCCAGTTCGATGCGGCGCGTCGTGCTGTTGACCAGGTGCAGCGCCAGATTCTGGCTGGTCTTCAGGCTGGGTGAACTCAACAAGGAAATGTCCAGCACGGCGGCCAGTTCCCCGTCGGCGTTGTAGATCGGCGCGGCGGTGCAGGACAGTGGGGTGTGGGTGTTGTCGAAGTGGTCAGTCTGGTGAATGGTCAGCGCCTCGCCCGTCTCCAGGCAGGCGCCCACCGCGCAGGTGCCGGCGCGCGGCTCGGACCATTCCGATCCCAGGTACAGGCCCGCCTTGCGCAGCTTGGACGTCTGCGCGGGGTCGCCCAGGAATTCCACGGTGACGCCTTGGCGGTCGGCCAGCAGCAACACGTAGTTTTGCCCGGCCACCTGCCGGAACAGATGGTCCAGCCCGCTGCGCGCGATGCGGATCAGTGCTTCGGATTGCTGGCGGTGTTCTCGCAACCTGCCATCGGGCACGATATAGGCTTCGCAAGCCTGCGCGGGGTCCAGCCGGTATTGATCCAGGCAGCGCAGCCAACTGCGCACCACATGCGCGTCGCGCTGTGTGGGCCGGCCCCGGCCCACCTGTTCGATCTCGCGGATGTGGGCGGTATGCAGGGATTCCTGACTAGGCATGTCGTCTCCATGTTGCGCCCGGTCTACGCCGGATCAACAGGGCAGCATGCACAGAGACGAATCGGCTTGTAAATGGTGGTTATCCAGTGGTGGTGGGGGGCATCGATTGCTGGGGCGGGGGGCGGCTGAAGCTGGATTCAAGGATGGTCATTATTGGATTTTGAGGCTTTTGATTACTTGATATTGCCAGCGCGCGGTCGAAAAGAGCGGATCTTTGTGGTGACCGACCAGGGAACAGAGCGCGTATTGAACCCCAAAGGTTGTGCCGTAAGCCACGCCATCCCAGCAGTCATATATCTCTTCAACCGATTCCAGTTCAGTGGCGTCAGGGGATTCTTTGAGATAGTCGACCTGAAGTCGCGTAATTATTGTGGTGTCTCGATTGTTTTTTCTGGGGAATGAGTAGTGTCGCCTTTTTATAATGGTCTGCTTTGTGTCACGGGCGTTGTCGTAATAATCTTCTCTTAAGGACTTTAATCGGCCATTTACGTATTTAAGTAGCACGAAGTCCGGAGAAGGGGTTTCGTTTGTCTTGAACGATCTAAGGCTTCCATAGAAGGCGGGGCTATTCACCTTATCTTCATAAAAAAATCTGCATTTATCGGCTTGGATAACTAGCGGTCGACTCGATTGCACTGAGTATCCGCAAGCTGAGGACAGGTCAAACAGAGCTCTGGAATTAGAGGCATTCGAATTTGAAGAAAATGCGATGATACCTAAGTGCATCAAGGTAGCCATTAATTTAATCATGGTCGAATGCTTCCCTCTGGAAGGTTGATAGGAACGTCGTCCGATATGGCCTGATACGCATGGGAAAAATATTTGATTCTGTTCTGTAAATGTGATGCCGCTCTGTTTACTTGTAAGGTGACGTTCAATACATCGGCGGCGATATGTGTGCCATCGCTCAAGTCTTGGAAATTCTTTATATCTGCTCTTGTACTTATATTGGTTAGGCCATCTGGCAACCACCTGTATTTTTTGGCGCTGCCCGGGGGGGTTGGAATCCGATCCCGAGTTCTTTCTGCGATCCAGTAGAAACCGGACGCGTCACATGCAGAATAAGCATCTTCTTCAAGCAAAAGCTGATGGGGTTCGTGCGTTACGTTCCTTCGGCGATATTTCTCGTATCGTCCATAATGGGCTCGTCCCGTTAGCTGAATGACGCCTCTTCCGCGAAATCGTGGTCCATCGCCGTCCTCAGTGTTGCCGGTGCCCGGCTTGTATTCATAAGCTGCGCCGCTTGCATATTCTCTTACCGACTGAAACCCGTCGGTCTCTTGCACTATTTGCCCCCAGAAATGGGCTGTCCGGATCGGAGTTTCTAAATAGTATTTCCTGCGAATCAGGTTAAGAGCTCTGTGCATCCCGGCGGGCACGACATATTTGTCTTGTCGGTGTTGCCCCACAGTAATGATTGAAAGCGCATCTTCATATGTCAGTCCCAAACCGATGGCTGGCAGCATTTGGACCATTTCCTTCGCGCTCAGCCACCCACACTTCTTAAATTCCTCAATAAACTGCAACGGATGAAAGTGGTAATGCACCCTATCCAATGCCAAGCCTTTCCCCTGCGCCTCCTCCCAAAACGCCAGCGCCAGGTGATGGCGCTTCAGCCTGCCATACGCCTCATCGCTAAGGCACTCACTCGTCCTCAACACATTCGCCGGGCGTTGATCAGGGTCGTCGACCTTCAACCAACTCCATCGCTGATCAAAATCATCACGCGACCATTCCGTAGGTATCTTCACCACACAGCGGCGCAACATCTTTGACACCTGCGCGGTGCGAATCTTGGCGGTGGCGCGTGCCAGGCGGTCTTGGTATTGCATCAAGGCGTGCGCGCCGGTCGCCACCTTGTGGATCGCGTCGCCTATGACGCCTGTCACCTGCGGTAGCGGATGCGGCGTGGGTTTCAACGGCTCAATCAGGTTCAGCAGCGTGCCGGAATCACACCGGCTATTCCCATCCAGGTCGTCATCAATAAACGTCCAGCCTTGCCAGTGCGGAAAGTCCGCGTCGCTGTAGACGCGAACGCCCGCCGCATTCAGATCAACAAAAAATATGCTGCCATCAGACAGCCGGACTCTGCGGATATGCGGCAGCCGGCCGTTATACAGATCGCTTTGCGCTGGTGCATCAGGACCCAGCACACGGCCAAAGCGCAGCATTTCAAAGCCCGCGCTGGGGCAACCTGGATAGTTTTTGACGGCGGTGTTGTAAAGCTCGTACGAACTCTCGCTTTTCTCGGCGGC
Source organism: Achromobacter spanius (assembly GCF_003994415.1). Taxonomy (NCBI): domain Bacteria; kingdom Pseudomonadati; phylum Pseudomonadota; class Betaproteobacteria; order Burkholderiales; family Alcaligenaceae; genus Achromobacter; species Achromobacter spanius. The sequence continues at coordinate 5,838,116 of NZ_CP034689.1, read as the reverse complement.
GCCTTGCAAGATGCCGGTTACCTTGCCCTGCCGGTTGCGGGCAGTGACCGTGAAAACTCCGCGCTGTTCGCTGATGCTGATGATTAGCTCTGCTGTCGTCCGTGCCGCCACCGGTACATGCCAGTTCGCCCAATGGTCGGGATTTGAACCGGAAGGAAAGCGGTCGGCCAGTGCGCCGTATACCCCAGGCACGTAGATCGTTCTTTCGGTTGCGCTAGGGGTGGGTAGATCAAACATATTCTGGTGGGCACCGGTTACCCAGTTGAACCACGTCTTCTCGTCCCCCTCCCGCTTCGCGCCGCTAATGGACTTGCGGTTCATCTTCCACAACTGATCCGGGGTGGTGCCGAACAAGGATGCAATGGCATCGGGGCGATCATTGCTTCCCGGTTGCCCGGATTGAAATAAGCGGGTGAGATAGGTGCTTCGAAACTCACGAGGGTTCGTGTCGTACAGCGGGGTATTGGCCGGCAGCACAAAATGAATATCGCCCCAGACGCAGTCGCGTCGGCCTTCCTTGCTTTTCTGTTCACCCGTGCTACGGCCCAGCAAGCGTTCTACGTTGGCCTTGTCGGCCACGATTTCGAAGTGGATGCGGTGGGGTTCGCCGTAGATGTAGCCGGCCTGGGCGATGGCCTCTTTGCGGTAGACCTTGTCGCCCGTGTTCAAGGCGAGTTTTGTGCCCGCGTTCTTTTCCAAGGCGTGCAGGTGCTGATAGATGGAATAAAACGTGACGCTGACGCCTTCACCGATTTCGGTGTCGTGCTTCAGGACCAAGACGCCGTTGCTGGTCCAGCCCTTGTAGTACATCAAGGGGTCATTGGACGGTGTGGCGGAATCGATAGCAGGTTTAGGTTTGTCGCTGGCCCTGGCATACACCACGACGCCATCCGCAATCGCCCGCACCGGTTCAGGATTCTGTGGAGACCCCGGCGCCACCAGGTGAACGCCGCCGTGCCAGCCAAACTGGTGGCTGACAGGAAAGGCGCCTTTGCCGGATTTTTCACCCAGGCTCCAGTAGGCATTGCTCTCCGCGTCTTCGGCTTGCAGCACGGCGCGTAGGAAGGGTGCGCTGATCAACATGACGTCTTACTCCCAGGTTCGAACTGCGATGAACTCCTGCGCGGTTCCTTACTCTGACAACGGAATATCCGCCGGGTCGACGTCGCGCGACACGGCGGGCATTCCCGCTATCTGGAGTGAGCTGCCGCTGCCCGAGCTGCTCTGGCTCAGGGGCCCCTTGATCTTGATTTCGACGCCATCCAGCGTGATGCCCGAGCCGTCGATGGTGATGGTGCCGCCAGGGCCCTTGAAGATCACTTTCTCGCCGGTCTGCAACTCGTAGACGGTGGTCTTGCGGTGTATCTTCTGGCCCACTTCAAGCAGGTCGTACCCTTCGATCTTCGTTTCGGCATACCCGCCGATGTCGGTCCAGTGGTTGGCCGCCGTCTTGTCGCGACGGCTGTTGCCGACGTCTTCCGTGCGGTCCTTGGCCGTATGTATGGTGTGATTGCGGCCCACGTTCAGGAAGTCGTCCTGGCCCGTGCTGTGACGGCGGTCTTGGCCTATATTCACATGCTCGTCGTTGGTGACGGTTTCGCGGCGGTCGCGGCCGATGGCGATCGTTTCGTCGTTCTCGATCTTTTCGCTGCGGTCGTGTCCCACGAAGGTGGTTTCGTCGTGGTTGATGTGAATGTTCTGATCGCGCTGCGCATGCACGAAAATTTCTTCCTGATCGCGCTCGTCTTCAAAGCGCAGTTCGTTGTAGCCTTCGCCCTTGTGGGTCTGACTTTTGATCGTCATGCGCGTCTTGTGGCGGGGCAGTTCGTAAGGCGGTAGTTGCAGCGCCATATGGGTGCGGCCCGTGATGACAGCCTGGTCCACGTCGCCATCCAAAAAATTCACGATCACTTCCTGTCCGATGCGCGGAATGGCCATGTGCCCCCACATCGCCCCGGCCCAGTTTTGCGACACCCGGATCCAGCACGAACTGTGTTCGTCGTGGCGGCTCAGGCGGTCCCAGGGAAACTGCACTTTGACGCGCCCGTAGCTGTCGCAATAAATCTCTTCGCCTTTGGGCCCGGTCACGGTGGCAATTTGAGGCCCGTCGATGCGCGGCTTGGGCAGCGGCTCGGCACGCCATTCCGTATGTTTGGAGACAAGCTCTGCCGTGTAGGCATAGCGCGTGCCTTGCTGTGCATCGGCGCCGTCTTCCTGTTGGCTGCTGTGCTGCACGCCATGATGACGCATGCGTACCGGGCGCCAGCCTTGGTTCAGGTCGCTGCGCGGATGGCCTTCCAGTTCGAATGACAAGCCCGGGACCAGGCGCGGGTCATCGCCTTCGACCGTGGCGACGCGCGCATCGCGCCGTAGCCCACGCAGGCGGTTCTCGGTGAACGGTATGCCCGCTTCGTCGCGTTTGTAGCGGCCCGGGTAGTCATAGCGTTCGTAGTGGCGATGCTGGTGGTCCAGGTTGACGCCATCGCGGCTGTGTTCCTGCGTGTACCTGGGGTGCGTGTAGGTGTAGTCGCGTTGGGTTTGGCGGGCCGTGCGTACCTGTTCGGCGTAGGTGAAGCGGCGCAACGCCGGTTCGGCTTGGTCGCCACCCGGTGCAGGCTGGTACTGAACCGGGCCGCCGTCGATGTTGCCGTGGATATGCAGACGGTCGCTGTGGACCAGGCGGTGGCCTTTGGCATGATGATGAAAGGCATGGAAGAAGCCTTCTTCGCGCGCCAGGCGTTCCAGGAAATACAGATCGGTGTCGCCCGCCTGCACGCAGTATTCGCGGGGCAGATGTTCGTGGGTGACCGTTTGTTCGTAGTCCAGGACCCCGTGTTCTTTAAGCACCGCTTGCAGGATTTCGGGTACGGACAGGTGCTGGAAGATGCGCCAGTCTGAACACAGCCCCGCGCGTGCCAATAGCGGTTCGACGGTGGCGCGGTAGCGGGTTCGGCGAAAGCCGGTGGTGCCTTGCTCAAAGCGCGAGACCACGCCGTGTACGTAGCGTACCGGGATGCCTTGATGCCAGATGGTCAGCAACGCTGCCTGATCCAGCACCAGGCCGAAGTCCACTGATGATTCATGGCTGGCCAGAGCTAGGTCCAACCGAAAGGGCTCGGACAAGCCCTCGTCCAGGGTGAACTCGACCACTTCAAAGTCCATGCCGCCTACGATGCCAAAGCTGAATCGAAAGTCGTGTTTGTGACTCACGATGCCCCCCATTGAGTGCGTCATGCGGCACATCTTGGACAGCGATTCAGGGTATGGCTATAGGACGACTAAGAAATATTGAACATCGAAGGCGGGACGTTATCGAGCATGCTCGGCTGATGCCGGCCTTTTCAGAAACCAGCGATATAAATCGTGCTTATCCAGCGGTATCCCGATCCATGGATCGCAGCGCCTTGGGGATGCGGTAGCGCTTGCCGTCAAACGACAGGGTGTGGCGGGTCTTGCCTTGCTTGATGGTTTTTTCCTCGCAGCCGCCTTGCTGCACCGAAGCGCGGCTGGCCGAGTACGATTCGGTGGCGATCAGGTTGCGGTAGCCACGGCGTTGCGTGTCGCCTATCGCCAGGCTGACGGCGATTTCCGAGAATTCGCCCGCGCAGGTGGTGTCCCATTCGCCGGACGAGTGGTTGACGATCATGCCGTCCAGCACCAGGCGCAATTCGTTTGCATGCACGGTGAACAGGCGCAGGCTGGTCTCGTCGAAGGGGTTGGCGCGCGATGCGCCCTCGCGTTCGATCCGGATGCCGAAGGCGCGCTGGTCGGCCGCCACGTCATAGCGCGCCGTGTCGAACGCCAGCCCGACGATGCGCACGGCATCGTCCGACATCAGGTCCACCAGCCTGCGCCGTTGGCGCACTTCTAGCGTCTGCTTGTCCAGCACCAGCACGTCCAGGTCGCCAACGTGGCCGTTCTCGGGGTCGGGCGTGTCCTGCATCAAGGGCACCGCCACCAGCAACAGATCCGGGTTGGCGGGCCAGACCTTGCAGGCCACGGCAAACGGCGCGCCTACATCGGCATCGGAGAGCGTGACGATGGCGTGTCCTTCCGCAAGGCGAATGCGGCCTTGGGCGTCGGGCTTGTCGGTGTTGTTGTAGACGGCGCGCACGATGCCGGCAGCTTCGGGGCAGGGGCCGCTGGCGGCTTGTGCGGCGCCGCAAGCCAGTATGGCGGCCAGGGTCAAGGCGCCGGTCAACAGCGAATAGGGACGGAGCATGGCGGGTGGGCGGAGGGGAGACGCTCGAATTTTACTCAGGCCGCGTCTTGGGGCCGGAATAGCGACTAGGGTTGCTACCCGTTCAGCCGCCGTGAAGCCCAGCTTAATAAATCCTTAATTGGCAGCCACGCGGTGCTGCGTCAGAGTGCGCAACAGAGAAAACGGCCGTCAGATGCCGTCCTGGTCGGCGAACCGATCCGCCGCGCCATCAACCCCGCACAGCAAAACCCTATCGAAAGAAATCCGGGACACACCGGGTGGCTTGCTATCGACCGTTGCCACGTGGTGGCGGTCATCCATGTTGGTTCGAGGAGACGACAATGAGCAAGAGCTGGAAGAGCGTTGCAGGTGTGTTGGGGGCGATGGCGATCATGGCGGGGGCGGGCGCGCAGGCCGCCGATGCGCCGCCCGACGTCAAGCTGATGCAGCTGTCCGTGGGCAAGATCGAGCTGGACAAAGGCTTCATGACCGCCATGGTCGACGTGGGCACCAAGATCAAGATCCCCGTGCCCGCCTATGTCATTCAGCATCCGCGCGGGCTGGTCCTGTTCGATACCGGCATGAACCAGGCCACCGCCGACGGCAACTGCGCCAACTACTGGGGGCAGGGCCTGTGCGGCGCCTTCAATTCCATCCAGGGCCGCGACGAAGTCATCGACCGCCAGTTGAAGGCCGCGGGCTTTGACGTCAGCGACGTGAAGTACGTGGTGTATTCGCACTTCCACCTGGACCACGCCGGCAATATCAAGATGTTCCCCAAGGCCAAGCATGTGGTGCAAAAAGCCGAGCTGCGCGCCGCCTGGTGGCCCGAAAAATTCCAGCGCGCCGCCTATGTCATGAAAGACTTCGACACCACGCGCGACTACGACTTCATCCAGGTGGAAGGCGACTTCGACCTGTTTGGCGACGGCACCATCGTGCTGCTGGACACCAAGGGCCACACGCAGGGCCACCAGTCCTTGCAAGTGAAACTGAAGAATACCGGCACGGTGCTGCTGGCGGCTGACGCCATCTATACCGCTGAAAACGAGGCCGGCGTCATTCCGGGCATCACCTGGAACACGGCGGCGTCGATGCAGGCTATCGACCGGCTCAAGCAGATACGCGATGCGCGCCAGGGGCAGCTCTGGTATAGCCACGACGCCGAGCAGCATGCGCAGAACGCCAAGACCAAGGTCTTTGACTAAGGCGCTGGCCCCAACACCGACCCGGGCAATCCCGACCCCGCCACTTCGACCCAAGGCATCCCATGCAGCCGGCTGTTGCTTTGCATCAGGTCTGCAAGTCGTTCGGGCCCCGGCAGGTCCTGCATTCCCTGAGCCTTTCCGTGGCGCCCGGGGAAATCGTGGGCCTGTTGGGGCCGAACGGCAGCGGCAAGACCACCACCCTGCGCCTGATGGCCGGGTTCTACACCCCCGACAGTGGCCGCGTCACCGTGCGCGGCCAGGAACCCGCCCCAGGCCGGGGCAATGCGGACATCGGCTATCTGCCCGAACGCGCGCCGCTGTACGACGCGCTGACCGTCATGCAGTACCTGGAGTTTGGCGCGGGCGTAAAGGTGGCCGGCGGGGCGCGCGCGCGTCGCCAGGCCATTGAACGCGCCATCGACGGCTTCGACTTGCAAGCCGTTGCCGGCAGCGCCATCGGCCGCCTGTCCAAGGGCCAGCGGCAACGGGTGGGGCTGGCGCAAGCCGTGCTGAATGATCCGCCCGTGCTGCTGCTGGACGAAGCCACCAACGGCCTGGACCCGGTGCAGATCGTGGAAGCACGCGCCATGATCCGCCGCTGCGCCGAAGGGCGCGCGGTGGTGTTCAGCAGCCACCTCATGCAAGAGGTGGAAGCCCTGTGCACCCGCATCGCCATCCTGCGCCAAGGCCATCTGGTGGAAGACGCAGCCTTGGGCCAGGCGCAGTCGGCGCTGCAATTGCAACTGGCCTTGCCCATGTCGGGCCACGCGGCCTTGCATACCGCCTTGTCGGCCTGCCCGGGCGTGCACGCGGTGGACGCCACGGTGCTGGACGCCGGGCTGAGCAAGTGGCGCATCAGTTGGAACACCGCCAGTGGTGGTGAACAGCCAGGCGCCGTGTGCGACCAGGTGCTGCGCATTGTGCTGGCGCATGCCCAGGTGCGCGCCGTGCTGTCCTTGCGCGACGCCGTCGAAACCCGCCTGCTGGCGGCGCTGGCGCCAAATGATCCGGTGTTGCGGAGGCGCGCATGAAGGGCTTTCTTGCCTTGTACCGAAAAGAGCTGCGCACCGACTTCGGCTCGCCCGTGGCGCTGGTGGTGGTGGCCGTGTTCTGGGCGCTGTCGGGCTACCTGTTCAGCTTCAATCTGTTCTTCGTCAGCACCGGGCAAATGGTGACGGCGTTTCACAACATGACCATCCTGCTGATCCTGGTGATGCCGCTGGTCAGCATGCGCGCGTTTGCGGAAGAGGCGCGCCAAGGCACGCTGGAATTGCTGCTGACCTTGCCCTTGTCGGACGCAACGCTGGTGGCAGCCAAGTACGCGGCGGGGCTGACCGTGCTGGCCTTGATGCTGGCGGGCACGAGCGCCGCCGTGCTGCCGCTGGCCTGGTATGGGCAGCCTGACTACGGACCCATCGTGGGCGGCTACATCGGCGTGTTCCTGTACGGCGCGCTGTTCCTGGCGATAGGCATTGCCGTGTCCAGCGCCTGCTCGAACCAGATCGTGGCGGCCAGCGCCACCTGGGGCATCTTGGTGTTGCTGTGGTTCATGGATTACCCGGCCGCGCTGGATGCCTTCCCGGCCTTGTCGCCGTTATTCCAGGCGCTGTCCTTGTCGGCGCAGCATGTGGACTTTATTCGCGGCGTGCTGCCTGGGCCCGCCACGGTGACGCTTGCCAGCGTGGCGGTGCTGGCGCTGATGATCGCGGCCGTCAACCTGAAGCGCTGGAGGCTGCGATGAACGGCCACCCCGGCTTGCGCCGCGCGGGCAGACGGCTGTGGCTATGGCTGCCCGTGCTGGCGGTAGCGGCCTTGCTGCTGGCGCTGAACTTGTGGGCATCCCGACATCTGGGCCGTTGGGACCTGACCGCGCAACGGCTCTACAGCCTGTCGCCCGAAAGCCTGGAGGTGGCGCGCCAGATCAAGCAGCCTGTGGACGTGACCTGGTTCTACGACCTGCGCAACAAAAGCATGGTGGATGCGCTGGAACTGCTGCGCCAGTACGAGCACGCCAACCCGCTGATCCGCGTGCGCGGCGTGGACCCGGCGCTGCGCCCGGCCGAGGCGCGCGAAGCCGGCATCCAGTTCGCGGGCAGCGCGGTGCTGGCCGCCGACAGCCGCAAAATGACGATCAACGGCGGCACCGAAACCGACTTCACCAACGCACTGATCCGCATCAGCCAGCAGGGCGCGCAAACGGTGTGCTTCACGCAAGGGCATCGCGAAGCCATGCTGGACAGCCTGACGTCGCTGGACGATCTGGAAGACCACGGCGACGACGAAAACCTGGTGGCGCGTGTCGAAGTGCATGAGCAGCACGGCATGGCGATGGCGCGCAATGCCTTGCAGACGCTGGGCTTTGGCACCCGCGCCGTGAACGCGGGCAGCCTGGCGCAAGCGCTGCCGGCCTGCGCCGTGGTGGTGGCGGCCGGCCCGCGCACGCCCTTCGGCGCGGACGACACGCAGGCGCTGCGCCGCTGGACCGCTGCTGGCGGCAAGACCTTGCTGCTGCTGGAGCCCGACACGCAGCATGGCCTGGACGCCTTGCTGGCCGACTTCGGCATTGCGCGGCCTGCCGGTGCGTTGGTGGACCCGGGCAGCCACTATCGCAACGACGCCGGTAGCCCGGCGGTTAGCGACTACACCCGCCACAAGATGACGCGCGGCCTGTCATTAAGCTTTTTTCCCGGCGCGGCTGTGCTGGAGCCCGCGGGCGACAGCCTGCCCCCGGGCGTGACCGTGACGCCCTTGGCGCAGACGTCCGCGCAGGCGCATCTGCCGGGCCAGCCCGGGTCGCGCTACACCCTGATGGCGCTGGCCACGCGCAACGCGCAAGCCGCCAGCGCGGACGGATCGGCGCGGCCGACCTTGCTGGTGGCGGGCGATAGCGACTTTGCGACCAACCGCCATTTCGCCACCCTGGGCAACGGCGCGCTCTTCACCAGCGCGGTCACGCTGCTGGCTGGCGAAGACGCCTTGCTGACGATCCGCCCGCGCCATTATGAGAACCGCCGCGTCGAACTTACCAACCGCCAGATGCGTACGGTGTTCTGGACCAGCACCGTGGTCTTGCCGCTGCTGGCGTTGATGACGGGCTTGTTGCTGTGGTGGAGGCGGCGATGAACGGGGCGATGAACGCGGCGAGCATAGGCGGTGGCCTTCGCCGTCGGCATTGCCTTCGCCTTGCGTGGCCAATGCTGCTGGCGGCTGGGGTGGCGCTGTCGGCGTGGCAGTGGCATGAAGCCGGGGAGTCGCCCGCCATGCATGGCGGCCACACGCATCTGCACGACGATACCGGCAAGCCCGCGCGCCTGTATGCCTGGAACGCGGAGCAAGCGGCCCGCATCACCTTGGAGATCCCCGCATCCGCGCAGGCATCAAAGCAGACGTTGACGCTGCAACGCGGCGCGCAAGGCTGGGTAGCGACGCCCGCCGCCGCCAACTTCGACGCTGCCGACTTTCTGAACTTGTTCTCGCACGCGCGCAGCGACCGCATCCTGAACCCGCATGCGGACGAATCCTATGGATTGAACCCACCCGCGCTGCGTATCGCCATCGACGACGCCAACGGCGCCGCGCTGGCCCGTATGGACGTGGGGGCGCTTACGCCGGATGGCCTAGGCCGTTATGTGCAATTGCCCGACGAGCCGCATCTGCGCATCATCCCCAATTACCAGACGCGGGCGCCTTTGGCAGCGATCCAGGTAAACCCGCAGACGATAAGCACGCCTTCAACGGCCACTCTATCGCTTGTGAAACCCGGCTTGCACAAAGATAAATAGGCGCTGAAAACGCGCATCCCTATACTTCTTTTCCACATCGGACGAGTACGAAAAGCGGGCATTGCCAGCCATCACACCCGTCCATATAAACGCCTTCCGGCCTGATCCGTATTGCATCGGAAACAGGCACGGCAAGGTCCATAACGAGACAAGGGCGCGCCATGCGCGTCCCGGGCGACATGCCCGTACCACCGTGCTGGGGACGCACGTTGCCAAGGCAACGCATCGCCCGCGCGGCAGGTGCTTAGCGGATTGGGAGAAGACGCTTGACCTTGGATCTACTGCCTCTCGCCTTGGTGGATGGCGTGGCGTACGCCAGTCTGCTGTTCCTGGTGTCGATGGGACTAACCCTGGTGTTCGGCGTGATGGGCATCTTGAATGTCGCCCATGGCGCCTTCTACGCCTTCGGTGGCTATGCCGCGGCCAGCCTCGTCATGTTCCTGGCGCCCAAGACCGATTCCCCCTTCCTGCTGTTCGCCGCCTTGTTCGTGGCCGCCATCGCGGTGGGCCTGGCCTTGGGCAGCATCATGGAATTCGTGCTGATCCGCCGTGCGCAAAATTACGACCCCATTCTGAAGCTGCTGATCACCTTTGGCGGCTTCCTGATGCTGGAAGACATTCAGCGCCTGCTGTGGGGCGCGCAGCCCTATAGCGCCAGCGAAGTCGTCAACCGCCTGGGCAATATCGAAATCGGTGACATCACCTACACCACTTACCAACTGGTGGTGGTGCCGGTGACCGCCGTGCTGGCCTACGTGTGCCTGGAATTCTTCCTGCGCCACACCAAGCTGGGCAAGCAGACGGTGGCCACCACGCACAACCGTGAAGTGGCCACGTCGCTGGGCATCAACGCCAAGAAGATCGGCTACGTCACCTTCGTGATCGCGACCATTCTGGGCGCGCTGGGCGGCGCGATGGCCGCGCCCACCACGTCGCTGGTGCCGGGCGCGGGCACCGACATGACCGTGCTGTCGTTCGCTGTCGTCGCCACGGCGGGCCTGGGGCAGATTACCGGCGCGCTGATTGCCGCATTGCTGATTGGCGTCATGCGCTCCATTGCCGTCTACGCCGCGCCTGAACTTGAAGTGGCGGTGCCGTACATCATCATGGTGCTGGTGCTGATCATCCGGCCGCATGGCTTGTTCACCGTCGCCCAAGCCCGGAGGATCTGATGAAAGTCGTCGTACTCAGCCTCGTGGCCGCGCTGGCCACGCTATTGCTTGGCTATACCTATTCGTGGACCATCACGCCGATCGTCATCGGCCTGACCTACGCCATTGCCGCTTTAGGCGTGTCGGTGATGGCCCGCGCCGGCCAGATCTCGTTCGGCCACGCCATGTATTCCTGCATCTCGGCCTACACGGTGGCCTTTCTGGCGCGCGCCATGCCGGGCGCCGATGCGCTGGTGCTGATACTGGCCGGTATCGTGGCCAGCTTCCTGGCCGCCATTGTGATCGGCCTCTTCGTGGTGCGGTATCGCGGCATCTTCTTCGGCATGCTGAACCTGGCGCTAAGCATGGTGTTGTTTGCGCTGCTGGGCAAGCTCTACACCCTGACAGGCGGCTCGGACGGCATGCGCATCGTGCGGCCCGCCATCGCTGGCGTGCTGATGGAGCGCGATGCATTCGAACGCGCCTTGCTGGTGCTGACGCTGGTCGTATCGCTGGTGCTGGCCTGGTGGGTGCAGCGTTATTTTCGGTCGGGCAGCGGCCAGGCGCTGGCGGCCATCAAGACGAACGAAACGCGCATTGAGTACCTGGGGTTTTCCGCTTACTTCATCATGTGGAAGGGCTATCTGCTGTCGGCCGTGGTGGTGGGGTTTTCAGGTGCGATCCTGGCGTTGATGCAGGGCCTGGTTACGCCGGAAATCGGCTCGTGGCTGCGGTCGGGCGAATTCGTGTTCATCACGATTCTGGGTGGGGCCGGGCATGCCGCCGGCGCGTTCCTGGGGGCGGTGGGTTTTGAAACCGTGAAGCTGGTGTCGGCCGCGTACTTCCCTGGTCTGTGGCAGTTCTTGCTGGGCCTGACGCTGATCCTGGTGATCTTCATGTTCCCCACCGGCTTTGTCGGCCAGATCATGCAGCGCGTCGCCACGAAAAAACGCGACCAAGCTCGGGCCCGAGCCGGCGCCAACGCCGCCTTGCAGGCGCGTGTTTCCGCCGCTACGCAATCGCCGGCCAGGAACTGAAAATGAAACCTCTTATTCAAACCACCGACCTGCATCTGTCCTTCGGCGGCGTGATCGCGGCCGACAACATCAACTTTGAATTGCATGAAGGCGAACGCCTGGCCGTCATTGGCCAGAACGGCGCGGGCAAGACCACCTTCATCAACATCTGCACCGGCTACCTGGCGCCCTCCAAAGGCAAGGTGTACTTCGACGGGCGCGACGTCACGGCCATGGCCCCGCGCAAGATCGTGCGCCTGGGGCTGGGCCGTTCGTTCCAGCTGCCGCAGTTGTTCACCGAGCACAGCGTGCGCCAGTGCGTGCAGATTGCCGCTGCGCGCCGCAACAAGGAACTGAGCTGGTTCCGCTCTTTGGAAAGCACCATCGACGACAAGGAAGTGGACGCCACGCTGGACCTGGTGGGCCTCTTGCCCGAAGCCGACGAAGCGTCCATTGAACTGCCCGAAGGCAAGCGCAAGCTGCTGGATGTGGCCATGGCGCTGGCGCTGCGCCCCAAGCTGTTGATCATGGACGAGCCCACCAGCGGCGTGGCGTCCGAAGACAAATTCGCCTTGATGGAAACCGTGATGCATGCGCTGGACGAACGCCGCGTGACCAGCTGGTTCGTGGAGCACGACGTGGACATCGTGTCGCGTTACGCCACGCGCGTGGCCGCCTGGATCGCGGGCAAGGTGGCGGCCGATGGCACGCCGGACGAAGTCCTGAACAACCCGCAGATCAAAAGCGAAGTGCTGGGGGCCTGAGTCATGCTGAACCTATCCGACATCAACGTAGACCTGGCCGGCAACCGCATCCTGCGCGACGTCAGCGCCAGCTTCGACGCGTCCAAGACCATCGGCATCGTCGGCCGCAACGGCGCGGGCAAGACCACGCTGCTGCGCACCATCATGGGCCTGACCAAGATCAAGTCGGGCAAGATCATGTTTGACGGCGCCGACCTCAGCGCCATGCCCGGCCACAAGCGCGCCGCGTTGAAAGTGGGTTACGCGCCCGAAGACCGCGTGATCTTCCCCACCATGACCGTGCAAGAAAACCTGAACCTGCCTTGCGAGGTGCAAGGCCAGTCCAAGACGGACATCGCGGCCCGACTCCAGACGGTCTTGAAGGTGGTGCCGCAACTGGAACCCATGCTGGGCCGCTCGGGCTCGGCCTTGTCGGGCGGCCAGGGAAAGATGGTGGCGCTGGCGCGCGCCATCATGGTCGGCACCCGCTTGCTGATGCTGGACGAGCCCTTCCAGGGCCTGGCCCCCAAGCTCGCGCGCGACTACACCGAAGCGCTGGAACGCCTGAAGGAATTGCAGCCGGAGTTGTGCGTGGTCATCACCGAATCCAACGTGAAGCTGCTGGGCGGCATCCCTGACCAGATATGGACGATCGAGCGCGGCTCGATCACCTTGAATTGACTACCGGAGACATTGCATGACGCAGATGATTATCAACGGCCGCCAGGTTGACGCCCGGGACGGGCGCACCATCGACGTGGTGTCGCCCGTGGACGGCGAGGTGTTCACCACCATTCCGCGCGGCCAGCAGGCCGACGTCGATGCCGCCGTGCAGGCCGCGCGCGCCGCGCTGGATGGCGATTGGGGCCACATGACGGCGTTGGAGCGGGGCCGCCTGCTGCTGCGTCTGGGTGAATCCGTCTTGGCGCACCACGAAGAACTGGCCCAGCTGGAATCGCGTGATACCGGCAAGCCCATGTCCACCGCGCGCGGCGACATCACCGTGTTGGCGCGCTACTTCGAGTTCTACGGCGGCGCGGCCGACAAGGTCCATGGCCAGACCATTCCTTTTCAGAAGGACTATTCGGTTCAGCTAATTCGCGAACCGCTGGGCGTCACCGCCCACATCATTCCATGGAACTACCCGGCGCAGATGTTCGGCCGCAGCGTGGCGCCGGCCCTGGCCATGGGCAACGCCAGCGTGGTCAAGCCGGCCGAAGACGCCTGCCTGTCCATCATCCGCGTGGCCGAACTGGCCCTGGAAGTGGGCTTTCCGGCGGGCGCGCTGAACATCGTGACGGGCCTGGGTGAAGAGGCGGGCGCCAGCCTGTCGCGCCACGCCGACATCAACTTCATCACCTTCACCGGGTCGAACGAAGTGGGCGTGCTGATCCAGCAGGCTGCCGCCGTCAACGCGGTCAAGTGCGTGCTGGAGCTAGGCGGCAAGTCGGCGCACATCGTGTTCGATGACGCCAATACCAAGGCGGCCATCCCCGCCATCGTGAAGGGCATCGTCCACAACACCGGCCAGACCTGCACGGCGGGCAGCCGCCTGTTGGTGCAACGCGGCGTCTACGCCGAGTTCATGAAGGCGCTGGCCGATGAATTTTCCAAGGTGCGCGCCGGCACGCCCGACATGGACCTGACCTGCGGCCCCGTCGTCAACAAGGCGCAATTCGACCGCGTGAACCGCTACATCGCCAAGGGCCTGGCCGACGGCCTGACTGTGGCGGCCGAAGGCGGCATTGCCGATGGCGTGCCCAAGGGCGGCTACTTCGTGAAGCCCACGTTGTTCTCCGCGCCCTCGCATGACAGCAGCCTGCTGACCGAAGAGATCTTCGGGCCGGTGCTGGTGGCGCTGCCCTTTGACACCGAAGCCGACGCCATCCGCTTGGCCAACGCCACCGACTACGGCCTGTTGGGCGCGGTCTGGACCGAGAACGGCGGACGCCAGCAGCGCGTGGCGCGCGCCATCAAATGCGGCCAGGTCTACATCAACGGCTTTGGCGCGGGTGGCGGCGTTGAACTGCCGTTTGGCGGCGTCAAGAAAAGCGGCCACGGGCGCGAGAAGGGCTTTATCGCCCTGGAAGAAATGAGCACCACGAAAACGTTGATCCAGTTCTACGGCGAATGATCGCCACGCCATCTACGGAGTCCAGTCATGAGTCAGTTGCAGGGTAAGGTCGCCATCGTCACGGGCGGGGGCAGCGGTTTCGGTGAAGGCATCGTCAAGCTGTACGCCAAGGAAGGCGCCAAGGTCGTCATCGCCGACATCAACAAGGAAGCCGCCGACCGCGTGGCCGGCGAAGTGGGCGCGGCCGCGCTGGCCGTAAAGGCCGACGTGTCCAGCCGCGCCGACATCGATAACGTGGTGCGCATGTGCCTGGAGCAATTCGGGTCGGTCGACATCGTGGTCAACAACGCCGCCATCACCCACAAGAACCAGCCCATGCTGGACGTGGACGAGGCCATGTTCGACCGCATGTTCGAGATCAACGTGAAGTCCATCTATCACATGGCGCAGGCCGTGGTGCCCGTGATGCGCAAGCAAAAGCGCGGCGTGATTTTGAACGTGGGGTCCACCGCCGGCATCCGCCCGCGCCCCGGCCTCAGTTGGTACAACGCGTCCAAAGGCGCGGTCAACGTGCTGTCCAAGTCCATGGCCGTGGAACTTGGCCCCGACGGCATCCGGGTCAACGCGATTTGCCCTGTGATGGGCATCACCGGCATGTTCGAACTGTTCATGGGCTTGCCCGACACGCCCGAGAACCGCGCCAAGTTCGTGTCCACCATTCCGCTGGGCCGCTTCTGCCAGCCGTCGGACGTGGCGGCGGCGGCGTTGTTTCTGGCCAGCGACGCGGCGGAGTTCATCACCGGCGTGGAGTTCCCCGTGGACGGCGGACGCACGGTATGAAGATCAAAGCGGCGTTGTTGCGTAACGTAGGGGTGCCTGGCCCCTACGCTCAGACCCAGCCATTGGCCATTACCGAGGTCGAACTGGACCCGCCCGGCACGGGCGAAGTGCTGGTACGCATCAAGGCGGCCGGCCTGTGCCATTCCGATTTGTCGGTCATCAACGGCGACCGCCCGCGCGGCGTGCCGATCGTGTTGGGGCATGAGTCATCGGGCGAAGTGGTCGAGACCGGCCCTGGCGTTACCGATCTGAAACCCGGCGATCACGTGGCCATGGTGTTCGTGCCCAGCTGCGGCTGCTGCAACCCCTGCATGGAAGGCCGCCCCGCGCTGTGCGAACCCGGCGCCGCCGCCAATACGCAAGGCACCTTGCTGGGTGGCGACCGCCGCCTGCACATCGGCGACGAATACCTGAACCACCACACCGGCGTGTCCTGCTTTGCCGAATACGCCGTGGTGTCGCGTCGTTCCTGCGTGAAGGTCAACGTTGAACTCAGCCACCGCGAGGCCGCGCTGTTCGGCTGTGCCGTGCTGACCGGCGCGGGCGCGGTGCTGAACCGGGCGCGCATCAAGGCCGGCGACACCGCCGCCATCGTCGGGCTGGGCGGCGTCGGCTTGTCGGCCTTGCTGGCGGCGGTTGCGGCAGGCGCGCGGCGCGTCGTCGCCGTCGATCTCAGCGACGAAAAACTCGCCCTGGCCAAAGAGCTGGGCGCCACCCACGTGGTCAACCCCAAGCAGGTAAAGACCGACGACGACCTGTTCGACCTGGCAGGCGGCCGCGTGGACTACGGCTTTGACATGGCGGGCGCCGTGCCCGCGTTCGAGACCGCCTACAAGCTGACCCGGCGCGGCGGCGCCACCGTGACGTCGGGTCTGCCCAACCCCAAGTTCAGCTTCCCGTTGTCGCTCTCGCAGATGGTGGGCGAAGAGCGCGACATACGCGGCAGCTACCTGGGGTCGGGCGTGCCCGCCATCGACATCGGCCGCTACATCGATCTGTACAAAGCCGGCCGCTTGCCGGTGGACAGGATGATGGGCAAATCATTTTCGCTGGACCAGATCAACGAGGGGTTCGATCACCTCGCCACCGGCGGCAGCCTGCGCGACGCCATCGTTTTCTAAGGGCATAGACCCGACTACAACACTGGAGACAAGACCATGAAAACCTCAAGACTCGCCGCCCTGTTAGGCGCCACCGTGCTGTCCGGCTTCGCGGCCCTGGCTAGCGCAGCCGACAAGCCCAAGGAACTGAACATCGGCATCTCGACCTTCCTGTCGGGCTCGGCCTCGGTGTTCGGCGTGCCCGCCCGCGATGCGGCCGAAATCCTCATCCAGGATCTCAACGCCGCGGGCGGTATCGACGGCGTCAAGATCGTGCCCAGCTACATCGACGAAGGCGGCGGCGGTGAAAAGCTGCTGTCCGAATACCGCCGCCTGGCCGAAGGCGGCACCCGCGTGATGCTGTCCGCCATTTCCAGCGGCAACTGCAACATCGTGGCCCCCGTCGCCGAAGACCTGAAAGTGCTGAACGTGATGTGGGACTGCGGCACGGAAAAGGCCCTGGAAGGCAAGAAGTACAAGTACGTGGTGCGTACCCAAGCCAACGCCACCACGGAAATGGTCGCGCAGGTGCTGTACCTGATGAAGGTCAAGCCCGACTTCAAGACGATTGCCATCGTCAACCAGGACTACGCCTGGGGCCGCGATTCGCGTGACATCTTCATGGCCGCCCTGAAGAAGTTCAAGCCTGATGTGAAGGTCGTGGCCGAGATGTTCCCCAAGTTCGGCGCCGCCGACTTCTCCACCGAAATCAGCCGCCTGCAAGCCCTGCGCCCCGACGTCATCGTGTCCACTTCGTGGGGCGGCGACCTGGACAACTTCGTGCGCCAGGCCTCGCAACGCAACCTGTTCAAGAACTCCACCTTCGTGCTGTCGCTGGCCGAAAGCTCGCTGGAACGCCTGGGCAACGCCTTGCCCGAAGGCGTCTACGTCGGCGCGCGCGGCGACCACTACTTCCTGCACCCGGAAACCAAGGACGACCCGCAGCACCAGGCTTTCGTGAAGAAATTCCACGACAAGACGGGCGCGTATCCGATCTATTCGGTCTACCACATGGCGCAAGCGCTTCAAGGCCTGAAAGCCGGCTACGAAAAAGCCATCAAGGACAACGGCGGTGCCTGGCCCACCGTGGAACAAGTGGCCGCCGCCATGCACGACGTGAACTTCAAAGGCTACGGCCGCGAAGTCAAAATGCACCGCGCCGACGGCCAGGCCCTGGAAGCGCAGTTGTTCGGCGTGACCAAGAAGAGCGACAAATATCCGTTCAAGGTGCTTGCCGACATTACGATCGTGCCGGCGGAGCTGGTAACCCCGGGCGTGGAAGACACGTCGATGGGCTGGATTGAAAAGAACCTGACCCCGGACGTGCTGAAAAGCGACCAGATCAAGGTGTATTCGAACTGAGCAAGCTGTGTTGTGTGTGCAGGGATTCCCCGACGAGAAATCGTCGGGTTTTTTTTATACGGACGGTGAAGTGGTGGTCTAGCTTCGCCCCACCGGCAAACCTGCCACCGCCTCCTTGAAATCCGGAAACTCCTTCAGGTACTCCGCATTCCTTTCCAGGCGCTTCACCAACCGTTCATCCACCGTCAGGTTCAACACCGTCGCGCCATCCCAAAGCCGCGCTCGCTTCTTTACATGAATCAGCACCTTCTCGGTGAACTCCTTATACGAGTCATGCGGATGACACTGGTCGTAGTCCGTGGATACCCGCTGCGGAACGCCCGCTTCAAGCCCGACGTACCGCGCTTTCTCTTGTAGCCAAGCCGCCGGCAGCGTCTGCAAACTCCCGTCCCGATACCCACCCCCAATATCCGAATGCGCGCCAATAAACCAGCGCTGCTCTACCGGTCTGTCCGCAGGACGGGGCTCGGAGTTAACCAGCCGCGTCCACAAGGTCGGAAAATATGGCTCGCGATATTCGTTCGTGGCAATTGCATGATAAGCATGGTGGACATGATTGCTGAGTTCGGTGTCGTGGAAGTTATAGAACTTGGAAAACCCGGGAAACGAAATGCCGCCGACGGGTATCCCCAGGCTGCCTACCGTGTCCCAGACGCCCACAAAATGCAGGTCGGTGTCGCGCGAAAATTGCGTGCGAAACGAAAGCGCTTCGATGGAAGACGGATGGCAATCGTCGCGATAGAGCGCATAGGCTTCGGCGACGTTGTCGTCAGTGGGGCTTTTAAGCAGCCCGCATTTGCGGACCATGCCGGCCAGGCTGCGGGCGGAGTACGCGCCACGGCTGAAGCCGAACAGGAAGATGTGATCGCCGGCTTCCTGGCGTTGGCATAGCCATTGGTAGCCGTGGCGGATATTGGCGGATAGCCCGGCGCCGAATGCGCCACCCAGGAATTTGTCGATGGCGGCCCACAGGCCTTGGCCTTGCGTGCCGACGCCTTCGATATACAGGGTTTCCTGCGTGCTGGTTTCCGGGGCGGCTTTGTAGAGCTCGTAGGCGTTGGTGCGGTCGTTGGGTTCGTTCCACGTGCCGTCAAAGAAGATGGCCAGATTCTTCATCATGTTCAGCTCCCCACAGATCGAGTCTTCCGATACATCTGTTGCTGGCTGCGATGACGCCCGCGTAAGGCACGCTAGCACGCGGGTTGCGCGTTTGCCGCCTGCGTGGTTTCCCTGCTGGCGGCATGTACACCGCCTTTTTTACTAGCCGACAAGGCATAAAAAAGCCTGCGCCGAGGTGACGGCGCAGGCGAATCCCGAAGGCGGGATGGTCGAACTAGATAATGGGTAGCAATCCGATTCCTAAAGGATGGTATCCACGTAGAAGCGGTTGGTAGCGGAAGCGATCAGTTGATCGTCACAACTCCAACACCACCTTCCCACCCCCGCACGAGCGCGAGCAGCACGCCATCATCTTGTTGTTCGCGTCGCGTTCCGCGCGCGTCAGCACGACGTCGCGGTGGTCGATCTGCCCCTCCAGCACGCGCACCTCGCACGATCCGCAGAGGCCTTCCTCGCAGTCGCTTTGCACGTCGATATTGGCGCCGCGCAGCGCGGTCAACAAGGTCTGATCCGCGGGCACGTTGATGACGATGCCCGAGTCCTTCAGCACGACTTCAAACGGCTGTTCCTTGGACGGGTCCAGCGTGCCCAAGGTGGAATGGAAATGTTCCACGCGCAGCGCATCTTCGGGCCACGCCGCGCAACAGGCCGCCAGCGCATCCAGCAAGCCTTGCGGACCACAGGCATAAATCTGCGTGCCGGCGTCCGGCTGAGACAGCAGCGCCGCGTAATCCGCACGCGTGCCTTCGTCTTTGACGTGAGCATGCAGGCGCTTGCCGTGCAGCGCGGCAAGCTCGTCCAACATCGCCATGCAGGCGCGTGACCGCCCGCTGTAATGCAGTTGGTAATCCAGGCCCAGTTCCTTGGCGCGTCGCGCCATGGCGCTGATAGGGGTAATGCCGATGCCGCCGGCAATCAAGATCAGCTTGTTGGCCGCTTCATTCATGCGGAAGTGATTGCGCGGCCCCCGGATGCGCAGGCGTGCGCCGACAACCGCGTTCGCGTGCATCCACGCGGAACCGCCTCGGCCTTCTGTTTCCTTCAACACGGCAATTTCAAATACACCGGCTTCCGAAGGATCACCACACAAGGAATATTGGCGCGACAAGCCCGTGTCGCCGCATTCCACATCAATATGCGAGCCCGGCGTCCAGCGCGGCAGCGGCTTGCCATCGGGCGACACCAGGCGCAGACGCAGGATGCCGTCAGCGGCTTCGACCGCGCTTTGCACGACGACGGGCCGCGTGATGGCGTGCGATGACGGCTCGCCGATACGCACGGGGTGCTGATCATTCAGCAATGCCGGCGACGCGAGTTCCGGGTTCTGCTTCGGGTCCCACTCCACCCACAGATGCTCCGGCCCACGAAACGAGGTATTGGGCACATAGGTAAACGACTGCTCCGACAGCTTCATATGCGGCAGGCGACGCGTGAGTTCTTCCAGGAAGATCTGCATTTCCATGCGGGCCAGGTTCTTGCCCATGCATTGGTGCGAGCCGTAGCCGAAGGTGAGCTGGTCGCTGGCGTTTTCGCGGCGGATGTCGAAGAGGTCGGCGTCGTTGAACTGGCCTTCGTCGTGGTTGGCGGACGACGTGACGATCAGCAGCTTGGAGCCTGCCGGGATCGGCACGCCGGCGATCTCGACATCGCGCGTGGCCAGGCGGCGCCACGCCGCAACCGAGCCGTTATGGCGCAGGCATTCTTCGACGGCGTTGGGTATCAGGTCGGGGTCTTCGCAGATTTCGCGCCAGGTGTCGGGGTGTTGCAGCAGCAGCTTGATGGCGTTGGCGGATGCGTTGGCGGTGGTTTCGTGGGCGGCGACGATGCCGGCCATCATCATGGAGTGCAGGTAGGAATCGGTGACGACGTCGGGATGCGTCTGCTGCTTGCGCAAGCCGTACTGCATCCAGCCGGGGCCGGACGGGTCCTGGCGCATCTTGTCCAGGATCTTGCCGGCCAACTGCCAGAAGTTGCCCACGGCATGCGCCACGGCCACTTGTTCTTCGGGCTTGGGGCGGCCCCAGGTGTTGACGGTGTGCGCGATGGAATATTGGCGCAGCAGGTCCATGTCTTCTTCGGGCACGCCCAGGAAATGCAGCGCAACCGTCAGCGGCACTTCCCACAGCATCTGGTCGACGAGATCGGCTCGGCCGTCGTTGACGAAGCGGTCGACGTATTCGCGGGTCAGGCGGCGCACCATGGGCTCGTGGTGCTTGAGTTCTTCGGGCGTGAACGGGTCCATCAGCACGCGGCGGCGCGGCATGTGGGCGGGTTCGTCTTCGTTGACCAGCGTGCGGTTCATGGCGTAGCCGTACGACTCCAGCACGGCGTTGGCCTCGGGGCCGGTGGGGGTGATTTTTTCCAGCGCAATGGAGGGGCTGAAGGTGATGTTGTCGCGAAAAATCGCCTTGATGTCTTCGTAGCGCGTGACCACCCAGTAGCCCAGCTTGGGGCTGTAGAACACGGGTTCTTGCTCGCGCGCCCAGCGCACGTACTCAGGCGGGTCTTGCTGGTAGCCATCGCCAAAGGGGTCGAACTCGGCCGCGCGGGCGCTGACGGGGCAGCCGGTGGGGCTTTGCATCGCGGCAAGCGCCGCGTGATCGATGGGACAGCCCGACGGGCGCGAGGAAGAGGGCGATTGGCTCATGATGCTTTCCGTGTATTCGTGATGCATCGGCCTGCCGCGTGAACGGCAGGCCGCGGGTGCTGATGGCAGCGCTTAGTCCAGCGTAATCTTCAGATCAGTGATCAGCTTTTGCCAGCGGGCGCGTTCGCCCTTGAGCATCTCGGCGTACTCAGCGGGCGTGTTGCCGACCGGCTCGATGCCGAAGTCCACCAGGCGCTTGCGCGTGGCCGGGTCATTGATGGTGGCCACCACCTGCTTGTTCAGCGCGTCGATGACGGCGGGCGGCGTGCCGGCCGGCACCACCACGCCCACTTGCGCGGACGCTTCCACGTTTTTCAGGCCGACCTCGGCGAAGGTGGGCACGTCGGGCAGTTGCGGCAGGCGGGTCGGGTTGGCGACGGCCAGCGCGCGAACCTTGCCGCCGTTGATGAAGCCGGCGCCTGCGGCCAGGTCGACCATCATCGCGGGGATCTGGCCGCCCGCCACGTCCGCCAACGCGGGCGATGCGCCGCGATACGGCACGTGGGTCATGGTCAGGCCGGTTTCCACTTTCAGCAGTTCCATGGCCAGGTGGTGCGGGCTGCCCGCGCCGGCGGAACCGTAGTCCAGGCCTTCCTTGCGTGACTTGGCCTCGGCCAGGAATTCCTGCACGGTGTTGACCTTCATGGACGGGCCAACCACCAGAATCATTGGAAAGCGGCCCATTAGCGTGACGGGCGCCAAGTCCTTGACGGGGTCGTACGACAGCTTCTTGTACAGCGCGGGGTTGAACACCAGGGTGCCGTTGTCGGCCGACAGCATGGTGTAGCCGTCAGCCGGCGAGCGCGCGGTTTCGGATGCCGCGATGGCGGTGTTGCCGCCCGGCTTGTTCTCGATCACAACCGGTTGGCCCAGGCGACCCGACAAGCCCTGGCCGATGCTGCGCGCCAGAAAGTCGGACCCGCCACCCGCCGCATAGGGCACCACCCAGCGCACGGGCTTGGACGGGTAGTTGGCGGGCGCCTGTTGGGCGAAAGCGTTGGCACAGGCCAGCAAGGGCAGGGCCAGCAGGCCGGCCAGGAAAGTGCGTTTCAGGGGGCGATTCGGGGTGCGCATCGGCTGTCTCCATTTTGGGATGACCTGATGGCATCCCTTCTTTTGCGTAAATCATATACGCAATGCGTAATTTTTCAAGAGGGGTTAACCTTGGAGCCGATTTCGCGGCGCGTCGTCGTCCGCGCACCCTATTTGCAGGAAGTGCATCCGCTATGAGTCCCCCCAAGCCGTCGACCAAGACGTCCACGAAGTCGCCCAATAAAGGGGCCACTGCCGCGTCCACCAAAGCGTCCCCGACAGCGACCGTCCCGACCCCCGAACTGGACTCCGCTGACCGCCCGCGCGAACGCCGCCAACGGGTGCAGGCCGCCGAAACCGGCATGGTGGTGCTGAAAGGGCTGGCCCGCCTGGGCGGCCGCGCCAGCCTGACCGCGCTTGCTGCGCATGTGGACGAAAGCCCCGCCAAGGTGCACCGCTATCTGATGAGCTTGATCGCCGAGGGGCTGGTGGATCAGGAGGTCGCGACACAGCAGTACCACCTGGGCCTGGAAGCGCTGATGGTCGGCGTGGCCGCCATGCGCCAGGCGGACCCTTTGCGCATCAGCGAACCCGTGCTGATCCGCCTGCGCGAGAGCTTGGCCGTCACGTGCTTTATTGCCGTCATGGGCAACAAGGGGCCGACAATTGTTCGCTTCGAGGAACCGGCGCTTCCCGTCACCGTGAATGTGCGCGTGGGCTCGGTGTTGTCGATGCTGTGGTCTGCCACGGGCCGCGCGTTTCTGGGGGCCTTGGACGAAGCGCCGATTCAGCAGATGGCGCTGGCCGAGCTGGCCGAGTCGCCTGATGACCTGCGTGCCTTGTTGGACCGCGACGATCCCATCGGCGGACTGCGGCGCCAGGTGCGCGCGGCAGGTTGCGCCACGGTGAAAGACACGAACCTGCGCGGCATCAGCGCGGTGTCGGCTCCCTTGTATGACCACACCGGCCGCCCCTGCGCGGTGCTGACGGCGCTGGGAGCGACGGGCGGCTTCGATGTGTCGGCGAACGGCAAGATCGTGGCGGCGGTGAAAAAAGAAGCGGCGGCGGCCAGCGCGGCGCTGGGGTACGTAGAGGAGGGCGCATGAAACGTCTCGCCATCCTGGGCGCCTTGCACGAAGAAATCGCCGACCTGTTGGCCGCGATGGAACCCGGCGCTACCGTCCACCGAATCGCCATGCGCGATTTCCATGTGGGTACCTTGTGGGGCACGCCCTGCGTGATCGCGTTAAGCCGCATCGGCAAGGTGGCGGCCTCCGCCACGGCATCGATTGTCATTCGGGAATTCAACGTGTCGCGCGTCATCTTCACTGGCTTGGCGGGCGGGCTGCATGCGGACGTGGACGTGGGCGACGTGGTCGTGGCCAGCACCTTGATGCAGCACGATATGGACGCGCGTCCGCTGTTTGATCAACACGAGATTCCCTTGTTGGGGCGGGTGTGTTTTGACGCGGACGCCGGCCTGAGCACACTGCTGCGTGACAGCGCGGTGACCTTCACCCAGGCGTTTACCCACGCGAGCCAGGGAGCCGCCACGCAGGCCACGCCCACCGTCCACAATGGTCTGATCGCAACCGGCGACCGTTTCGTCAGTCACAACGACGAGGCTCAAGTGCTGCGCAAGCGCTTGCCAGATGCCTTGTGCGTGGAAATGGAAGGCGCGGCGATGGCGCAAGTCTGCTATGAATTCGGCGTGCCCTTCGCGGTGATGCGCGTGATATCCGACCGCGCCGACCATGCCGCCAAGACCGACTTCACCGCGTTCCTGGAAAACGTTGCGCGCGTCTACTCCGCTGGCATACTGGCGCCGCTGCTGAAGTCGGGCGCCTTGCTGGACGGCTAGGGCAATCGACCAAGCGGCGTGGATTCCTGGCGGGCCACGTTCAAGCGCAGCTCCACCGACAGCCCCCCGCCTTCCCGCGCGCCTAACGTCAGCGTGCCGCCCACCACGTCCGCCAACTGCTGCGCGATGGCCAGGCCCAGGCCCGTGCCACCGGTATCGCGGTTGCGCGAACTTTCCAGGCGATAGAAGGGTTGCAGCACAGCAGCCCGTTCGTGTTCGGGAATGCCGGGGCCGCGATCCTGCACAAAGATCGATACCGCCGTGTCGCCATGCACCGCCACGTCCACTTCAGCCGCGCCCGCGAACTTCAGCGCGTTGTCGATCAGGTTGCCCAAAATCCGCCGCAGCGCGTGCGGGCGCGTCATCAGCGGCCTGGCGTGGTCACCGCTTAAGCTGACGAGATTGCCCGTGTCTTGATAGTCATAGACCAGGCTTTCCAGAAACGCATGCAGGTCCACGCGCGCAGGCGTTTCGACCTTGCCGTGCGCGCTGCGTGCGTAATCGATACCTTCGCGCACCAGCCTTTCCACTTCGTTCAGGTCCTGCGCCAGCTTGTCGCGGTCGTCTGATGCGTCCATGAACTCGGTGCGCAGTTTCATGCGGGTGATGGGCGTTTGCAGATCGTGCGAGATAGCGCCCAGTATCTGCATGCGCTCGGCCACATGGGCGGCGATGCGGGCTTGCATGGCGTTGAACGCGGTGGCGGCGTGCGCCACTTCGGCGGGGCCGTCTTCTTCCAACAGCGGGCTCTTGGTGTTCGGGTCCAGCGTCTCGGCGGCATGGGCCAGACGCGTCAACGGCCGCACGGCAAGACGCACCGCCAGCCATGCGCAAACGATCAGCAGCAGCAACTGCACTGCCAGCACCACCAGCAGCCATGGCTCGGGGCGCATCGACGACAGGTGGATATCCAGGACAACGGGTTGCCCGTCGGACAGCACGACGCGCGCCTGGATGTGCCGGGGGTCGTTCGCCATGGCGCGTATGGTCAGCGGGCGCGCGGTGCCCAGCGCCGCTTCGATGGCGCTGGCGGCATTGCGCGCGACGTCCAGCCGCAAGGGTTGATCGGCCTGGCCGTCGCTCAGCAGGTACTGCCGGTTCCCGCTGGAAAGGCGCGGCAGCCAGGCCGCGCGTTCATCGGCGGGCAGGCGGTCCAACACGTCCATCGCGATGGCGACGTCGCGCTCCAGGTCGCCCAGCATCATGCTCTTGGTGGTGTTGTAGCGTTCGTAGAACAGCGAGGCGAACGACAAGCCATACGCCAGCACCAGGCCGATCAGAAAAATCAGGAACAACCGGGCGACCAGGGTGCCGGGCCAGGCGGATCGCGGGCGTGCTGGACGGTTCACTCGTTGGCTTCCGACACGTCGACCGCCGCCGCGAACACATAGCCTTCGCTGCGCACGGTCTTGATGTAGCGGGGTTCGCGCGCATCTTCGCGCAGGCGTTGGCGCAGGCGGCTGACCAGCAGGTCGATCGAGCGGCCAAAGAAATCGGCGTCGCGGCCTTGGGTCAGGTTCAGCAGTTGATCGCGATTCAGCACGCGCTGCGGGTGGTCCAGGAACACGCGCAGCAGCCGGTACTCGGCGCCGCTTAGCGACACCACCGTGCCGCTCTCATCCAGTAGGTGACGCGCGGTGGTGTCCAGCCGCCAGTCGCCGAAGGCGATCTCGCGGCCCGGTTCCGTCACCTGGAAATTGGGCGGCAGCATGCGCGTGCGCCGCAGTATCGCCTTGATGCGGGCCAGCAGTTCGCGCGCCACAAAGGGCTTGACCAGATAATCGTCGGCGCCCATTTCCAGGCCCAGCACGCGGTCCATGTCGTCGCTGCGGGCGGTCAGCAGCAGGATCGGAATGCGGCGGTGCTTGCCGCTGCGCAGTTCGCTGCACAGCACCAGACCGTCGTCGCCCGGCATCATGATGTCCAGCACGATCAGGTCCACGGACAGGTTTTCCAGCAGCGAACGCATCTGCCGGCCATCGGCCGCCAGCGTAACGGTCAGGCCGTTCTTCTTCAGAAAGTTGCCGGCAAGCTCGCGTATTTCACGATCGTCGTCGACGATCATCACGTGATCAATCTGATCCATCTGCGGTGGCCTAAAGGGTGGGGGCGGCAACGCGCGGAAGCACACGCGCGGGTAGGCGGATTTTATCCAAGGCGGCGCCTTCAGCGGTCGGCCGGCGGCAGCGGGTCGCGGCGCGGCCGGGTATTGGCGATGAGCTGGCATTGGAAGGACTTGGCGGCTTCGGTGCTGAAACCGCCGAACATCAACAGCAGTACGGCCAGGATGCGCTTCATAAGGGTCTCCGGGGGCAGGGCATGAACGGGTTATAGCGCCGGCCGCCGCCGCAAGTGTGTCGTACTGTGTACGCCCCTGCGGTAGATACATAAGCCAGGAAAAAACACGCAAAACCGGCACAAGCCGGATACGCGGCGCGGGTGCAATGGGGCCTCTTTCCAAAGGACTTGCCCCATGGACCTGATCAACACCCCCATCGCTTTGCTGGCCGGCATGCTGACCATTGCCTCGCCCTGCGTGCTGCCCTTGTTGCCGGTGCTGCTGGGCACCTCGCTGGAACGCCCGGACCGCTGGCGCCCCTTGTTCGTGGTGTCCGGCTTTGTGCTGGCGTTTGCCGGCCTGGGTATCGCGCTAAGCCTGTTGTCCAACCTGAACGCATCGGTACACGAAGCGGTGCGGTCCACGTCGATCGCGCTGCTGGCGCTGTTCGGCCTGGTGCGCATCTGGCCGCAACCTTACGACCGCCTGATCGCCCGCATCGGCGGCCCCTTGCAACAGTTGGCCTTCAGCGCGGGCGGCACGGGCAGCGGCAACGCGGGCGGCTTTGTGCTGGGGCTGTCGTTGGGGGCGGTGTGGACGCCCTGCGCCGGCCCGGTGCTGGCGTCGATTCTGGTGCTGGCCGCCAAGGCGCAGAACCTGACGCAGTCCAGCACCTTGTTGTTGATGTTCGCTATCGGTGCAGGCATTCCGATGCTGGTGATCGCCTACGGCGGCCAGGCCATCGCGGCGCGGGTGCGGGGCTTGTCGCGCTACACGCAGCGCTTGCAGCAAGGCTTTGGCGTGCTGTTGATCCTGACTGCCGCCGCCATCTATTTCCAGTACGACATCCTGGCGTACGCCTGGATCAGCAACCTTTTCAACTGACCTTTCTTACCCGCATTCAAGGAGTACGACCATGTCCGCCACCTTCAAGAAAATCGCGCTGGGCGCGTTGTTGGCCACGTCGCTTGCCGCCTCGGTGATGCCGCTTACCGCGCAGGCGGGCGCTTCTACACCGACCCCCGCGCCGGAATTCACCGGCATCGAGCACTGGCTCAACAGCGACCCGCTGACGCTGGCGTCGCTGCGCGGCAGGGTGGTGCTGGTGGACTTCTGGACCTACACCTGCATCAACTGCGTGCGCACCTTGCCCTACGTCACAAGCTGGTATCAGAAGTACAAGAGCCAGGGGCTGGAGGTGGTGGGCGTACATACGCCGGAGTTCCCGTTTGAACGGTCCACGCCCAACGTGCAGAAGGCGCTGGAGCGCTTTGGCATCACGTATCCGGTGGCGCAAGACAACCGCTATGCCACCTGGGATGCCTACCGCAACCAGTACTGGCCGGCCTTTTACCTGATCGACAAGCAAGGCCAGATCGTCTACCGCCATTTTGGCGAGGGCAAGTATGCGGAGACGGAGGCCGAGATTCAGCGCTTGTTGGCGCAGCCGGGTTGATTGCGCCCGGATGGATGGAGAAAGTGGACGTCTTTCCCGCAGCCTTGCTTCTCGTTCAGCGACCCGTATTCGGATAGTTCGGCCCCGCGTCGTGAAAGCCGCCTTCACTGTAGGGGTTGACGGCGCCGGGATGGGGCGGGCCGCCCGGGCTGCCGGTGCAAGCGCTAACCAGGCCGGTGATGGCAAGCGTGGCAAGCAAAACAATCAATGGTGATCTCATGATGGTCTCCTGCGGCTGCCCCTCAGCAGGCGCGTGGTGCGCAACGTATGCGAAGAATTATAAATCTGCGCCCTTTGACCAGCGCTTGCCTTTCGTCCGGGGCCCATCGCAGCGTTGCCGATAGGCTTGCACCGCGTCGGAATCCGCGGGCTGGAAATAGGGGTGGTCGTACCGCGCTTCGCGCATCGCGGCGTATAGGCGGCGGCCCCAGACGCACTGCGCCTGGGCCTCGTCCCACAAGCGCGCCGCCTGTTCCTGCTGGCCGTTGCGCCATAGCGCCAAGCCGTAGTCGGCCACGATTTCTTCGTTGCGCGGCATCTCGCGGTACGACGCGCGCATCAGGCGCAGGCCTTCCTCGGTATCGCCTTGCAGGCTGAGGATCCAGCCCAGCGTGCCCTGGTTGTAGGGGTTGGGGCCCCACAGGCGGATGGACCGGCGCACTTCCTCTTCGGCCTGCGGCAGGTAGTCGGGAAAGTCCGCCAGGTAATAGGCAATATCGTTGGGCCAGTCCGTGTCGCTTGCCCGAGGCGGCCGGCCGGGTTTGGTCTGGCGGCGTTGCAGCGCCTGCGCGTCGGCCAGCGCCAGGTCGGGCATGCCCAGCAGCCGTTCCAGGCCCAGGCGGTCGCGCAGCAGCGGGGTTTCGATCGGTGTGAGCGATTCCGGAAACCGCCATTCGCGTGACCGCATCAGCCAGTGGCGCGCGTCGTCCTGCCGGCCGACCATCAGCAGCAGGTGAGCCAGATCCAGCCGGTGGCGCGGCGTGTCGGCGCATTGCATGGTCTGGATCAACTGCTGCGCGCCGGCCGCATCGTTCTGGCTGAACTTGCGATTGATGGCGTCCAGCTCGTCAAAGCACGCCCGGTTGTCAGTGACGGACGCATCGATGGACAGAGAAAGGGATGCGGCTGGCACGTCGTGGCTGAAGTAGGCCGTGGCGCCTTGGCGCGTGGTGTAGCCCAGGTCTACCCATTGTTCGCCCCAGCGCTGGTGCATGGTCAGGATGTAGGGCCAGGCCGCCACGGGTTCTTTGTCGTCGCCGCTGGAGTGCAGTTGGAAAAAATGGCCCCAGCGGCCATCGCCCACGCGGCGAATCAGC
This sequence comes from Achromobacter spanius, assembly GCF_003994415.1. NCBI lineage: Bacteria > Pseudomonadati > Pseudomonadota > Betaproteobacteria > Burkholderiales > Alcaligenaceae > Achromobacter > Achromobacter spanius. The sequence goes on along the minus strand of NZ_CP034689.1, from coordinate 5,808,930 downwards.
GTGAAGTCTTCAGGCTGGTACGCCTTGTCCGTCCAGACCCAGGCGGTGCGGCCTTCGGCGTCGGTGGTGCCGTGCAGAATGCCGTCCTGGGTGGGCGTGTCGAGGATGGATTCCTGCTTGCCCGTCAGGAACAGGCGATAGGGCGTGTTGGGCGCGGGCGCGCTGTCGCGGCTGTTCAGCAAAGTCAGCGTCAGGCTCTGGCCATGCGGGCCCACGCCGTACTGGGCCATACCGGGGGGCGGGGCGGCGCTGGCCGCCGCTGCGACGTCGGCTTGGGCTCCCGACGGAATCAGCAGCGCGGCGGCGGCCAGCAATAGCGGGGTAAACGGGTGCTGCATCGGGAATGTCATGGGGGCTGCGGGGCGGCGTCTGCGGATGGATTTGGGCGAGCCGAATTGTGTCACGAACCCCTATTTTTCTGTCAGCGCTGGAAGGCAGCCCGACAGGCCCTGTTCGGCCGAGTCGGCAAGCGGGTATTTCAGCGGCGTTTCGGGCATTTGCGCTAGGATTGTCGGCGCAATAACCCGTCACGACTTCCGCCTCCCCTGGAGAAACCCCGCATGACCGCCCTAGACTCATTCGCCATCACCAAGAAGTGGCCCGCCCAGCATCCCGATCGCATCCAGTTGTATTCGCTGCCCACGCCCAATGGCGTGAAGGTGTCGATCCTGCTGGAAGAAATCGGCCTGCCCTACGAGGCCCACCGGGTCGCGTTCGACAAGCAGGACCAGTTTTCGCCCGAATTCCTGTCGCTAAGCCCGAACAACAAGATTCCGGCCATCCTCGACCCGAATGGCCCGGACGGCAAGCCGCTGGCGCTGTTCGAGTCGGGCGCCATCCTGATCTACCTGGCCAGCAAGACCGGCCAGTTCATCCCGACCGACACGGCGGGGCGCTACGAGACGCTTCAATGGGTGATGTTCCAGATGGGCGGCATCGGCCCGATGTTTGGCCAACTGGGCTTCTTCCATAAATTTGCCGGCAAGGACTACGAAGACAAGCGCCCGCTGGAGCGCTATGTGGCGGAATCCAAGCGCCTCTTGGCCGTGCTGGACCAGCGCCTGGAAGGCCGCGATTGGGTCATGGGCGACGAATACACCGTGGCCGACATCGCCATCCTGCCCTGGGTGCGCAATCTGGTGGGCTTCTACGATGCCGGCGACCTGGTCGAGTTCTCTCGGTTCAAGAACGTGGCTCGCGTGCTGGAAACGTTTGTCGCCCGCCCGGCCGTGGTGCGGGGCCTGACCATTCCCGCCTAGGCATGGAACTGCGCCAACTGCGTTACTTCGTGCGCGTGGTCGAGGCGGGCAGCATCGGCCGCGCCGCCACGTCCATCGGCATGGTCACGTCCGCGCTCAGCCAGCAGATCAGCCGGCTGGAGGGCGAACTGTCCACCCGGCTGCTGCAACGCAGCGCCAGTGGCGTGGTGCCCACGGACGCGGGGCTGGCGTTTTTTCGGCAGGCGCAACTGGCGCTGCGCCATGCCGACGACGCCGTGCAGGCCGCGCAGCAGGCGCGGCTGGCCGGCCATGTCAGCGTGGGCCTGTCGTCCACCACCGCCGCCATCCTGGGCGCGCCGTTCCTGCAAGCCATGAACGAGCGTTACCCCGACATCCGCCTGCATCTGGTCGAGGCGCTGTCGGGGCATCTGGCCGACATGCTCAACGGCCGCATGCTGGATCTGGCCATTGTGTTCCAGGCCGAATCCGCCCGCCGCTGGAGCATCATGCCGCTGCTGGACGAGCCCCTGTTCCTGTGCGCGCGGCGCGACATGCCGGGCCTGCCCAAGGGCGACACGACGCGCTTGGCCGACATCGCGCATCTGCCGTTGGTGTTGCCCAGCGGCCGGCACGGCCTGCGAGCGCTGGTCAACAACGCGTTCCTGCAATTGGGGCAGACGCCGCGCGTGGTGGCCGAAGTGGACGGCCTGTCGCTGCTGATGGACGTGGTGCAACTGGGCAACGCCGCCACCATCCAGCCCAGTTCGGCCACGGCGCGCATCGCGCCCGGGCAGTTGCACATGGCGCGCATTGAAGACGCGCACCTGTTTCGCCCCAATCTGCTGGTCAGTCTGTCCGACGACGAGCTCTCGCCCGCGGCGCTGGCCGCCCGGCTGGTGCTGGCCGATGTGTCGCGCACGCTGGCGCGCGACGGCAAATGGGCGGTGGTGGCTCTTCACGATTCGTGAAGACCCGTTGACGCCCGCCTGATATCGCGCGCCCCATCCGCCAGGTAGAGTCGTCCCCTTGATGTTGGGGGGCAATGGCATGGTGGATGTCTTGGTGGTGGGCGGGGGCAACGCGGCGCTGTGCGCGGCCCTGATGGCGCGCGAGGCCGGCGCAAGCGTGTTGCTGCTGGAGGCCGCGCCGCGTGAATGGCGTGGCGGCAATTCGCAGCACACGCGCAATCTGCGCTGCATGCACGACGCCCCGCAGGACGTGCTGACCGACGCCTATCCCGAAGAGGAATACTGGCAAGACCTGTTGAAGGTTACGGGCGGGCAGACCAACGAACACCTGGCGCGGCTGGTCATCCGCGAATCTTCCACCTGTCGGGACTGGATGCGCCGCCATGGCGTGAACTTCCAGCCGCCGCTGTCAGGCGCGTTGCATGTGGCGCGCACCAACGCCTTTTTCATGGGCGGCGGCAAGGCGCTGGTGAATGCCTATTACCGCAGCGCCGAAGCGCTGGGCGTGCAGATCCGCTACAACGCACCCGTGGATGCGCTGGAACTGGAAGACGGCCGTTTCAAGGCCGCGCGCATCGGCGACGAACGCATCGAGGCCCGCGCCTGTGTGCTGGCCGCGGGCGGTTTTGAGTCCAACCGCGAGTGGCTGCGTGAAGCCTGGGGCCAGAACGAACGCGGTGAGTGGCCGGCCGATAACTTCCTGATTCGTGGCACGCGCTTCAATATGGGCGTGCTGCTGAAGTTCATGCTGGACGCGGGCGCGGACGGCATTGGCGACCCATCGCAATCGCATTGCGTGGCGATCGACGCGCGCGCCCCGCTGTACGACGGCGGCATCTGTACGCGTATCGACTGCGTGTCGCTGGGCGTGGTGGTCAACCGTGACGCGGTGCGCTTCTACGATGAAGGCGAAGACTTCTGGCCCAAGCGCTACGCCATCTGGGGCCGCCTGACGGCGATGCAGCCGGGTCAGATCGCCTATTCCATCATCGACGCCAAGGCTATCGGCCGCTTCATGCCGCCCGTGTTTCCGGGCGTGAAGGCCGACACGCAGCCCGAGCTGGCCGACAAGCTGGGGCTGGACCCCGCCACCTTTGAACAAACCCTGCGCGACTACAACGCCGCCTGCCGCGTCGGCACGTTCGACCACACCGCGCTGGACGACTGCCACACCGAAGGCATTGCGCCCGCCAAGACGCACTGGGCGCGGCCCATTGATACCGCGCCGTTCTACGGCTACGCCCTGCGCCCGGGCATTACGTTTACCTATCTGGGCTTGAAGGTGGACGACACCGCCGCCGTGCGCTTTAACGACGTGCCCAGCGACAACCTGTTCGTGGCTGGCGAAATGATGGCCGGCAACGTGCTGGGCAAGGGCTATACGGCGGGCGTGGGCATGTCCATCGGCACGGCGTTCGGCCGTATTGCCGGCACCCGGGCCGCTGCCGCCGCGCGCGCCCAGACCCTTGCGAAGAGCACGATATGAAGCAGCTTGAAGCCCTGGCCCGCGAGGCGCAGTCGTTTTCCACCGCCCATGCCGAGCCGTCCGCCGGCCCGGCCATGACCGAACAACCCGTGCGCTGGCTGGGCAAGAACGCCAAACCGCAAGCGGAGGTCTTGACCGACGACGAAACCGAAGTCGCGCGCGTCATGCAGATATGCAACGCCTGCCGCTACTGCGAAGGCTTTTGCGCGGTGTTTCCGGCCATGACGCGCCGGCTGGAATTCGGCAATGCCGACCTGAACTACCTGGCCAACCTGTGCCACAACTGCGGCGCCTGTCTGCACGCCTGCCAGTACGCGCCGCCGCATGAATTCGCGGTGAATGTGCCGCAGGCCATGGCCAAGGTGCGGGTGCAGACCTACACCGACTACGCCTGGCCCGCCGCGCTGGGTACGCTGTACAAGCGCAATGGCTTGGCCTTGTCGCTGGCTACCGCTGGTGGCCTGGCGCTGTTCCTGGTGCTGGCCGTGCTGATGGCGGGCGGCCTGTTTCACGAACCCATGGCGGGCAACTTCTATGCCGTGTTCCCGCACAACACGCTGGCGCTGATGTTTGGCGTGGTGTTTGGTTTCTCGATGCTGGCCTTGGCAGTGGGCGTCACGCGCTTCTGGCGCAACGTCAGCCCGGGGGCGGCCTCTGGCGCGGCCGTGGCCGAAGCCGCGCATGACGCGCTGCGGCTGCGCTATCTGGACGGCGGCCACGGCAAGGGCTGCAACAACGCGGATGACGCCTTCACCTTGTGGCGGCGGCGCTTTCATCACTTCACGTTCTACGGCTTCATGCTGTGCTTCGCGGCCACCTGCGTGGCCACGCTGTACCACTATCTGCTGGGCCTGCAAGCGCCGTATCCGTTCTTCAGCGCGCCGGTGCTGCTGGGCACGGTGGGCGGCATCGGCCTGCTGATCGGGCCAGCCGGCTTGCTGTGGTTGAACATCAAGCGCCACCCGCAGCAAGGCGATGCCGCGCAAAAACCGATGGACCGGGGCTTTATCGTGCTGCTGCTCCTGACCAGCGCCACCGGCCTGGCGCTGTTGGCCGGGCGCGATGGCAGCGCGATGGCGCTGCTGCTGGCCATCCACCTGGGCGTGGTGATGGCGCTGTTCCTGACCCTGCCTTATGGCAAGTTCGCGCACGGCATCTACCGCTCGGCCGCGCTGCTGAAGTGGTCCATCGAAAAGCGCCAGCCCAACAAGCTGCAACTTGGGTCCGACTGAACCGGCCCCATCCGCCAAGGGCATGAGTGAAGCCACGCCTGATGGCAGAGGGCGCGCATGCTAGGATTTCCGGCATGCTGAAGACCTTGTTGTTGACGCTGCTGGCGGCGCTGCCAGCAGCCGCCCTTGCCGCGAATTCATCCCCATCCCATGACCTGCAATGCCTGTACGCCGCCAAGCAGGCCGACGGCATGTTGGAAACCAACCTGCATTGCGCGCGCGTCGAGGGCGACACGGTCGTGTTCGCGCCTGACGCCTTGCATCGCATGGCGTTCAACGCGGATGGCTTGTCGCCGGTATTCACGCATGGCTCCTGGCATTGGGTGCGCGCCGACGGCAAGGCAGCGGCGGTCGTCACCTACGATAATTTCGCGGATGACTTCGAAGACGGCCTGACGCGCGGGCCGTGGTCGGGCGGCATGGCCTATTACGACACGCAGCTCAAGCGCGTGCTGGCCACCCCTTACGAATGGGTCGACCGCTACAGCGGCGGGCTGGCCGTGGTGTGCAAGGGCTGCCGCAAGGCGGTCACGCCGGACGGTGAGCACAGCTACATGACGGGCGGCCAATGGGGCGCCATCGACCGCCAGGGCAATCTGGCCTTGCCCCTGAGACCGGACGCGGCATCCTTGCTGCGCGAGGTCGAGGCGGCACGCTAACCCTGATCGCTCACCCCTAACCGCCCGCCAGCAGCTTGCCCAGTGTCGCCATGCCTTGTTCCATATCGGCGTTCCAGGGGTGCCCATGGTTCAAGCGCAGGAAATTCCGGAAGGCGCCCGACGACGAAAACAGCGGGCCCGGTGCGATGCTGATGCCGTGATCCAGCGCCGCGCGGTGAACCTTCAACGTGTCGATGTGCGCGGGCAATTCCACCCACACGAAATAGCCGCCAGCCGGGCGCGTGGCGCGCGTGCCCTTGGGAAAGTAGCGCGCTACCGCTTGCAGCAGTTCGCCTTGCTGCACGGCCAGTGCCTGGCGGAACTGGCGCAGGTGGCGGTCGTAGCCGCCCTTTTCCAGATAGGCGGCAATGGCGGCCTGCGTGGGCGCGGCGGTGGCCAGGCTGGTGGTGAGCTTGTTGCGCATGATCTTCTGCGTATAGCGTCCGCCCGCCACCCAGCCCACGCGGTAGCCGGGCGCCAGTGTCTTTGAAAACGACGAGCAGTGCATCACGATGCCTTCCTTGTCGAAGGCCTTGGCCGGGCGTGGCCGCTGTTCGCCGAAGTACAGTTCGCCGTAGACGTCGTCTTCAATCAGCGCGACGCCATGCCGGGTCAGCAGCCGGACCAGCGCTTCCTTTTTTCTGTCGGGCATCAGGCTGCCCAGCGGATTCTGGAACGTGGTCATCAACCAGCAGGCGCGCGGCCGGTGCTGCGTGATGGCGTCTTCCAGCGCTTGCAGGTCGATGCCTTCGCGCGGATGCGTGGCCACTTCGATGGCGTGGAGCTGGTTGCGTTCCAGCGATTGCAGCGCGGCATAGAACGTGGGGGATTCCACGATGACCGCATCGCCGGGCTGGGTCACCGCCGCCAGGCTCAGGTTCAGCGCGTCCAGCGCGCCGTTGGTGATGATGATGTCGTCCACGGGCACCGTCAGCCCATCGGCCAGGTAGCGCAACGCGATGGCGCGGCGCAGCGCCGCATCGCCGGGGCTGAGGTCGTCGATGGAACCCCAGGGGTCCAGCCGCTGTGCGGCAGACGCCATGAATTTGCCCAGCCGCGCGTAGGGCAGCAGCGACGGGCTGGGAAAGGCGGAGCCAAACGGCACCATGTCGCGGCGCAGCGTGGCGTTAAGCACTTGCAGCACGTTGTCGCTGACGTCCACCGGGTGTCGGCCGGCGGGGGCGCTGGACAAGCCGTCCAGCTCGGGCAGCGCGGCCTGCGGCGCGCGCAACACGTAGTAGCCGGACCGGTCGCGCGCGCGGATCAGGCCGCGCGCTTCCAGCAGGTAATAGGCCTTGAACACCGTGGACGGGCTGACGCCTCGGCTGGCGCTCGTTTGCCGTACCGAGGGCAGACGGTCGCCCACTTGCAGCAAGCCCGAACTGATTGACGCGGTGATGTCTTCCGTCAGCCTTTCATAGCGCTTCATGGTGGCTCCGATTCAAAGGGAAGAGGGTGGGGCAAGCACGGGCGGACTCATGTCGACATGCCGACGACGCGCATCAGCAGCCGCAGCGCGTAGGCCGCCACGCCTAGCGCCGCGACGCTGGTGGCCCAGATCAGCGCCAGCCACAGCAGGCGGCTGCGCCACGAGGCAGGGGCCGGGCGGGCGGCGTCAGGGGGTGTCATCAAGGCAGGCATCAATGAAACTCCTCGCCGGTGCGGACCTTGCCGCGAAATACGTAGTACGACCAGGCGGTATAGGCCAGGATAATCGGAATGATCAGCAGCGCGCCGACCAAGGCGAAGCCCTGGCTTTGCGGGGGCGCGGACGCCGTCCAGATTGAGATGTCAGGCGGAATGATGGCGGGCCAGATGCTGATGCCCAAGCCGGTGTAGGCCAGGAACACCAGCGCCAGCGACAGCAGGAATGGGCCGGCGGCGGGCGTGCCGCGCACGCGCCGGATCAGGTCGAAGCCGGCGGCCGCCACCAATACCGGCACAGGCAAGAACCAGAACATATTGGGCAGGCTGAACCAGCGCTGCGCGATATGCGGCTGCGCCAGCGGCGTCCACACGCTTAGCACCGCGATCACGGCCAGCAGCGCGAACGTGAGCGGCCGCGCGATGCTGCACATGTGGCGGTGCAGCCGGCCTTCGGTCTTCATGATGAGCCAGGTGCAACCCAGCAAGGCGTAGCCCACCACCAGGCCCAGGCCGGTGAACAGCGAGAACGGGCTGACCCAGTCCCACGCACCGCCCTGATAGGCGCGCCCCACCACGGCGATGCCTTCGATGTAGGCGCCCAGCGTCACGCCCTGGAAGAACGTGGCCGTGACCGAGCCGAACACGAAGGCAAGGTCCCAGTACCGACGATGGTGTTCATCGGCCTTGAAGCGGAATTCGAACGCCACGCCACGGAACACCAGGCCCAGCAGCATGAATACCAGCGGCAGGTGCAGCGCGCTGAGGATCACGGAATACGCCAGCGGAAAGGCCGCCATCAGGCCCGCGCCGCCCAGCACCAGCCAGGTTTCGTTGCCGTCCCAGACGGGCGCCACGGTGTTGACCATGACGTCGCGTTCATCGCGGTCGCGGATCAGCGGAAACAGGATGCCGATGCCCAGGTCAAAGCCGTCCATCACCACGTACATCATCACGCCAAACAGGATGATGACGGCCCATATCAATGCAAGGTCGATGCCCATGGCGTCAGACTCCCGAAGGCTTGCGTGGCGCGGCTTCGATGCCGGCCAGCGTGGAGGCGGCGGACAGCGGGCGCGAGGGTTGGCGCGCTTCGCCCGGGCCGCCCGACAGCGGCGCGTGGCCGGGGGCGGGGCTGGGACCCATGCGGATCAGGCGCAGCATGTACGACACGCCGGCGCCGAACACCAGCAGGTACACGGCCACGAACAAGGCCAGCGTCAGCGTCAGTTCGCCGACGCCATGCGGTGTGGCCGCGTCGGCCGTGCGCATCACGCCGTAGACGATCCACGGCTGGCGGCCGATTTCGGTCACGTACCATCCGGCCAGCATCGCGACGATGCCCGATGGCCCCATCCACAGCGCAAAGCGTTGCAGCGCGCGCGATTCATACAGCCGTCCGCGCCAGCGCGTCCATAGCGCCCAGCCGGCCAGCAGAATCATCAGCATGCCCAGCCCAGCCATGATGCGAAACGACCAGAACACCACAGTGGCGTTGGGCCGATCTTCGGGCGGATACGACTTCAGACCGGGAAACTGGCCGTCCCAGCTATGCGTCAGGATCAGGCTGCCCAGGCGCGGGACGTTCAGCGCAAAGCGCGTTTCTTCGCGCTCCATGTCGGGGATGCCGAAGAGCGTCAGCGGCACGCCCGCGCCCGGTTCATTTTGCCAATGGCCTTCAATGGCGGCGATCTTCGCGGGCTGATGCTTAAGCGTGTTCAAGCCATGAAAGTCGCCCACCACGGCTTGCAGTGGCGCCACCAGCAACAGCATGCCCATCGCCATGGCGAACATCTTCTTCACGGCGGGGCTGCGGTCGCCGCGCAGCAGGTGCCAGGCGCCGGACGCGCCCACCATCAACGCGGTCGCCAGGAATGCGGCGATGCCCATGTGCGCCAGGCGGTACGGAAACGATGGGTTGAAGATCACGGCGAGCCAGTCGGTGGGCACGACGCGCCCGTCCAGGATTTCGTAGCCGGCGGGCGTCTGCATCCAACTATTGGACGCCAGGATCCACGTGGCCGACACCAGCGTGCCCAGCGCCACCATGATGGTCGAGAAAAAGTGCAAGCCCGGGCCCACGCGCGTCCAGCCGAACAGCATCACGCCCAGAAAGCCCGCTTCCAGGAAGAAGGCGGTCAGCACTTCGTAGGCCAGCAGCGGCCCCGTGACACTGCCCGCGAAGTCCGAGAAAAAGCTCCAGTTGGTGCCGAACTGGTACGCCATCACCAGGCCGGACACGACCCCCATGCCGAAGTTCACGGCAAAGATCTTGGTCCAGAAGTGGTAAAGGTCGCGATAGACGGGCTTGCCCGTGCGCAGCCAGAAGCCTTCAAGTACAGCCAGGTAGCTGGCCAGGCCTATCGTGATGGCGGGAAATACGATGTGAAAAGAAATGGTGAACCCGAACTGTATTCGGGCAAGCAATAGCGCGTCGCCATGCATAGCGGTCTTCCTGATAAGCGGTGTCCTACGCTTTGAACGGTAGATCCGGGGCGCGAAGTAGTACAGATTCAGAATCCGGATAAAAAAGCGGATCAGTTTGATCGGAGGTACGCCTGAAACCAGTCAGGACGCAGGCCGTGGTGCTGTGCTTCGCTGGAATGCGGGTGGCGCATATGGCCCCGAATTAGCAGATCAGGTTGGTCAGGGCGGGGTAGTACGGCGGCTTCCGGCCCGGGCCGGGCCACGGTTCCCGCCAGCGGTCCGTTCGGCTACGATGAGAGCCCGCTGTTGGAACAACCTTCATTGACGTTTGCCGCAGGGCGCCGTCCTTCGCCCAGAGATACCCGATAGTTATGAGCATGACCAAAACGAAGGGCACGTCCGGTAAAGCCCAGGCCTTGCCGCACCGCATCCGCGATCAGTTGCGTTACGAAATCCTGACGGGCGCCTTGCCCGCGGGCACCCCGCTCAAGCAGGACGCCCTGGCCACGCGCTTCCAGGCCAGCCGCATTCCCGTGCGCGAAGCGCTGCGCCAACTGGAAACCGAAGGCCTGGTGGCGTATCACCTGAACCGGGGCGCCGTCGTCATCCGCATGGACGTGGACCAGATCTGCGAACTGCTCGACATCCGCATCGCGCTGGAAGGCTATGCCGTGCGCGCGGCCGTGCCCAACATGGCGCGGGCTGACCTGGATACGTTGGAGGCCATCCTCAAGGCCTACGACGAGGCCGATTCCGTGTCGGAATGGGCCGAACTGAACCGCCGCTTCCATCTGGCTTTGTGCGCGCCCGCGAACAACACGCGCTTGCGTCGGCTGATTGAGGAATACGGCTTGAATACCGACCGCTACACGCACGAAATGATGTCGCAGGCGACCGGTAAGGAAGGCCCGCAGTCGGACCATTACCGCATCCTGGAAGCCTGTCGTCAGCAGGACGGCGCGTTGGCGGCGCAGTTGGTTGAAGCGCACATCCTTGAAACCAAGAAGAACCTGGTGGCCATGCACCGCATGCGCCAGGACGGCTGAACGGCTGAAGGCCCGCGCGCGGCGGGCCTTCAAGACGTGTAGACGGAACCCACCTACGCGGCGCGCCCGCCCAGATACAGCTCGCGCACCTGCTCGTCATTCATCAGCGCCTGCGCCTCGCCCGTGATGGCGACGGTGCCCATTGACAGCACATACGCGCGGTCGGATATCCGCAGCGCTTCCATGGCGTTTTGCTCCACCATCAGAATCGTCACGTCTTCCTTGGCGCGGATGCGCTGGATGGCTTCGAACACTTCGCCCAGCGTCTTGGGCGACAGACCGGCCGAGGGTTCGTCCAGCAACAGCAGGCCAGGCGACGGCATCAACGCGCGCGCCAGCGCCAGAATCTGTCGTTCGCCGCCCGATAGGGACGCGGCGGGGGCATCCAGCTTGCGTTGCAGCACGGGGTAGTGTTCGCACAAGGTACGCACGCGCGCGGCGCACTGCGCCTTGTCCAGCGCATTGCCGCCCACCAGCAGGTTTTCCCGCACCGACAGCGCGGTGAAGACGTTCTCGGTCTGCGGCACGAAGCCCAGGCCATGCCGCAGGATTTTCTCGTGCACCGGAAAGCGCGAGATGTCCTTGTCGCCCAGCATGACGCGGCCTTCGCGCGGTTTGAGATACCCGGCGATGGTTTTCAATAGGGTCGACTTGCCGCAGCCGTTCGGCCCCAGCAGCGTCACGATTTCGGCCTTGCCGGCATATAGCGACATGCCGCGCAGAATGTCCACGTCGCGCGTGTAGCCGGCGACGACGTTGTCCACTTCGATCATTTTTTCTCTCATCACGCGACCCCCATGCGCAACACGGGCGAGGCATTGGCGCCGGCGGCGGGCTTGGCGGCGGCGCCGCCCAGATACGCTTCCAGCACGCGCTCATTGGAGGCCAGCTCGTCGGGCCGGCAGTCGGCCACGATGTGGCCCCGGTCCAGCACGATGCAGCGGTGGCAGACCTCGCGGATGAAGTGCATGTCGTGCTCGACGATCACGATCGTCATGCCGGCCTGGTTCAGGCGCTGCAAGGCACCGACGATGTCGCTGCGCAGATTCGGATGCACGCCCGCGGTGGGTTCATCCAGCATCAGCATGCGCGGATGCGCCATCAGCGCGCAGACGATACCCAGCAGCTTTTTCTGTCCGCCCGAGATCGCGGCGGCGGACAAATCGCGCACCGGCGTCAGCAACAGTTGCTCCAGCAGCGCGTCGGCCCGCGCCCGCGCACGGGCTTCCGCCTGCCGCGCCGCCCGCGTGCCGAACAGGCTTTCCCAGACGCCGTGGTGCTCTACCGACGCGGCCATTGCCACTTCGGCCACCGACATCTTGCGCGGCATCGAGGGCAACTGAAAACTGCGCGCGATGCCAGCGCGAACGATCTGGTGTGCGCTGAGCGCATCAATGCGCCGGCCTTCGAACTGGACGCTGCCGGCGTCGATGGATTCGAAACCGGTAATGGTGTTCAGCAACGTGCTCTTGCCCGAACCGTTGGGGCCTAGCAGGCCCACGATTTCGCCGGGGCGGATGGCAAAGCCTACTTTTTCCAGCACGCGATTGCCGCCAAACGCCTTCGCCACCGAATCGACCTGCAATGCATAAGGGGTGGTCATGGCATCTTCCTCATCTTTTCCGGCAGCAGCCCTTCGCTGCGCCACAACAGGCATCCCAGCAGAATGAATCCGATCAGGCCCAGACGCAGCGCGCCGGCAATGTCGGAGCCAAAGCCGAATGCATCCTTGGCGAACGGCACCAGCGTGTAGGCGGTCTGTACCAGCACCACGCCCAGCACCACGCCGGAGAAATTGCCGATGCCGCCGATCATCAACATGGTCCACAGCAGGAAGGTTTCCGACGCCAGCAGATAGTCAGGGCCCACAAAGCTCATGTAGTGCGCGTAGAGCGAACCCGCCAGCGCCGTGACCGCCGCGCCCGCCATGACGGCGCGGGACTTCAAGGACATCAGGTCGTAGCCCATGCAGGCCGCCAGCTTCGGTTCTTCGCGCATGACACGCAGGGCGCGGCCGAAGCGGCTGTAGGCCAGCCTGCGCAGCAACACGGCGGCGGCTGCCGCCAACACCAGCACGAGGCCCAGGAAGGCCAGCGCGCCGCTTTTGCCGTCCATGCCGCCGAACACGGCGGGAATCCCGCTGATGCCCTGCGCGCCATTGGTCAGCCAGAGTTCGTTGGTGGCGATGGTGCGGATGATCTCGGCAATGGCCAGCGTGGCGATGCCCCAGTAGTCGGCCGCCAATTGCTTGCCCAGCCGCGCAATGCCCCAGCCCAGCGCCATGGCGACGGCAACGCCGGCCACCGCGCCCAGCGCCGGATGCCAGCCCGCATGAACGGCGATGCCGGTGCCGTAAGCCCCGATACCCGCGAACGCGATGTGGCCAAAGTTCAGCAGGCCGGCCAGGCCCGCCTGCAGGTTCAGGCCCAGCGCCATCAAGGCGAAGATGGCGCCGAAGGTTAACGAAGAGATCAGGAAATCAAACACGGCGCACCTCGCGGTCAAACAGGCCGTAGGGCTTGAACAGCAAGGCCAGCAGCAGGATCAGGAACGAGGCCGCGCTGATGTAAGCCACGGGCAGGAACGCCACCGGCTTGGCGTAGAGCCAGCCGAAGTTCAGGTTGGTCACCAGCGTTTCGGTGAACGCAATCAGGAACGCGCCCGCGACCGCGCCCAAGGGGTTGCCCAGGCCGCCCAGAATGGCGGCGGCGAACACGGGCAGCAGCAGGTCGGTGCCCAGGTTGATGTGCGCGCCCGTGGACAAGGCCAGCAAACCACCGCCCAGGCCGGCCAGCGCGCCGCTGGCAAACGCCACCTGGCAGGTAATGCGCGAGGCGTTCAAGCCGCTGGCGTCGGCCAGCGCAGGGTTGCACGACAGTGCGCGCATGGCGCGGCCGGCGCGGGTGTAGAACAACAGCAGCGTGAAGGCCGCCAGCAGCACGGCGGTGGTCGACACCGCGGCTATTTGCGTGACCGTAACGCTGGCATCCCCCAGCCAGATCGGCTCGGACAGGGGCAGGTTGAACATCCGCGGGAACGACCCGGCAATGCCCTGGCAGAACGCAATCAGCAGCATGGACAGCGCCAGCGAGCCGATCATGGTGATGGCGGGTCCCGCGCGCAGCAGGCGGCGGAACACCAGCAGGTGGAAGGCCAGCGCCATGGCGCCGGTCAGCAGGCTGGCGGCCAGCAGCGCCAGCGGCAAGGGCAGGGCCACGGCGCTTAGCGCATAGGTAAGGTACGCGCCCACCATGGCGTATTGCATGTGGGCGATGTTCGGAAATTTGACCAGCCCATACACCATGCTCAGGCCCAGCGCGATCAGCGCCAGGTCCGAGCAGCGTAGCAGCGTGTCGACGAGGATCTGGATCATCTTGTTGACTCGAAAGACAGCGGGAAAGACGGCAGGGAAGACGGCGCGAAAAAAAGGCCGGCACCATTCCCCAACGGCGCCGGCCAAGGCCTTATCAACGTACGACGATCTTGCCTTGATCGGACTTCAGCTTGGCGTAGGGCGGGTCGATGCGCTGGCGGTCGCTATCGAACTTGATGAAGCCGGTGACGCCTTCGTAGCCCTTCTGGCCCAGTTGGGTCAGCGCGGCCTGGATGTCGGCGGGCGCGGTGGACTTGGCCTGGTTCATGGCGGCGGCGGTCAGCAGCACGGCGTCATAGGCGTAGCCGGTGTAAGACGTCTTGAAGCCTTCCTTGTATCGGGCCTTGAACGCTTCGGCGTATTCGCGGCCCTTGGGACCCAGCACCGAGCCCACTTCCATGCCGATCTGGCCTTGCGCGATGTTGGCCGGCGTGTCGCTCAGGCACATGCTCAGCAGGATGCCGTACCACGGCGTCTTGCGCAGGCCCAGTTCAAAGGCCTCGCGATTGATCACGGCCGATTCCTGGCCGTAGGCGGTGTAGATGTAGGCGTCGGGCTTGCTGCGCGACATCTGCTGCAGCTCGCGGCGGTAGGTGGACTGGCCGGCGGTGTACAGCACTTCGGTCACGATCTTGCCGCCCAGCTTTTCGAATTCTTCCTTGTAGCCATGCGCCACGCCCTGGCCGTAGGCGTTGTTGGGCGCAATGATGGCCACGTTGCGGTAGGCCCTGGTCCCAGGTGTCCTTGGCCGAGAAGCGGTTGCCCTTGTCTTCCAGGCCGATCAGGTTGAAAGACGTGGCGCCCAGGTCGCGGATCTTGACGCTGGTGCTGGCGATGTTGATGTGCGTTACGCCTTCCTTCACCAGGTACTGGCCCAGCGGAATGGAAATGCCCGACGAGTATTCGCCGATGACCACCGGCACCTTGTCCACGCTGACCAGCTTGCGCGCGGCGTTCAAGGCGGTGGTGGGGTTGCCGCCGGAGTCTTCGATGACCACGGCGAACTTCTTGCCCAACACGCCGCCGTCGGCATTGACCTTTTCCACGGCCAGGTCCACGGCGCGGCGCACATCTTCGCCCACGGTGGCGTTGGCGCCGGTCAGGGACAGGACGGCGCCCATCTTCACGGTTTCCTGCGCCTGCGCGCCGGCGCCGGCCAGCGACAACATCAGGCAGGAGGCGCCCAGCAGCGGGCGGACGTTGAATTTCATGGTGTGTTCCCCTCGAAGGATGGCCGGACCAGCGTCTGGTGCGCGTGGGGTCTGGCGGTGCTTGAAAGACCGGGGCAAGGGCGCCCGCGGCTCACATACGAGGGCTAGATATGGATACTAAAAATCAAAATTGCATCCAATCTGGCTCAAGTGGATGCAAATATACGAGGCGAACGACGTCATAACAATATGGGGTTAACCCGTTACCGGGTGTATCGAACCGCGTTTCAGCCGCTGGGTTGCACCTTTGTCCCGCCCTTGAAACAACCGCGCCCGCCGACGGAGTCCGTGGGCGGGCGCGAAGCCGGGCGGGTCAAATCCGTCAATACATGTGCTGACCGCCATTCATGGCAACGTTGCTACCGGTCATGAAACCCGCCGCGTCGCTGCAGATGAAGGCCACCAGCGCGGCGATTTCTTCGGGTTGGCCAAGCCGCCCGACCGGGATCTGCGGCAGTATCTTTTCCTTCAACACGTCTTCGGGCACCGCCTGCACCATGCGCGTGTCCAGATAGCCGGGCGATACGGTGTTGACGGTGACGCCTTTGCTGGCCAGTTCCAGCGCCAGCGCCTTGGTGAAACCATGAATGCCCGCCTTGGACGCGGCGTAGTTGGTCTGGCCGAAGGCGCCCTTGCTGCCGTTCACCGATGAAATGTTCACGATGCGGCCCCAGCCGCGCGCCGCCATGCCGCCGCATAGCGGCTGCGTCATGTGGAACAGGGAATCCAGGTTGCTGTGCATGACCTCGGTCCACTGTTCCAGGCTCATCTTGGTCAGCCGGGCATCGCGCGTGATGCCCGCGTTGTTGACCAGGATGTCGATGGTTCGCCCGTCGTGTTCCAGTTGGTGCATCAGTGCCTGGCACGAGGCATGGTCGCCCACGTCCACCTGATAGAGCGCGAAGCGGCGGCCGCGCGATGCTTCATCTTCCGCCCAGGCGCGCGCGTCGGCTTCGTTGGAGTGATAAGTGGCGATGACATCGTGGCCAGCGTCGTGCAGGGCCAGCGCAATGGCCCGGCCCAGGCCGCCCGCGCCGCCTGTCACCAGTGCGGTGCGTTTAGGCGTCATGATGCGCCCCTGCTGGGCTGGCGTCGCGCATGGCCGAGCATGCGGCGGCCATCTGGTCGGACAGGGCTGACCACATCTGCGTCATCGGTGACGTGGCCAGCGCCATGCCGCCGCTGGTGGCAAGCTTGAACCAGCCGCTCATGGCTTCGCCCAGCCCGGCTGCCAGCGTCGCTTGTTCTTCCAGTGCGGCGTGGGTGATGGCCTGGCTGGCGTCCAATTGGCATTGCCATTGCTTGCGCGCGATGTCGCCGATTGCGGGCGCGATGTCCTGCCAGGCGCCGGAATGCTGTAGCGGCCCCAGCGTCGCCAGGTACTTGGTGGCGTTGTCGTCGGCCAGGCGTCGGCCCAGCTCCATCCAGCGTTGTTGGCTTTCTTGCGCAAGCTGCGCCAGGCGCTGGCAATAGGCGGCGTTGGCGCCGACGATTCCGTGGGAAGGGGAGGCAGTAGGTTTCTTCATCATCCGTCCTTGTCAAAGTGGGTAAGGGGTAACGAATCAGTCCTCAAGCCGTCAGGTCGGGGCGGCCGGCGCCGTGCGTGTGGCGTGCGTTAACAATAGCGCAGCGCAGACCCGCAACACCAGTCTGCGTCCGCCACCTCTTTGTCGCCTGACGCAGCGCGCAAACGCCGCATGGCGGGCGATACGGGCCGTGCAGAAATGGCGCCAAAGTAACTTGACGTTACTTCGCGCCTGGTGTGTCATGCATCGACGCCATCCATCGGCGCCCCAATACACGCGGCCTTCGCGCTGCCCTGGAACTTCTCGACGAGGCGAATTTGTCCACATCAGGAATGACGGTTCGCGTGCCGTCCTGGAGATACCTGCCGGTGGCGTTTGCCTTGGTGCTGCCGACCGTACTGTGCTCCGTCGAGACCTGGATTTACGCCAAGAAGCAGCAGCGCACGGAAGCCGAGGCGGCTGCGCAGATTGTTCGCGTGCAAATGGAGAACATGCTGGAGCAAGCCTGGCCCGTGCTGGACCAGGTGGCGGAACTGACGCCGCGGCCCTGCGCGGAGGTATTGCCGCAGCTACGGCGCTTGGGCACGCTGAACCCGTATTTTCGTGCTCTGGTTCTGTCCAACGATCGGCACCTCTATTGTTCGTCGGCCGTGGGCGAGGTGGATTTCGCGCTGGGCGATCTGCGCAAATGGCCCAGCGAAGGCACGCCGGATCGCTGGCTGTTTTCGGTGGCGGGCACACCCTTGGCGCCAGATCGCCCCGCCATCCTGCTGGGCAAGCCGGGCGCGCCGGGATACAGCGGCGCGGTGGCCGTGGATGGCCGCTACGTGCTGGACCTGCTCAACGCCGTGGCCACCTTGGGCGACTATGGCATGGAATTGATCGTAGGCAAGGGGGCGCCGATCCACAGCGATTCCTGGCATGCGTCCGATGCCAATGTGCAAGCCGTGTACGACGAGGTCACGCGCAACAACGGGCGCGTGGCGCTGACCATCCATGTCAAGGCGCCCACCGCCAACCTGATCGACGCCTGGCAGCAGCTATTGCTGAGCTATCTGCCCGTGGCGTTGTTGATTGGCGCGGGCCTGGCGTTCGCCGCCTATCGGCTGCAATTGAATCGCCTGTCATTCAAGGAGCAACTGCGTCGAGCCATGCGCGCCGATGAATTCCAGGTGCACTATCAGCCCGTGTATGGGCAACTGACGGGGCAGTGCGCGGGTGTTGAAGCGCTGATGCGTTGGAACCGCCCGGGCGTGGGCTTCGTGCGGCCGGACATCTTCATTGCCGCGGCCGAGGCGGAAAACATGATCATCCCCTTGACCCAACATTTGCTGCGCTTGATCGAGCGCGACATGCAGTCCTGGACGACGCCGCCCGACTTTCATGTGGGCGTGAACATCGCGCCCGAACATCTGTCCAGCAACGTGCTGGTGAAAGACATCCAGGCCTTCGTGGCCAGGGTCGCGGCGCGCCGGCCGTTGATCGTGCTTGAGATCACCGAGCGCAGCCTGATCTCGGACAGCGGCCAGGCACGCCGCAATATCGATACGCTGCGTGCCGCGGGCGTGCGCGTGGCCATTGATGATTTCGGCACCGGGCACTGTTCGCTGTCGTATCTGCAGAAATTTCCGGTGGATTATTTGAAGATCGACAAGGGCTTCGTACAGGCGATCATGCCATCCGGCGAAGAGGCGCCCGTACTTGACGTGATCATCACGCTGTCGCACCGACTGAACCTGGCGGTGGTGGCCGAAGGGGTTGAAACGCAGGCGCAGTTTGAATATCTGACGGCGCGCGGCGTCGCCTTCATCCAGGGCTATTTGTTTGCGCGGCCCATGCCGTCCGCTGATTTCGTGCCCTGGTATGCGCGGCACTCGCCGCCCGGCGAGCGGGTGGCATCGCTGCCCTAGATGCGGGCAACGCGGCCGGCAACATCATCAGGCGGGTTTGGCCTGCGGTTCTACCTTGGCGAAGAACAGGTCCGCAATGGCCTGGCCGTCCATGGGTTCGCCATTGATGGCGCGCGCCAGCAACTCCGCGCCCAGCAACTGCACCGAAAACACCAGGTCCGGCTGCACGCGGCGGATCTTCTCCAGGTGCTTGCTGGTGTTGACCAGCGCCACCGTCTTCGCGCCGCCTTCGCCCGTGGCTTCCTTGGCCGCCAACACGATGAATGCGTTTTCGGCGTCGTCGTCGCGCAGCGCCAGCACGTAGCGCGCGCGGGTCACGCCGGCGCTGTGCAAGACTTCCACGCTGGACGGATCGCCTTCGATCAGGTCCGCGGCGGCGGGATATTCCTGCGGGCTGCCGGGCGGCACGATCACCGTGACTTCGTCGCCCCGGCGGCGCAGTCCGGCATAGACGCTAAGCGCCAGCGGAGTCGCGCCCGCGATGATGATGTGGTTTTTTCTCATGGCGGTGGAGAATCTGCCTTTGACGAGCCGTTTCAGATTGCCGCCGATTACCGGGCCGGCAATCGCGCTGATGGACGTGGCGAATACGGTAATGCCAAGAATGATAATCGACGCGGTGAACAGCCTGGCCGTGATGCTGTGCGGCGTGATGTCGCCATAACCGACCGTGGACATGGACACGATGGAGAAGTAGAACGCGGTGCCCATGTCCTGCACCGGCGGGTTGAATTCGTTGCCCAGGTAGAGCGTGCCGAAGACGGCGTAGATCAGCAGAGACACCACACTGACCAGGGCGAACAGCGAACCCGCCGTGACGCTCGCGCGGTCAAAGCGCCGCCAATAGACGATCAGCGCAATCAACAGCACCAGCGTGTACACGCCCAGCCCCGCGCGCCCGGCCTCGCCAAGAATCGCAAAGGTGCCGATACCGATCAGCAGCACCAGTGAAAAGGCCCACGCGATCCGCGCCTTGAGAATCAGGCCGATGGCAATCACTTGCAGGCCCACGCCCAGCACCAGCCGGGGAATCTCCAACAGCCCGACCACCCGCATCACTTCATGCCAGTTGTCCAGCGCAAGCCAAAACGAATATTCGCGCGCGCGCACCTCGCGCAACACGGGGTGCATGAAGGCATAGCCGTCCAGGGCGACCAATATGGCCAGGCACCAGTTGGGCGAAAACAGCGCTCGCAGTTTCTTGAGCCGGCGTGACAGCGACGGGGAATTCAGGGGCATTGGACTGATCCTTTAGTCCGCATTTTAGGACGATGCGACGAGAGGCCCTGCTATATCAAATAGGTATGGAAGGCTATCAACAAAGAATTACTGGTTTCGCGGCCCAAGTCATAAACTCCGTTCATCACGCGGCTATCGAAGTGGAAAACCGCTGATGTGGATGGCAGGCCAGCCAGCAGTCAGGGCCGGCCCGACATCCAGGCGTTGATCACGTTGCAGCTTGCGCGGGGACTAGAGACCCGGCGCAGGTTCACGGTCGGACCGTGCGTGAGCAGTATGAGGCACGAATGTTGGAATCGCGTGATCCAGGTAGAAGGCATCAGTGCCGGCTGATGACTCCGGGTTCACGTGTTGTTTTAGCGCGGCGTCTTACCTCTCGGGGGCAGCGCCGCGTTTTTTTATCTGCTTTTTGCCCGTCTTCTTTGTGTTCAACGCTGAACACGCCAGGCCATTCGAGCCGACTCAGTTGGCCGCGTCCGCGTCCTCGGTTTCGCGGCGCCATTCTTCCAGCCCGTCTTGGCGGCTGTCTTCCCCCGAAGTCCGATAGTCCAGGTCCAGCGTGATGTCCGCGGCAAACATATAGCCCCAGCCGTGCACGGCGCGGATCGGCAACGTCATCTGGTTGGCGGCCGCCTTGCGCCGCAGGCGGCTGATCATCACGTCCACGAAGCGTCGGCGCGTGATGCCGCTGTCGGCCTCTTCGGCCCCATCGGCGTAGAAGGCGTCGCGGCTGACCTTGCGATCGGGCGCGGTCACCAGCCGCGACAGGAAATCCCGTTCGCCGGTGGTCAGGCCCAATGTGCGGCCTGTCGGGCTGATCAATGTCCAACCCTTGTTCGCCAGCCGCCAGGCTTCCTGTGCGGGTTCTTCGGTGTGTGCCTCGGCCGCGGCTTCCATGCCGTCCAAGCCCACCGCGCGGCGTACCAAAGCCTGGAGCGCCGCCGCCAATTCCAGCCCCGTCACGTCGGGCGGCAGGCAGGCATCCGCGCCGCAGAGCAGCGTGCGGATGCGGCTTTCCGCGTCCGTGAATGCGGCGATCGCCACGATGCCCAAGCCTCGGTCGACCGCGCGTAAACGCACGGCGGCGTTGTGGATATCGGAAAGTGGCGCGTCCAATACCACCAGGGGACTGGGACGGCGGGAATAGCGATCGTAGACGTCGATCAGGTCGTGACAGCGGCGTACGCAGAAGCCCAGATGAGATAAGGCGTCCACAAGCCTTGTGTGCTTGGCATCGTCATTGCCAAGGAAAATGACATCCAGCGTGTTATTCATTGATGCTTCCAATGAGAGGCGCGGCCCGAAGCGGCGGGCCATGACGAGACCGTCCGGCGGTGTTTTTTGAATGGGGGCGAGGAATCCGGCCGGTTGCTTGTCCCATGCTGGCCGCCAGGGGCCGGTGGACCAAATGCCGTCTTGAAGTCACGCCCGTGTTTCATTTAAACACGGGCGTGTTTTTTTGTGAAGATACGTTTCTGTAGTTTCTGATGGTAACCGCAGGAGGGTCCGTCCCTCTGGCGAAGGGCTTGAAACGGTGATTGTTTTTCCGCGTTGTCACATGCCCTGCAAGGAATTATTAAGTATTACCGATACATTATTTTCTATTTTGCATACCTGAAGGCTAATAAACTCAAGCCCCGAATTTTTTGCCCAACGTGCCAGTCGTACTTCCGACGCCGACGGGTTGTACCTGGTGGGCGGCAGAGTTAAGTCAATGCCAGATATGGGATTTTTTAAAAATATGGGGTGCCGGGCAGGGCGGCCCGCGCAACTGGCGTCAGTGGGAAAGCGCACGAATAGTGCGATTTACGGATTAACCCGGGAATTGGGGTGCAATCCGTTTATTTGGCGGTTGTATTGAGATGTTTTAATTAATAAATAATTTCAGATTAATGTCTCAGGTTGATCGATTGGACACGTTTAGCCATCGTCTGCGCAGCGCAAGAATGCTTCAGGGATGGACTCAAAAGGACTTGGCGGTCGCAAGCAACCTCTCTCAGAGCGCTATCGGCAACTACGAAAGCGGGCAGCGCCTGCAACCCTCCAGTGATGCCCTCATCAAATTGACCCGCGCCTTGCGGGTCAGCCCGATGTGGCTCAGCACCGGAGAAGGTCCGATGCTGAATTCTGGCTACACCGACCCGGCCGCGACGGCCGAAGGCGGTATTTCCCCGCAACCCGCCTGGCCGTTTGAATCGGTGTCGTACGCCACCTATTCACGGTTGAGCTTGCAGGAAAAGCGGCAGATAGAACTGGTGCTGGCCGCCTATATCAAGGCACGCGGCGAATAGTCCCGATGGGCTGCGGCGCGTTTTGGGGCCGCCGGCGGGCATCCGGCGCCGGTATCGGCGCGCCGGCTTGCGGCTTGCTGCGCAGGCGGCTGCGCAAGCGTTCCACGGGGTCGGCGACCAGGCCATTCAACAGGGCTGAAAATCCGATGCTGCCCGCAATCACCAGTGCCGCGAAGAGCGTGGGCTGATGCGTTTCAATGTCGTTGAGCAGCCAGCCGAACACCAGGATCACCAGCGAATGGCAGATATAGATCGGGTAGCTGAGTTCACCGATCGCTTTGTCCAGCCGATGCCGCGATTGGAACAGGAACGCCAGGGGCATCAGCGCGGCGAACAGCAGCACGGCCAACCCGTCACGCACGGTGGGGTTGATGCTGATCGAAAAGTGCAGCAGCGTGTAGGCGAACAGCACGGCAGTCCCTATTTCCGGCAGACGGCTCACGCGTCGGGTCCAGGCCTTGAACAGCGGCAGCAGTACCTGGTGCGACAGCGAGCCGATCAGGAACAGTGCCAACTCGGTGGGAAAGAAGCGGTAGGTCCAGGGGTCGCTCAGCCCAACGCCGGTTGCGATCAGCACACCACGTAGCGCCAGCGAAGCAACCAGCAAAGCCAGCAGCCGGCGCGGCGAACCCAGCACAAAAGGCGCCACCAGATAAAAGCTCATCTCGACGCCCAGGGTCCAGGCCTGTGGCACCAGCAAGCCCTGATACAGCGGCACGTCGCTGTTGGCGAAGCTGCCCGTGAAGGCCAGGGCCGAATGCTGGATGCCGAAGAACATCAGCCAGTCCTGGCCGAAGATGAACACGTTGGACAACAGCAGAAACAGCTCGGCCGAAAAAGGCAGGGCTTCATAGATGCGGAAAAAGGCGCCGCCGCTCAGCACATGGGCGGCAAGCGTCAGCGCCGCCACGGTCAGGTAGATGGGAAACAGCCGCAGGAAGCGATTCGCGTAGAACTTGCCCGTGGCACCCTGGTAATTGTCGGTGGCGGTCAGTACGTACGAAATCAAAAATCCCGAGATCACATAAAACAGTTGCACCGCCAGCCGGCCACCGACCAGATTGTCGGTGTAGCTGCCACCCAGATGATCCAGCACCACTGATAGCGCCAGTAAGGTTCTTAAGAAGCCCATCGCCGTGTCTCCCCGGTAGTCTTGTTGTTTGCGGCCCCCTCGGACCGGACACCTGCGTTGCTTGATGCGTCGGTAATCGACTTGCTTTCCTGTGCTTGCAGGGCGGTCGGCACCCTTATCTGGAATGATTCTGCGCGTCGGCTGAAGCCGCCGCCATGCGGCATTCGATGCAGTTGGCTGCGTCATCGGTGTGAGGCGGCGGACGCGGCTTGCTGCTTTTGGATACCGCTGTAGGGGGGAGATACGAGGACGACACGGGGCTGGCCCGGTTACAGTCGGGGGGTCGAAACCTTCAGGAGCCCTACCCATGCTTACCCATCTGTCTTCGCGTTGTCGGCTGCTATGCCTGAGCCTATTGGCGGCGACCTTGGCGGGGTGCGCGGGGTCCAACGGAGGTGCGCGCCCGCAAGGCGCCGCCGCGGCCAATGCCGCCACCAGCGCGGACTCACTGGCCCAGACCAGTTGGGAACTGGTCCGCTGGGCGCAGCCCGGCGGTGTCTTGCGCGATATTCCCCACGGTGACAACGGCGAACCGGTGCGGCTGACGTTCCTGGCCCAAGGCAAGCAGTACCGCGTCAATGGCTTTGCCGGATGCAACCGCTACATGGGTTCCTACAAGCTGGAAGGCGGCAAGCTGTTCATCAACGCGCCGGCCACCACCCGCATGGCCTGCGTGCCGGCGGAACGCGCCAAACTCGAAGCCGACTACCTGCGCGGGCTGAGCGCCATCGATACCTTCACGCTGGACAGTGGCGGTGCTCCGCGGCACCTGACGTTCAACCTGCGCGGCGGCGACGTGCTGGAATTCGAGCGCCGCCAGGATCCTCCCACCCCCTGATTCCGCGAGGCCGTTCATGCCCTTTATCGCTTCTCTGCGCAGGCTGGCGCCGTGCCTGTTATCCCTGGGCCTGGCCGCCTGCGCCGCACCGCCGTATCGCGCCGCTGACGGGCAGGACCCGCGCTTTCAACCGGCGTCGGCGTCGGACGTGCTGGCACAGACGGGTTGGGACCTGGCTCGCTGGACGCTGCCTGGCGGCGGCCTGCGCAGCATCCCGCATCCGTCATCGAATTCCCGTCCGCTGACGGCCAGCTTCGTCCATGTGCAGGGGGCCCCAATCCTGTCGGGCTTTGCAGGCTGCAACCAGTACAGCGCGCCCTACACGGTGGCCAACGGCCAACTCATCGTGCGTGCGAACCCCGTGGCCACCAGGATGGCCTGCGCTGCGCAGACGATGAAGCTGGAGCAAGACTTCCTGGCTGGCCTGACGCGCATCACCGCAATGTCGCTGGACAACACCAACAACCCGCAGCGCATGACCTGGGTATTGAGCTCGGGCGACACCCTGGACTTCGGCCGTCGCGCGGATCCGTGATGCCCCTCAAGCCGGCGGCGGATGCCTCGTCCGCGCGCCGGGAGCTGAATGCCGTGGTCGAGCAGGAAACCGTCCCCTCATTTGAGCCGGATCAAGCCGTGGCCAGCCTGGCGCCGGGCGGCGCGGCCCGCGCACCGATTACTATTACGGGCTTCGCCGTCCGCTTTTCATCGCTTTGCCATGACTTCCGTTGTCAATATCGCCGCTTATAAATTTGTCTCGCTGGATTCCCTGCCCGACCTGCGCGCCCGCCTGCTCACGGTGGCTGGCGACTGTGCGCTCAAGGGCACCATCCTGCTGGCCGAAGAGGGCATCAACCTGTTTCTGGCGGGCTCGGCAGAGGGTATCGACGCTTTCCTGCAAACGCTGAGCGCCGACCCCCGTTTTGCCGACCTGGAAGTCAAGTTCAGCCACAGCGACGCCGTGCCGTTCCGCAAGCTGTTGGTGAAGATCAAGCGCGAAATCATCCGCATGGACCACCCCACCATCCGCCCCGAAGCGGGCCGTGCGCCCGGCGTGGACGCCAAGACGCTGGCGCGCTGGCTCGCGCAGGGCGCCGACGACGCTGGCCGGCCTGTGGTTATGCTCGACACGCGCAATGCCTTCGAAGTGGACGAAGGCACATTCCATAACGCCATCGACTGGCGCATCGAACGCTTCACGCAGTTTCCCGCCGCCGTCCAGGCGCACCGCGCCGACCTCGAAGGCAAGACCGTCGTCAGCTTCTGCACGGGCGGCATCCGCTGCGAAAAAGCCGCCATCTACATGAACGAGGCGGGCATCCAGAACGTGTACCAATTGGACGGCGGCATCCTCAAGTACTTCGAGGAAACGGGCGGCCCGGGGTATGACGGTAAATGCTTCGTCTTCGACGAACGCCATTCGCTGGATCCGGGGTTGGCGCCTAGTCATCGCTGAATACCATCAGACGATAAAAAACCCGCCGATTGGCGGGTTGTTGCTGGGCTAGCGCATCCCGATCAGCGCACGCGCATGCCGGGCTTGGCGCCGGGGAAGGGTTCCAGCACGTAGATGCCGGCATCCACCGCTTCGTCGGCGTGGCTGGCGGCCAGCACCATGCCTTCGGATACGCCGAACTTCATCTTGCGCGGGGCCAGGTTGGCCACCATGACGGTCAGCTTGCCGATCAGGTCTTCCGGCTTGTAGGCCGATTTGATGCCCGAAAACACGTTGCGATGACGGCCTTCGCCTACGTCCAGCGTCAGGCGCAGCAGCTTGGTCGAGCCTTCGACGTGCTCGCAATTGACGATCTGCGCAATGCGCAGGTCAACGCGGGCGAAATCGTCGATGGAAATGGTCTCGGCCAGCGGTTCGCCGCCGGGCACCACCACCGGGGCGGCGGGCGGTTCGAACAGGTCTTCCAGCATTTGGGGTTCCACGCGCTGCATCAGGTGCTTGAACGGCGCCACGCGTTGCGGCAGCACGGCGGCGTCTGCCCAGGTGAACGGGGCCTGCGCGCCAAACAGCTCAAGCGCCACGCGTTCGGCCAGCGACGGCAGCACCGGGGCCAGCATCACGGACAAGGCCTTGAAACCCGCCAGCGAACGCGAGCAGATGTCTTGCAGCGCCGCCTTTTGCGCGTCGTCAGCGGTGGCCAGGCCCTTGGCCAGCACCCACGGCTGGGCCGTGTCGAACGCCTGGTTGATGCGGTCGGCATAGGCCATGATTTCGCGGATGGCGCGGTTGTATTCGCGGGCTTCGAACGCGGCGCGGATCGATTCGGCCTGTTCGGCGTATTCGGCCGACAGCGCGGCGGTGTCGCCGGAATAGCCCAGCACGCCGTCAAAGTGCTTGGTGATGAAGCTGGCGGCGCGGCTGGCGATGTTGACGTATTTGCCGACCAGGTCACTGTTCACGCGGGCGATGAAATCTTCCGGGTTGAAGTCCACGTCTTCGACGCGGGCATTCAACTTGGCGGCGATGTAATAGCGCATCCACTCGGCGTTCATGCCCAGTTCCAGATAGCGCAGCGGCGAAATACCGGTGCCGCGGCTCTTGGACATTTTTTCGCCGCTGACGGTGATGAAGCCGTGCACATTCACCTGGTCCGGCGTCTTGCGGCCGGCGAACTTCAGCATGGCGGGCCAGAACAGTGCGTGGAAATAGACAATGTCCTTGCCGATGAAGTGGACTTGTTCGGTGCTGCCGCTGGGGTCGAGCAGGGCGTCGAAATCCAGTCCCTTGACCGCGCAATACGACTTCAGCGACGCCAGATAACCGACGGGCGCGTCCAGCCACACGTAGAAGTACTTGCCCGGCGCATCGGGGATTTCAATGCCGAAGTAGGGCGCATCGCGAGAAATGTCCCAGTCGCCCAGCTTGGCCTCGCCGTCTTCGGCGCCGAGCCATTCACGGGTCTTGGCCAGCATTTCGGGCTGCAGGTGCTTGCCGCCGTTGGCATTGGCCCCGGTGGTCCATTGCTGCAGGAATTCCACGCAGCGCGGGTCCGACAACTTGAAGAAAAAGTGGTCGGACGATTTCAGTACGGGCGTGGCGCCGGTCAGGGCCGAATACGGGTTGATGAGCTCGGTGGGCGCATAGACGGCGCCGCACACCTCGCAAGAGTCGCCGTATTGGTCCTTCGCATGGCACTTGGGGCATTCGCCCTTGATGTAGCGGTCGGCCAGGAACATGCCCTTGACCGGGTCGTAGAACTGCTCGACGGAGCGGGTTTCGATCAGGTCCTGGGCACGCAGCGCGCGGTAAATGTCTTGCGACAGCGCGACGTTTTCAGCGGAATCGGTGGAATGCCAGTGGTCGAAACGGATGTGGAAACCGTTCAGGTACTGCGGGCGTTCGGCTGCGTAGCGGGCCACCAGCGCCTGCGGCGTGATGCCTTCTTTTTCGGCCTTCAGCATGATGGGCGCGCCGTGCGCGTCATCCGCACCCACGAAATGCACCGTGTGGCCCGCCATTCGCATCGAACGGACCCAGATATCAGCCTGGATGTATTCCATGATGTGGCCGATGTGGAAGGAGCCGTTGGCGTAGGGCAGCGCTGTGGTGACAAAAAGGGTGCGAGACATGGTTGTCGACAGAGGTGGAAGGAAAAAGGGGATTGGCGGCCATTTTAGGGCAATGGCGAAGTCTTGCCCCTGATGCGCTCCGATAACGACTCAACCCGCCGGTCGCAGGGTTGCGATTCGGGCGGGTTGAAGAGAAGCGGTCAAGAGCAAGCGGCCAGAGCGTAGCGCCGGCGCCTGCGGCATGCAGGCCCCGCGGGCGCATCGTGCAACGGCAAGCTTGCGCCGCGAGCGGCGCAAGCCATTATGCAACGCTGCCGTTAGCGGATTTCGCGGGCTTCGACGTCGATCACATCGCCACGCGGCTGCGTGGCGAAAGGGGCGGCGGCGGACTGGAATGGACCCGGTCGGGCGCCTTGGCGTTGGCTCCAGTAGGCGCGGACGCCGAAAGGTTTGCCACGCACCTTGGCGACCACGTACAGGATCGCCACGGCAAGCGCCGTGGAGAGCATGAAGACCAGCGCCATCGCCATGCCAATCAAGGCCAGGGCGGCGAATAGGACGGCACGGAAGAAGCGGATAAGTGTGTTGGTCATGAAGGTCGGATGCAAAACGCAGCGAAAGGTTCCCGCGTATCCGCTATCCTTTAGGGGATGGCGGCCCGCAAAAGCCGCGCTGCCTACGGAACCATAGTGACATGAGTATAACGATAGAAAATATCCGCGCCGCCCTGCGCGCCGCGCGCGACCCCAACACGGGTTTGGACCTGGGCGTTTCTGTAAAAGATCGTGACATCCAACTGGCGGGCGCCCGCCCCGCCGTGACGCTGGAACTGGGTTATCCCGCCGACGGCGTGCGCGACGACGTCGCCGCCATTGCCGCCGCCGCCCTGGCAGCCGCTGGCGTGCCCGACGCACAAATCACCATTACCTGGAAGGTTGCCGCGCATGCGGTGCAGAAAGGCCTGAAGCCGCTGCCCAATGTGCGCAACATCATTGCGGTTGCATCAGGCAAGGGCGGCGTGGGCAAGAGCACCACCGCCGTCAACCTGGCGCTGGCCCTGGCGGCCGACGGCGCCAGCGTAGGCGTGCTGGATGCCGACATCTACGGCCCCAGCGTGCCGACCATGCTGGGCATTTCCGGCCGCCCCGAAAGCCTGGACAACAAAAGCATGGAACCGCTGACGGGCCATGGCTTGCAGGCCAATTCCATTGGTTTTCTGATCGACGCCGATTCGCCCGCCATCTGGCGCGGCCCCATGGTGACGCAGGCGCTGGAACAATTGCTGCGTCAGACCAACTGGCGCGACCTGGATTACCTGATCGTCGACATGCCTCCCGGCACGGGCGACGTGGCGCTGACGCTGGCGCAGAAGGTGCCGGTGGTGGGCGCGGTGATCGTCACCACGCCGCAGGACGTGGCGCTGCTGGACGCGCGCAAGGGCTTGCGCATGTTCCAGAAGGTGGAGGTGCCGATTCTGGGCGTGGTCGAAAACATGGCCATTCACATTTGCGCGCAGTGCGGGCACGCCGAACATATCTTTGGCGAAGGCGGCGGCCAGCGCATGGCCGAGCAGTACCAGACGCCCTGGCTGGGCAGCCTGCCCTTGACGCTGGCCATCCGCGAACAGACGGATGCCGGCAAACCCACCGTGGTTTCGGACGCGGGCAGCGAAGCCGCCGCGCTGTATCGCGGTATTGCGCGCAAGCTTGCGGCGGGCGTCGCGACGCTTCCGCGCGACATGGCCGGAAAATTCCCGTCCATCGTCGTCCAGCAGCCGACGTGACGCATGCGGTGGGCAGCACGCGCCTTTCTGGCAGGACTCTGCGTGGTGTCGGGCGAGGCCCTGGCCAAGCGCCCGGAAATCATTGTGGACCCGGGGGGCGTGCCCCCGGCCGCGCTGACGGCGATTACCCAGGCGGTTGACGCCATTGCGCGCTTGGCCGAAGACCAGGACGGCGGTGAAATCAACCGGCTGCGTCGGCGCGCGCGCGACGCCACGCTGGCCGCGCTGGCCACGCAGGGGTATTTTTCACCCAAGGTGACGCTGGAAGCCGGCACCGACATCGGCGGGGAAACCTGGGATATCGGCATTGTGCCCGGCAAGCGCACCACCGTTTCGTCCGTGGACCTGAAATTCACGGGCCGCATCACGCGGCCTGAATATGCCCAGCGCGTGCAGAGATTGCGCGACGACTGGCAGCTCAAGGCCGGGCAGCCGTTCATCAACAGCGATTGGAACCGCGCCAAGTCGACCTTGCTGGACGACGTTTCCACGCGCGATTTCATGCTGGCGCGCATGACGGCCTCGCAAGCCGACATCATGGCTGACACGGCCACGGCCGACTTGCACGTCACCATCGACAGCGGCCCCCAGGTCCGCATGGGCGAACTCAACACCGAAGGCCTGAAGCGCGTGCCCGACAAGCTCGTCCAGCGCTACGTGCGCTATTCGGTTGGCGCGGCCTATGACCAGAACCGGCTGGACTCCTGGCAGCAAGACCTGCAATCCACCTCCTTCTTTCGCGGCGCGTTCGTGTCGCTGGAGACACCCGGCAGCGCGCAGTCGCAGGCGAGCGACGTGAATGTCGATCGAGCCCGTGCACCAGGCTCCACCGACCTGGACGCGGCCACGCCGGCGGGCGACCCGTCCGTATCCGGCGCCGTCCCGCCTCCGCCGCCCACCTTTGATTCCGACGGCGAAGTGACCCTGCCGGTGCAGGTGCGCGTGGTCGAAGCGCCGCCCAAGCGCTTCACGGCCTCGATCGGCTTGGACGACGAAGCGGGCGTGCGGGTGGAATCGCTGTACCGGCAGAACGTGGTGTTTGGCCAGCCCGTCACCATGGAAACCGGTTTCGGCGTGGACCGGCTGCGCCAACGCGCCTACGCCGACTTCCTGCTGCCGCCGACCGAACGCGGCTACAAGGATTCAATCGGCGTCCTGGCTGACCATTCCGACATCCAGGGCCTGGAAGTGACGCGCTATGCCCTGGGCGCCACGCGCTTGCAAGAGCGCAAGGGCGCGGGCGACAGTCGGGTCGAATACGAAACCCGTTGGGGCATGTTGCTGGCGCAAGATCACGTAAAAATCGATGGCGGCGACGAATACACCTTGCCCACGCTGACCGCCACGGCCGAATGGCTGCGCCGCGACGTGGACAACAAGTACAACCCGCGCGAGGGCAACTTGATCGCCGTGGGCGGTGGCGTGGGCGTTACGCTGGACACCGGCGAACCCTATACCCGCGCCCGGCTGCGCGCGCAGAAATGGTGGCCCATCGGCAAGCTGGACGTGCTGACGGTACGCGGCGAGGTCGGGCGGGTGTGGTCCAGCAGCAAGGTGCAGGTGCCTGACGACTTTGGCTTTCGCACGGGCGGCGCGCGGTCCATTCGCGGCTACAAGTACCAGAGCATCGGCTTGCAGCGCGACAACGCGGTGGTGGGCGCGCCCACGCTGGTTGTCGGCAGCATCGAATACGACCACTACTTCGATGAGCGCTGGGGCATGGGCGTGTTTTTGGATGCCGGCGATGCCGCGGAGTCGTTTGGCGATATGTCGCTGGCCCTGGGCTACGGCGTGGGTGCGCGGGTGCGCACGCCCGCCGGCCCGCTGTCCCTGGACGTGGCTTACGGTCAGCGCGAGCGCGACCTGCGCCTGCACTTTTCGTTGGGGATCGCGTTTTGAGGATGTTGCGCAAATTTCTGCGCCAGGTGCTGGTGTGGTGGCTGCCCGGCGTGGCGATGCTGCTGTTGTTGGCCAGCGGCTTTCTGTTCTGGCTGGTGGGGTCGCAGAACGGAACCCGACTGCTGTTGACGACGGCTGCCCAACAACTGGACGGCCAGGCGCTGGACGTTCACGGTTCGCTGCTGCGCGGCGTGACCGTGGGCAAGCTGGACCTGGATGTGGGCGGCGGTACGCACATCGACGTCACCGAGCTGCATCTGCGGGTGAATTGGCGCGCGCTGGGCGACCGGCGACTGCATGTGCGGGATGTATCGGCGGGGTCGGTGCGCGTGGCGTTGACGACCCAGGCCGACGCGCCTGCCCCCGAGGATGACGGCGAACCGTTTTCGCTGCCGTCGCTGCCGGTGGATATCGCCGTGGACCGCGTGGCGTTGGGCGACTTCCTCTTGGAGCAGGACGGTCAGCCCTTGCCGGTCACGCTGGGCGACCTGAGCGCCACGTTCGCGGCCGGCAAGCAGGGCGCGCAGTTGCGCATTGCTTCATTGCGCGTCGGCCACGAAATGGGCGAGGCGCAGGTCTCGGGCGAGGCCGAGCTTCAAGGCATGGCGGACCCCTGGCCCTTCGCCGCGCGCCTGGATGTGACCGCGCGCGGATCTGGCCCCGAATCCCCCTTGTGCCAGGCGGACAAATTAAGCGGCATGGTGGCCGCAAGCCAGACGGCAAGCGGCGAGCAGGCCGATGCCAAGTCGCCCAAGTCACCGCCCGACCCCAAAGCCAAGCCCGACCCCAAGCGCCAGGCCGACGCCAAGACCGGGGCGGCGGCATCCGCCAAGGGCGAGGCCAAGCCTGCCGACTCGTCCCGGTTGGCAGGCCCGCCGCCGCCCGCCTGCCAAGTCATGTTGCGCGCCGATGCCGCCGGGTCGATGGATGGTATCCAGGCCAAGCTGGATGGCGACGGCTCCGGCTTGCTGCTGAACGTGGTGGCCGACCTGGCGCCGCGCACGGCGTTGGTGTTGCGCAGCGCGCGGGTCAACGTCCAACTGCCCGATAAATCGGCCTTGGCCGCGCAATTGGACCTGCAATCCAACCCGGCGCAGCAGGTGGCGGGCCGCGACCGCATCGCGGGCACCATCAGCGCGCAGCGCCTGGATTTGGCGCCCTGGCTGGGCGAGTCCATTCCGCCAGCCGTGCTGACCGTACGCGGCGACGTGCAGGCCGATATCGAAAACCTGAGCCAGTTGCGTCACGCCGCCGTTGATCTGCGCTTTGAAGACGGCACCCGCTGGAACAAGCAGCCTCTGACAGGCAGCGTCAAGGCGCAAGTGGATATTGCCGCGGCAGCGCCCGCCACCACCCCGTCACCCACCGCTGACCCGCTGGCCGGGCTGCGCATTCACGGCCTGGACGTGGATCTGAAACTGGGCCGCAACCGCATTCAGGCATCGGGAGAGATGGACGCCAATGACGGCGCCCTGACCTTGGACGCGCAAGCCCCGCAGTTGGACGCTTTCTGGCCCGGCATCCCCGGTGGCGCGGAACTCAAGGGCAAATTAGCCGGCACCGTGGCCGCGCATCGCGGCGAACTGAGCGCTGGCTATACGCCCGCCAAACCGCGCGCCGGTGTCCTGGGCCAAGCGCCCGTCAGGGCCAATATCGTCTTTGCCGGTGGCTGGGGCAAAGGCCCGGCGGGCCAGCCCGACTCGGCGCTGGTTGGCTGGCGCGGCACGTTTTCCCGGCTGACGGCTGATACCGCCGGCTTCACCGTGGCGGCTGACCGCCCCGTGTCCTTGGCCTATCTGCCCTCGGCTGTACACCCGCAATGGCAATGGCAGGTCGGGCAGACCGTGCTTGGCATCACCTTGCCGGGCAAGGAGCGGCTGACCTTGGCGCATCAGGGATCGCGCGGGGGCGGCAAGCGCTGGGAAACCGCCGGCCAGGCCGACAACCTGGTCATTACCGCCGCCATGGCCCGCCAGCTGATAGGCGCCATCGACCCTGATGCCGCCAGCAAGCTGGGCAAGGGGCCCGCTCGCGTGAACGCCATGGTGCCCGAGGGCCAGCGCCGCATCGCGCTGGATGTGCTTTGGGACCTTGAATTCGACGGCAGGCTGGCCGGCAAGGCCCGCATCGCTCGTCGCGAAGGGGACCTGTTGATTCCCGGCGACCCGCCCATCCCGCTGGGTTTGAAGGCATTGGTGCTGGACCTGACCGCCACGCCTACGTCGCCGAATGCCAGCCGTCTGGATGCCAGGCTTAATCTGGCCACCAACAAGATGGGCACCGTCAATGGCACCGGCACGGCGGTGCTGCGCATGGACGCCAAGGGCGGCATGGCGCTGGACGAGCGCCAAGCCCTGCGCGCCAAGCTTGACGCCGATATTGCCGACCTGGCCTGGGTCAGTCTTTTCGTGGGTGACACCATGGAAGTGGGCGGGGCGGTCAAGGCCAACATCGACGTCCAGGGCACGCTGGCCGGCAAGTGGTCGGCCACCGGCAACATCCGTGGCGACAAGCTGCGCGTGGTGCGCATTGATGACGGCGTGCGCCTCGTTGACGGCACGCTGGCGGCGCGGCTGGATGGCCAGCGGCTGGTGCTGGACAGCCTGCGGTTTCCGGCGGCGCTGCGCGTGATGCCGGCCGAATGGCGCACCAAGGAATGGATCACGACCAACCCCGGCGCCAAGGGCGGATACGCCGAGGCCAGCGGTCAATGGAACATCATGGACGGCGGCGGCAACATCAAGTTGACGCTGTATCGCTTCCCGGCGCTGCAACGCTCGGACCGCTACGCCATGGTCTCGGGCACCATCAACCTGACGGCGGCCATGCCGCGCATCGATATCGTGGGCGACCTGAAAGCCGACGCCGGCTGGTTCAGCCTGGAAATCCTGCAGGGCGTGCCGTCGCTGGACGACGATGTGAAAGTCATCCGTGCCGGCGAGGACAGCGCCACGGTGTCCACGCCGCTGCAAACCAGCATGAATCTGAAGTTCGACATGGGACCGCGCTTCTACATCACCGGCATGGGGCTGGACGCCGGCCTGCTCGGCTCTATCCAGATCCTGCTGAACGATGGCCGCTTGACGGGCGTGGGCGCCTTGCGCACGCGGGGTGGCGGCATCGAGGCCTATGGCCAGAAGCTGCGGCTAACCCGTGGCACCCTGACGTTCCAAGGCCGGCTGGACAACCCGATACTGGATATCGAGGCGCTGCGCACGGGCGAACAGGTGGAAGCCGGCGTCAAGGTGGTGGGCACCGCCCAGCGTCCGCGCATCGACCTGGTGTCCTACCCCGAAGTCAGCGACGTGGAAAAGCTGTCGTGGCTGCTGCTGGGTCGGGGGCCCGACGAAAGCGGCAGTGACGCGGCCCTGCTGGTGTCGGTGGGTACCGCGCTGCTGGGAGGCGGGCAGCCGTTCTACAAGCAGTTCGGGCTGGACGACGTCAGCGTGCGCACCGGCAACATCGGCAGTTCAGGCAGCATCCTGCCCGACCGCACCGTGGCGGGCAACGTGAACCGGGACAGCAACAGCCAGTTGGCCACCCAGTTCCTGGTGGCCAGCAAATCGTTCGCCAACGGCATTACGCTGAGCGTCGAACAGGGGCTGGCGGGCAGCGATACCGTGGGCCGGGCCAGTTACCGGCTGGCGCGCGGGCTGTCGGTGGACCTGAAGGGCGGATCAGTGAACGGTATTGCCCTGGTCTACCGGACGTTCTGGGGGAACTGAGTAAAATGGCCCCCACTTCACCCCTTTAGCACCATTGCCACCATGAGCATCAAAAGCGACCGCTGGATCCGCCGCCAGGCCGACGCCGGCATGATCGAACCCTTTGAACCGGGCCAGGTCCGCACGGCCAATGGCGGGCGCATCGTCAGCTACGGCACCAGCAGCTACGGCTACGACGTGCGTTGCGCCGACGAATTCAAGATCTTCACCAACATCAATTCCACCATCGTCGATCCCAAGAATTTCGACGAGGGCTCATTCGTGGACTTCAAGGGTGATGTCTGCATCATCCCGCCGAACTCCTTTGCCCTGGCCCGCACGGTGGAATACTTCCGCATTCCGCGCAGTGTCCTGACCATCTGCCTGGGCAAGAGCACCTACGCGCGTTGCGGCATCATCGTCAACGTGACGCCGCTGGAACCCGAATGGGAAGGCCACGTCACGCTGGAATTCTCGAACACCACGCCGCTGCCCGCCAAGATCTACGCCGGCGAAGGCTGCGCGCAAATGCTGTTCCTGGAAAGCGACGAAGTCTGCGAGACCTCGTACAAGGATCGTGGCGGCAAGTACCAGGGGCAGCGCGGCGTAACCTTGCCGCGTACCTGATGGGCGGCGCTGACGAATCAAGCCTGATTCTTCAGCGCGTTTGCCCGCCCACCGGGCGCAGGTATGCAATATCCCATTCGGTCTCGCCAGCCTGAACGAAGCCGTGCCGACGATAGAAGCGGTTGGCGTCGCTACCCCGTAGCGCGCCCACGCTGACCGGCAACCCTTGGCGGTCGGCGTCTGCCAGAATGCCTTGCAGGACGCGGCCGCCCAGGCTCTGGCCCTGCGCGGCGGGCACCACATACAGGTGGTCCAGCCGCAAACCCTGGCCATCCGACCGCAGGGCATAGAACCCCAGCCGTTGTCCGCCCCGTTCAATCCACCAGGTGCAGTCCGGGTGGAAATTGTCGCGTAGCCGCGCGCGCGCCCGGTCGGCGTCAAAGCGGCCCACCCGTTCCAGGCTGTCGCGCATGGCCGCGACGCGTATGTCCGCCAGCGCATCGAAATCCGCCGCCGCGACGGGCGTGATCCGCACGTCGGTGTCTTCCGCCAGTTCGTCATAGCCCCGGCCCAGGAATTGCAGGATGCAAATGCCATGGCCGTAAGGGTCGCTAAGGTGTGCGATGCGGCCCCACGCGTGGGTGGCCGCGGGGTCTTCCAGACGCGCTCCGGCGGCCACGGCCTGATCAACAGCGCGGTCCACGTCCGGCACCACCACGTCCAGATGCACGGGTGTCCAGTGGCGCGCGTAGTCCCGCCATTGCGGCACGGCGCTGGTGGCGCGCGTGCCCGCGGCTTTCTCAAGCAGGTAGATGGGGGCGCTGGCGCCGAGCATTTCCGCCGCTTTCGGCCCCAGTCGTCGGTGCAGCGTCAGGCCGAAAGCGCGCTGATAGAAGTCAAGCGCATGCTCGAGATCGGGCACATCGATATTGATAAGAAGCTGCATGGGGCGTTCCGGAGTCAGGCGGTTGAAAACCATATCACGCGGAGGGATCGGCGGCGGTGTTGGGTCGGATGCGCTAAAGAACCCACGCCCGCGACCGTAAAAAGAATATGTGTGTTTGCCGATTTGGCGACGTCATCTCTGCAAGCTGAGCAAGGCCCCGACCCCCGTGCGTTACCCCCATATTCCCTGGCTGCCCCTGTTGTTTTACCCCGCGCTGCCAGTGGCCGCCGCGGTTGCGCTCTTGTTGTGGCGGGAATGGCCGCCGGCGCTCACATTGATCGTGCCGTTCGTGCCCTGGGTGATGGCGCTGATTGGCGCGGCGATCTGCCTGATGTACCAGCGCTCGCAAACCCTGGCGCTGATGCTGTGCGTACTGGCCGCCACCGTGATGTGGCCAACGCTGGCGCGTGAAGCGCCCTGGGCGCTGGGGCCCGCGCTGGCCTGGTGGGCGGTGGCTTACACCATCAACGCGCTGTGGGCGGAACGTTCCAGCATGCTGCTGGACCTGGCCTTGCGTGTTGGCCTGATTGCCATCGGCGTGGCCGGCATTGCTCTGATCGGCAAGGACGGCCTGGTGGAAGTGTTTGGCACCCTGGCCGTGCAAGGCAAGCTGGCGCGCCTGGGCGTGCCGATCGAAGCGCTGGTGGCGCTGCTGGGCACCGGCCTGACGCTGACTTTGCTGCTGTTGCGTTACGGGCGTCCGCAGCAGGCGGGGCAGTGGCTCGGTTTCGTGTGCATGGCATGGGTGTTGCCGCGCGGCGAGCATCACCCGATTGAACTTGCCCTGATGTCGTCCGCGGCGCTCACCGCGCTGTGCATTTCGCTGGCGCACGAAGGTTTTCACATGGCCTTTCGCGACGAGCTGACCGGCCTGCCGGGGCGGCGCGCGCTGAACGAGCGCTTGCAGCGCATGGGCCGCGTGTACACGCTGGCGATGGCCGATGTGGACCATTTCAAGGCGTTCAACGACACCCATGGCCACGACGTGGGCGATCAGGTGCTGCGCATGGTGGCCTCGCAATTGCGGCGCGTGCCGGGCGGCGGCCAGGCCTATCGCTATGGCGGCGAAGAATTCACGCTGGTGTTTCCCGGCAAGACGGCGGCCGAAAGCATGCCGCATCTGGAAGCGGTCAGACGGGCCATCGAGGCGTATCAGATGCGTTTGCGGGATAAGCCGGCGCGGCCCAAGGCGGACCAGCTCGGCCAGCGTCGGCGCGGTGCGCGTGGTGGACGCAATGCGCGACCGATGCGTGTCACCGTCAGCATCGGCGTGGCCGAGCGGGGCGACGCCTTGCGCGCGCCCGAAGCGGTGATCAAGGCGGCCGACCAGGCGCTGTACAAAGCCAAGGATGGCGGTCGCAATCAGGTGTGCGCCTATGGCGCGCGGCGGCGCGGTTCGGCGGCCTGACTGGGGCGGTCGGATCTAACGGCGCCTGACCCCTCGCCCTGGGCCGAGCGGGCTACTTGCCGTCGAGCGGCAGCGCCATCAAGGTCTCGTCGTACAACTGGCCGTTCACGCACAGGGATTCGCGCTCCTTGCCGTATTCCTCGAATCCCAGGCTGGCATACAGCGATGCTGCCGCCGCGTTGTTGGCGGTGACGCTCAACTGCACCTGGCGGATGCCACGCATGGTGCGTGCGTGTGCAATGGCGGCTTGCATCAGCAAACGGCCCAAGCCACGGCCGCGCTGCGCGGGCGCCACGTACATGCTCCAGATGTGCGCCTTGTGGCGCATCTTCAACTTGCGCTGGCGGCCCACGCCCACGATGCCCACCAGCGACTCATCGTCGAATACTCCGAACATCGCGCCATCGTTCTGCGGCGCTATCCACGCCTGGATATCTTCCAGTGTCAGCGTGTGTTCCTCTTCGTAACTTGATCCGAAAGATTCGGGCGTTTCAATCAGCGCATCCAGGCGCAGGCGTCGTAAAGACGGGGCATCCGGGGTGGTCAGGCGTCTGACTAGCGTTGGGTTCATGGGCGTCAAGTGTTGGGAATAGGAAACGTTGGCGGGCTTTGCGGGGCAGTATAGGCAAAGCCGCCGCCTATAATCGGGCTATTGCCGCTTGCGGTTTTCACAAAGGAGCCAACGATGTTCGGTTTCCTCAAGATAAACCAGGACGCCAATCTCGACGAAGTGCAGGATGCGTTTGTCGAGCGAGTGGCGGACGCCGCGCAACACTTTGTAGACGTCGCCGAATCCACCGGCGTCGTGCTGGACTACTCCCTGTCCAGCGTCCATGCGCTTGATGACGCGCTAGAGGCCGCCCACCTGGGCAGCCTGCCCCTGACCCCCATGCAGACCGTCGGCGCCGCCGCCTACCTTTACGAGGTGGGTCGCCGCGCGCACGGCGGCTTGTATGAGGTCTGCGACGACGACGATCCGGTCGTGCTTGTCTGCGGCGACCCCGGGGCCGAAGTCTGTTTTGGCGCCATCGCCAAGGTCGAGCGCCGCATCCGGGACGGGGCCGCCGAGTCCATCCCCGCCTATTTCGAGCTGTTCACCTCGGCCCTGCGGGCTGGTGAAGCTCGTACCATCCGGTAGGTTTTTTCCCCGGCAACCGTTGCCGCCGAGCCGAAAGCCAGCGCTTTTGGCGCGATGACAACGGCTGTTCGGCCCATCTGGGGATTTCCCGTAGGACTGAAAGAAAAACGGCCCTACAATTCGGCCATTCCCGCCTGTCGGCGGGGGCTCGCGCCGTCTGTCATCAGCCGGATTTTTACTAGCAGTACACTCGCGCCGCGTTATGCGACCGAACCCGCCATGCCCCCAGGAGCGCCTGCATGAAATTTCGCTTCCCCATTTTCATCATCGACGAGGACTACCGTTCCGAGAACGCGTCCGGTTTGGGTATTCGTGCCTTATCTGAAGCGATCGAGGCCGAGGGCGTCGAGGTGATCGGGGTGACCAGTTACGGCGACCTGAGTTCGTTTGCGCAACAGCAAAGCCGCGCCAGCGCCTTCATCCTGTCCATCGACGATGAAGAGTTCGACGTGGACTCGCCCGAGGACGTGGCCAGCGCGATCAAGAACCTGCGCATGTTCATTGGTGAACTGCGTTTCCGCAACGCCGACATCCCCATCTACCTGTATGGGGAAACGCGTACGTCGGAACACATTCCGAACGACATCCTGCGCGAGCTGCACGGCTTCATCCACATGTTCGAGGACACCCCCGAATTCGTGGCGCGCCACATCATCCGCGAAGCGCGCAGCTACGTGGATTCGCTGCCCCCGCCGTTCTTCCGCGAGCTGGTCAAGTACGCGCAAGACGGTTCGTATTCCTGGCACTGCCCGGGCCACTCGGGCGGTGTCGCCTTCCTGAAGAGCCCCGTGGGCCGCATGTTCCACCAGTTCTTCGGTGAAAACATGCTGCGCGCCGACGTCTGCAACGCCGTGGACGAACTGGGCCAACTGCTGGACCACACCGGCCCCGTGGCCGAGTCCGAACTGAACGCCGCGCGCATCTTCCATGCCGACCATTGCTTCTTCGTGACCAACGGCACGTCCACGTCCAACAAGGTCGTGTGGCACGCCAACGTCGCGGCCGGCGACGTGGTGGTGGTGGACCGCAACTGCCACAAGTCGATTCTGCACGC
Organism: Achromobacter spanius; assembly: GCF_003994415.1. Taxonomy (NCBI): domain Bacteria; kingdom Pseudomonadati; phylum Pseudomonadota; class Betaproteobacteria; order Burkholderiales; family Alcaligenaceae; genus Achromobacter; species Achromobacter spanius. The sequence goes on along the minus strand of NZ_CP034689.1, from coordinate 5,768,707 downwards.
CATCACGATGACGGGCGCGATCCCGGTGTTCCTGCGCCCCACGCGCAACCACCTGGGCATCATCGGGCCGATCCCGCTGGAAGAATTCCACCCGGACAACATCCGCAAGAAGATCGAAGCCAACCCCTTCGCGCGCGAAGCGGTGAACAAGAATCCGCGCATCCTGACGCTGACGCAAAGCACGTACGACGGCGTCATCTACAACGTGGAAATGATCAAGGAACAGCTCGGCAGCTATGTCGATACGCTGCACTTTGACGAAGCCTGGCTGCCGCACGCGTCCTTCCACGAGTTCTACCAGGACATGCACGCCATTGGTCAGGACCGCCCGCGCAGCCAGGACGCGATGGTCTTCGCCACGCACTCCACGCACAAGCTGCTGGCCGGTATTTCGCAGGCCTCGCAGATCATCGTGCAGGAATCCGAGACCCGCAAACTGGACCGCAACGTCTTCAACGAGGCGTACCTGATGCACACGTCGACCTCGCCGCAGTACGCGATCATCGCGTCGTGCGACGTGGCCGCCGCCATGATGGAACCGCCCGGAGGCACCGCGCTGGTCGAGGAAAGCATCCGCGAAGCGCTGGACTTCCGCCGCGCCATGCGCAAGGTGGAATCGGAATTCGGCAAGAACGACTGGTGGTTCAAGGTCTGGGGCCCGAACCGCCTGGTGTCCGAAGGCATCGGCAACCGCGACGAATGGATCCTGGAAGCCAACGACCACTGGCACGGCTTCGGCGAAATGGCCGAAGGCTTCAACATGCTGGACCCGATCAAGGCCACGGTCATCACGCCGGGGCTGGACATGTCGGGCAGCTTTGGCGAAACCGGCATTCCGGCCGCGCTGGTGTCCAAGTACCTGACCGAGCACGGCGTGGTGGTTGAAAAGACCGGCCTGTATTCGTTCTTCATCCTGTTCACCATCGGCATCACCAAGGGCCGCTGGAACACGCTGTTGACCGCCTTGCAGCAGTTCAAGGATGACTACGACCGCAACCAGCCGCTGTGGCGCATCCTGCCGGACTTCTGCCGCGTGCATCGCCGCTACGAGCGCATGGGCCTGCGCGATCTTTGCCAGGAAATCCACGAAGCCTATCGCGCGCGCGACGTCGCCCGCCTGACCACCGAGATGTACCTGAGCGACATGGTGCCGGCATTGAAGCCGTCGGACGCCTTTGCGCGCATGGCGCACCGCGAGGTCGAGCGTGTCGACATCGACAAGCTGGAAGGCCGCGTCACGGGTGTGCTGCTGACGCCGTATCCCCCGGGCATTCCGCTGTTGATTCCGGGCGAACGCTTCAACCGCACCATCGTGCAGTACCTGCAATTCGCGCGTGAATTCAACGAACGCTTCCCCGGCTTCGAAACCTATATTCACGGCCTGGCCGATGAAGTGGGTCCCGATGGCGAAAAGCGCTACTACGTTGATTGCCTGATCGAAGAATAAGACCCGGCGGGTCTGGAGTCCTGATGTTTGATGTAGCCGTACTCGGCGCCGGCGCCGCTGGCATGATGTGTGCAGCGGTGGCCGGGCAACGCGGCTTGCGCGTGGTGCTGGTCGACCACGCCGAGCGCCTGGCCGAGAAAATCCGCATTTCGGGCGGCGGCCGCTGCAACTTCACCAACATCGGGACCGGACCCGCCAACTTTTTGTCCGATAACCCGCATTTCTGCCGCTCGGCACTGTCGGCCTACACGCCGCAGGATTTTCTGGCGCTGATGAAGCGCCACCACATCGCCTGGCACGAGAAGCATCGTGGCCAGCTGTTCTGCAACGATTCCAGCGAATCCATCATCGACATGCTGCGCGCCGAGTGCGACGCGGGCAATGTGCAGTGGCGCATGGGGTGTTCCGTGGCCGAGATCAGCCATGGTGAGCAGGGTTTCGAGTTGCGCACCAGCCAGGGCGTGATCCGCGCGGCCAAGCTGGTGGTGGCCACGGGCGGCATGGCGATCCCGCAATTGGGTGCCACCGATTTCGGCTTGAAGATTGCGCGCCAATTCGGCTTGAAGGTGGTCGAGCCCCGGCCCGCGCTGGTGCCGCTGACCTTTGACCCCGCACAATGGCAGGCGCTGTCCGAACTGTCGGGCGTGGCGCTGGAAGTGGGCCTGCACACGGGGCAAGGCAAGACGCGCGGTGAATTCCTGGAAGACCTGCTGTTCACCCATCGCGGCCTGTCCGGGCCGGGCATCCTGCAGATATCCAGCTATTGGAAGCCAGGTGAACCCATCGTCATTGACCTGGCCCCGGGCCGTGACCTGGCCGAAGAACTGCTGGCGTCCAAGTCGGGCAATCGGCAGCAATTGCACACCGTGCTGGCTGGGCTGTGGCCCAAGCGGCTGGCGGATCGTTGGCTGCATCTGGCGGAGCAGGGCGGCAAGCCCGGGCTTGCCGCGATGCGCTTGGCTGACGCGCCGGACAAGACGCTGCGGGCCTTGGCGCAAGACATCCATCAATGGACGCTGGTGCCCAGCGGCACCGCCGGCTACAAGAAGGCCGAAGTGATGCGTGGCGGTGTCGACACACGTGGCCTGGATCAGAAATCCATGCAGGCCAAGACCGCGCCCGGCCTGTACTTCATTGGCGAAGCGGTCGACGTGACCGGCTGGCTGGGCGGCTACAACTTCCAATGGGCCTGGGCCTCGGGCGTGGCCTGCGGCAAGGCGCTGTAAACCGCGCAGAGATCAGCGCTGCCGCCAGATTGCTCCTTCGGCCGTAGGCGTCGCGGCAGGCGGGGGCGTCAAGATTGCTTCGTGGGACATGGCAGCGGCTGCCACGGCGCCTAGTGTGGCGCTATCGGAAACTTCCTTGATCGCCTTGCCGGCTACCAGCGGGACGCCCAGCTTTTCAATCAGTGCGGCGCCTTCCGGTGTTTGCGCCAGCGCGGCCAACATGCCGGTCAGGCGTGTGCCGCCAGCGGGGGTGAACATGTCGCCCAGTGAGGCGACGCCGTTTTGCATATCGCCCGAATTGGCGATGACCTTCAAGTCCGCTTGCTGCATGGCGCGGGCCATTTCCATGCCGACATCCTTGCCTGACCGTACCTGTTCGATGCGGATGAGGTATTCCTGGTAGCCGGCGTTGCCCCCGATTTCTTTCGCCAGCTTGATTTGCGCTTCAACGGGCGCCACCTGCATGGCTTGCTCCGCTGACGCTTTTGCGGCGCCAAGCGCCGTTACCCCCTCGGCTTCCCGGGTGGCCGAGATCAGATCGCCTTCCGCCTTGGCAATTTGGGCTTCTTTTTCGGCGTGGGCGGCGACCACGGCAATCTGCCGGTTTTCTTCGGCCCTGACGACGGCAACATCGCGCGAAATTTCGGCCGTTTGTACGTCGCGCACTCGCTGCACCTCCATGTCCTTTCGAGCCGTGCTGACGGATTCGAATGCAATCGCCTGGCGCGACTTTTCTTCCGCGATGCCGACCTCGCGTTCGGTTTCCGCGTTGCGCATGCCGACCTGTTGGCGAGCGTTCTGCTGTTGAAGGTCGATTTCGCGCTTCATGGCGATTTCTTTTTCGGTTGCCGCGCGATTGTGTTCGGCCACTTCTTCACGGCTCTGGCGGTCTATGCGCGCCTTTTCGCGAGCCATGATCTGGTCTATCACTTTATTGTTCGCGCTGTCGCGGATGTCCATGAACTCGATGGTCTTGACGGTCTTGACGCCCCATTCGGCCAGTTGGGTGTCGACTGCCGCGGTAAAAGCATCGGCAAGCGTGCTTCGCGCCTGCATGATGTCTTCCAGCTTGTTCGTTGCCAGCACGCTGCGCACGGACCCTTGGACCACGTTGCGAAGCTGGTCGACCAGGACATCAAAGGTGGACACGCGCTGGGCGGCAAGCGAGGCGTCTTCGATGCGGAAGAACGCGGTTACGTCGACTTCGAACGGCAGCCGCGCCGCGTCATAGGCAGCGTAATCCTTAAGGTCGACCTGGAAGTTGCTTTCGGGGAACTTGGATACCGCCACGCCCCAGATCGGCACCCAGCTTGGCCAGTGGTAGTAGGTGTTGCCGCCCAACTTGCCGCGCCCGTAAGGCGTGGTCTGTTTGCTGGATTGCACGATGTGCACCATGTTGGTGGGCACAACGCGGCGCAGGGAAACGAGGATGAGTGCTACCAGGGGAAACAGGACTATCAGAGCGCTTGCGATGCTCGTGGTGGAAATTTCGATCATGTTTACGGCGGATACTCGAAGTTAAAGCGTCCGGGGTGGGCGCCCTAGGACTGCGGGATCATAGGACGGGACCATTCCGCGACTTATGACAATGTCGTTATTGTTTTATCAAATAAAAATACATATCATTTATGTTTTCGATTTCGACTGGCGCCTTTCGATGCAAAGGCACCTGTCCCACGGAGACATGCATGCCCTATACCCTTCCGACGCTGCCCTACGCCTATGACGCCCTGGAGCCTCACATCGACGCGATGACGATGGAGATCCACTACAGCAAGCATCATCAAACCTACGTCACCAGCCTGAATGCGGCGCTGGATAGCGCGGGCATCAGCACGGAAGAGCCTGTTGAAGCCCTGGTCGCGCGCCTGGACCAATTGCCCGAAGCCATACGCGGCGCGGTGCGCAACCATGGCGGCGGGCACGCCAACCACAGCTTGTTCTGGTCCGTCATGTCGCCCGAAGGCGGCGGTGAGCCTGATGGCGCGCTGGCCGCCGCCATCGATGCCGAACTGGGCGGCATGGCTGCTTTCCGCGAGGCCTTCACCAAAGCCGCCCTGACCCGCTTTGGCAGCGGCTGGGCCTGGCTTTCGGTCACGCCCGCCGGCAAGCTGGTGGTGGAAAGCAGCGCCAACCAGGACAGCCCGCTGATGCAGGGCAACACCCCGATCCTGGGTCTGGACGTCTGGGAACACGCCTATTACCTCAAGTACCAAAACCGTCGTCCTGAATACATAGGCGCCTTTTACAATGTCGTGAATTGGTCCGAAGTGGCTCGCCGCTATGCGGCTGCGAAGGGCTAAGCCCGCTCTGTGACGGAGGCAGCCGCCCCATGAACACCTTCAGTCGTCATCGCGTGCGTCCCGCGGCCACCAGCATCAGTGTCTGGACGCTGGCGGTCTTGGTGTCATGCCTGGCTTTGCACCAGTTGTGGGCTTATCTGGATGTGCGCGCGCCGCACGTAGCTGACGCCTTGCTGGGCGGCCTGGTGGCCGCCGCCGCCACCGCGCTGGGCACCTTGCCCATTCTGTTCGCCCGCACCATTCCGCAAAAGGTCCAGGACAGCATGTTCGGCTTCGGCGCTGGCGTCATGCTGGCGGCCTGCGCGTTTTCGCTGGTGGCCCCGGGCATCGCGGCGGCCGAAAGCCAGGGCATGGGCCCGTGGGGCGCGGGGCTGACGGTGGGGGCGGCCATTCTGTTGGGCGCCGCCGTGCTGCTCATCATGGACCGCACGCTGCCGCACGAACACTTCATCAAGGGGCGCGAAGGCATCGAGTCGCGCCGCATTCGCCGGGCCTGGCTGTTCGTCATCGCCATCACCCTGCATAACCTGCCCGAAGGCCTGGCCATCGGGGTCGGCTTTGCGGGCGGCGATCCGGTGGCCGGCACCGCGCTGGCTACCGGCATCGCCATCCAGGACGTTCCCGAAGGGTTGGTCGTGGCGGTGGCGTTGCTGGCAGCCGGCTACACGCGAACCTTCGCCGTGGCGCTGGGGATGTTGTCGGGGCTGGTCGAGCCGCTGGGCGCCGTGCTGGGCGCCGCCATCGTGGGCTGGTCGGCGATGCTGCTGCCCTGGGGTCTGGGATTCGCGGCTGGCGCCATGCTGTTTGTCATCAGCCATGAAATCATTCCCGAATCGCACCGCAAGGGGCACGAGGTCTACGCCACTTGCGGGCTGATGCTGGGCTTTGTGCTGATGATGTTGCTGGACACGGCGCTGGGATAGCCTCCGCTGGCGTCAAGCCGAGCGCGGCTTCCCGGCAGTGGTTTGCCAAGGGGGCGAGCCCCAAAATCGCGCTTTTCCGGGGCTGGTTTTCGTTGTATGCTTGGCGCCGCTGTCACGCATGTTTGCGGGAGAGAGCGGCCGTTTCAGTGGGCCGCCGCCGAAGGCGCAATTCGCCCAGAATCGCTCAGGTAACCGATACCGCACATGCTTGCCCCGTCCCGGTTTTTACCGTGTGGATGAGGCAAAACAGTACTCTGGAGAGACCTGGCGCCGCCCCGAATTCGGGACACAGCGAGCAGCCCAGGCGCCGAAGGTGCAAACCCGCCACGCGCGGGGCAACTCTCAGGCAAAAGGACAGAGGGGCGGAATATTCAGCCGATGCCGTGCAAGCGCAACCAGCCTTGTCACGACCGGCATTCCGTAACCCTGGCAAAGCATTGCCGTCCCGGAGTTCTCGCGCATGTCCGCAACCCTCAAACGCACCCCGCTGGCCGACGAACACATCGCTTCCGGCGCCCGAATGGTCGACTTCGGCGGCTGGGACATGCCCTTGGCCTACGGCTCGCAGCTTGAAGAGCACCACGCGGTGCGCCAGGACGCCGGCATGTTCGACGTGTCGCACATGCTGAATGTCGATGTCGCTGGCCCGGACGCCTTCGCCTTCCTGCAACGCCTGGTCGCCAATGACGTCGCCAAGCTGACCGTGCCCGGCAAGGCGCTGTATTCCTGCATGCTGAACCCGCAGGGCGGCGTTATCGACGACCTGATCATCTATTTCTTCGCCGCCGACGAATGGCGCGTGGTGGTCAACGCCGGCACCGCCGACAAAGACGTGGCCTGGATGCAGCGCGTGAAGCAGGCCGGCAATTTTGACGTTGCCATCACCCCGCGCTGCGACCTGGCCATGGTGGCCGTGCAGGGCCCCAACGCCCGCGCCAAGGTCTGGGCCGCGCGCCCGGCCTGGCAGGCCGCTACCGAACCCCTGACTCCCTTCGTCGCCGCCCGCGTGGGCGACGACACGCTGGTTGCGCGCACCGGCTACACCGGCGAAGACGGCTTTGAAATCGTCCTGCCCGCCGCCGACGTCGTGCAACTGTGGCGCGACCTTGCCGCCCAGGGCGTACGCCCGGCGGGCCTGGGCGCGCGCGACACGCTGCGCCTGGAAGCCGGCATGAACCTGTACGGCCAAGACATGGACGAGCTGACCCAGCCCGACCAGGCCGGCCTGACCTGGACCGTGTCCTTGAAGAACGCCGAGCGCCGCTTCATCGGCCGCGACGCGCTAGAACAATTCGCCACCCCCGCCGCCTTTGTCGGCCTGAAGCTGCAAGAGCGCGGCGTGATGCGCGCCCACATGGCCGTGCGCACACCCGCCGGCACGGGTGAGCTCACCAGCGGCACCATGTCGCCCACGCTGGGCGTGTCGATCGGCTTTGCCCGCCTGCCGCAAGGTGTGCGTCCGGGCGACACGGTCGAAGTCGATATCCGTGGCAAATGGGTGCCCGCCCTGGTCTGCAAGCTGCCTTTTGTTCGTAACGGCAAAGCCGTCGAACACTCGTAAACTCGAAGCTTCGCGCGACCGGCCGCCTGCCTTCACGCACGCGGCGTTCGCGCGAGGCGCGCAACACCATTCATCTACCCCGTATTCCCTAGAGGATTTCCCATGAGCCTGCCCACCGATCGCAAGTACACCCCGTCCCACGAATGGGTCAAAGCTGAAGGCGACGTGTTCGTCGTCGGCATCACCGACACCGCCCAGGACCAATTGGGCGACCTGGTTTTCGTTGGCGACGTGAATGTCGGCGCCAAGCTGAAGGCGGGCGAAACCGCCGGCGTGGTCGAGTCGGTCAAGGCCGCTTCCGACATCTACGCCCCGGTCGACGGTGAAATCGTCGCTTTCAACGACGAACTGGAAAACAACCCCAGCCTGATCAACGAATCGGCCTTCACCACCTGGATCTTCAAGATCAAGCCGGTCAACGCCGCCGACGCCGACAAGCTGCTGGACGCCGCCGGCTACGAAGCCGTCGCCAACGGTTAAGCCGGTTCGAGCCGGGCGCGCCGTCCTCGTGGCGCGCCCGGCTCGCGAAATGCACCACCACCCCGAGATCTCTCCATGTCGCGCGCCCTAGACACCCATACCGACTTCATCCCCCGCCACATCGGCCCGTCCGACGCCGACCAGGCCGCCATGCTCCAAGTGATTGGCAGCGCCAGCCTGGACGCCCTGATCGACGAAGTCGTGCCCGCCAAGATCCGCAGCCAGGCCCCGCTGGCGCTGCCGCCCTCGCGCAGCGAAACCGACGTGCTGGCCGAGCTGAAGCAGATTGCCGGCCGCAACAAGGTCTTTCGCAACTACATCGGCCAGGGGTACTACGGCACGCAGACGCCTAATGTCGTGCTGCGCAACATTCTTGAGAACCCCGCCTGGTACACGGCCTACACGCCGTATCAGCCGGAGATCTCGCAAGGGCGTCTTGAAGCGCTCTTGAACTACCAGACCATGGTCGCCGACCTGACCGGGCTGGACATCTCCAACGCCTCGCTGCTGGACGAAAGCACCGCCGCCGCCGAAGCCATGACGCTGGCTCGCCGTGGCGCCAAGTCGCAGAGCCCGGTGTTCTTCATTTCGCGCCACGTGCATCCGCAGACCATCGAAGTCGTGCGTACGCGCGCCGAAGGCCTGGGGCTGGAAATCGCCGTGGGTGACGAGGCCGAAGGCCTGCCCGAGTGCTTTGGCGTGCTGCTGCAATACCCGCACAGCACCGGTTCCGTGTCCGACTACCGCAAGCTGGCGGAAGCCGCCCACGCGCAAGGCGCCGTGGTGGCGTGTGCCACCGACCTGCTGGCGCTGGCCCTGTTGGCCGCCCCGGGCGAGTGGGGCGCGGACATCGCCATCGGTTCGGCGCAACGCTTTGGCGTGCCGTTCGGCTTTGGTGGGCCGCACGCCGGCTTCATGGCCTGCAAGGATTCCTTCAAGCGCAACATGGCCGGCCGTTTGGTCGGCGTGTCGAAAGACGCGCAAGGCAACCCGGCGATGCGCCTGGCGCTGCAAACGCGCGAACAGCACATCCGCCGCGAGAAGGCCACGTCCAACATCTGCACCGCGCAAGTGCTGCTGGCCGTGATGGCCGGCATGTACGCCGTGTGGCATGGTCCGGAAGGCATTCGCCGCATCGCCCAGCGCGTGCAGCGCAGCACCGCCATCCTGCGTGGTGAACTGATCAAGTTGGGCGTGAAGGTGGTCAACGACACGTTCTTTGACACGCTGTTGCTGGAAACGGGCGCCGCCACCCCGGCCATCCTGACCGCCGCCGAGTGCGAGCACATCAACCTGCGCCGCGTCGATGGCGCGCGCCTGGCGGTGTCGCTGGACGAAACCGTCACCGTCGCTGACTTGCAAGCGCTGGTCAACGTGTTCGCCGCCGGCCTGGAACGCGACGACGTCGAACTCGACATCGACGCGCTGGACGCGGCCGCCGCCAGCGGCATTCCCGCATCGGTCGCGCGCGAAAGCGCCATCCTGAAGCACCCGGTTTTCTCCAGCGTGCAATCCGAAACCGACATGCTGCGCTACCTGCGCAAGCTGGCCGACAAGGACCTGGCGCTGGACCGCACGATGATCCCGCTGGGTTCGTGCACCATGAAGCTGAACGCCACGGCCGAGATGATCCCCATCACCTGGCCCGAGTTCGCGCTGATCCACCCGTTTGCCCCCGCCTCGCAAAGCCAGGGCTACAACGAACTGATCGACCGTCTGTCGGCCGCGCTGTGCGAAATCACCGGCTACGACAACATCAGCCTGCAACCCAACTCGGGCGCGCAGGGCGAATACGCCGGCCTGCTGGCCATCCGCGGCTACCACCAGGCCAACGGCCAGCATCAGCGCAACGTCTGCCTGATCCCGGCTTCGGCCCACGGCACCAACCCCGCGTCGGCCCAACTGGCCGGCATGGACGTGGTGGTGGTGGCGTCTGATTCCAACGGCAACGTTGATCTTTCCGACCTGCGCGCCAAGATTGAACAGGTGGGCGACAAGCTCGCCGCGCTGATGATCACCTACCCGTCCACGCACGGCGTGTTCGAGGAAGCCGTCACCGAAATCTGCGATCTGGTCCACCAGGCCGGCGGCCAGGTGTACCTGGACGGTGCCAACATGAACGCGATGGTGGGCGTGGCCCAGCCGGGCAAGTTCGGCTCCGACGTATCGCACCTGAACCTGCACAAGACCTTCTGCATTCCGCACGGCGGCGGCGGCCCCGGCGTGGGCCCCGTGGCGGTGCGCGCGCATCTGGCGCCGTACCTGCCGGGCGTGGTGAACGAGCAGGGCAAGCTGCCCGGCGACGCCAAGGTTGGCCCGGTCTCGGCCGCGCCGTTCGGCTCGGCCGGCATTCTGCCGATTCCGTTCGTGTACATCGCGCTGATGGGCGCCGACGGCCTGCGCCGCGCCACCGAAGTGGCCATCCTGAACGCCAACTACATCGCCACCCGCCTGCGCGACCACTACCCGGTGCTGTACGCGGGCCGCAATGGCCGCGTGGCGCACGAGTGCATCCTGGACGTGCGCCCGCTGAAGGAAACCAGCGGCATCAGCGCCGAAGACATCGCCAAGCGGCTGATGGACTACGGCTTCCACGCGCCCACCATGAGCTTCCCGGTGGCGGGCACGCTGATGGTCGAGCCCACGGAATCCGAGGGCGTGGCCGAGCTTGACCGCTTCATCGACGCCATGATCTCCATCCGCGAGGAAATCGCCCAGGTTGAGCGTGGTGAGCGTGACCGCGACGACAACGTGCTGAAGAACGCGCCGCACACCGCGCAGATGCTGCTGGCCGAAGAATGGCTGCACGACTACCCGCGCCAGCAGGCCGCCTACCCGGTGGCGTCGCTGCGCGAGGCCAAGTACTGGCCGCCGGTAGCCCGTGTGGACAACGCCTACGGCGACCGCAACCTGGTCTGCGCCTGCCTGCCGATCGAAGCCTACGCGTAACGCATGGCGAGCCGGGTGCTTGGCGCCCGGCGATAAAAAAGCCTCCATCGCAAGATGGAGGCTTTTTGCTGGGCGTTTGCCCTGATGGCTATCAGGCTTACTTGGCCGGCGCTGCCTGCGCCGCCGTGTTGAAGTCTTCGGCGATGCTGATGAAGGTATTCAGCAGGATCTGCAGGTTGTCCTTGCCGATGCCGCCTTCCGCGTTCATGTCCATCTGCAGCACGGCCTGGTTCTTGTCGTCCAGATAGGCGCGCGTCCAGCGGTATTCCTGGTTCCAGCTATTGATGGCCTTCAGCGGCATCGGCTTCTTGGTCTGGTACGTGGCCGTCATGACCAGGTCCAGGCACTTTTCGGTGAAGTCGTTGCACAGGAATTCCAGGCGCAGCTCGCTGGCGCCGGTGTTGCCGGCATCCAGCAACAGCACGGGGCCTTCGTCGCCATCCAGCTTGTTGGCGGTGATGCCCATGTCGTCCAGCAGGCTGCTGACCGTGTCCAGGCTGAAATCCTGCATCACGCCGACGGCGGGCGTCGCATCCGCGGCAGGTTCTTCCTGGCCCATGTCCGGCATCGGTTCGTCGTCAAAGTCGTCCATGCCGCCGCCCATGCCGGTTGCACCCAGCAGGCCGCTGAACAGTTCTTCGGCGGGAATTTCCTTGCCGTTCAAGTTGCCCATGCCGTCAGCGAAGGTGAACTTGCCGACGATGTTGTCGCCGTCGTTCTTGCCCACGTTGAGCATCTCGGCCATGCCGGACATCTGGCGCACGCTTTCCGCCGCGCCTTCGGCTGCCTTCTCGGGCGTCAGGCCCTCTTTCTTGATCGCGTACTGCGTCGCCAGGTCCTGCACCATGGGCTTGGAGATGATGAGCGTGGCGTCGATGCGCTTGATGGCCTGGACGGCGATCTCTTGCGGCGTCAGGTTCTTCACGTCGGGCGGGTTGGCCAGGTCCAGCGTGAAGTTCAGCTTGCTTTCGCCCTTGGCGGTTTTCCAGCTGATGGGGTCGATGCTGAACGACGGGTTACCCGCCAACAGCTTGCCGGCGGCGTCCAGCATGGTCTGGACCTGCTCGTCCTTCAGGCCTTCGTCTTCAGCATGCCCCATGAGTTGGCGCAGCATCTGGTTGTAGGTGTCGGACAGTTGCTTGACGGCCTGGCCGTCCAGTTTGGCCAGCTTGATCACGGCCTGGCCGTTGCCCAACGCCACGTCGTTCACGGTCATGTCGCCCGTTTGATAGGTGGCTTGAACGTTGATGGCCTTGTCGTCTTCGGACAGCTTCACGCCATAGCCGAAGTTGTCCAGCGACAGCTTGACGTCGTCGCCCGGGCGGGTGACGTCGACGCGCTTGATCTTCAGATCGGAGTCGCCCATGGACACGCCGAACTTGCCCATGCGGCTGTTGACGTCCATCGTCATGCCGGTGATGGCCATGACGACCGGGTCGTTGCTCTTCGTGCCGTCGATGGCCAGCTTGTCCATCACGCCGTGCGCGGTGACGGCTTCCAGCGAACGGTCGAACGTGCCGGTGATCAGCATGCCGCTGAAGTCGATCGAATTGCCGTCCACGGCCGTCGACACCGGCGCAATCTTCGATGTGGAGCTGGTGGTGCCGCCATAGCTGATCATGGCGTCGCTGACCAGGGGCGAGACGTCCTTGGTCAGGGCGAACACTTCCTTCAGGTTGTCCGTCTTGGCGATTTCAGCGTGCACGAAAGCCAGCTTGGGCGCCAGGGCGCCGCGCGACAGGGCGGTCTTGGGGAAGGGGCCGTGTTCAATGACCGCGTCGAACTCAATCATGCCGGCGGGCATGTCGTCCAGGCTCTTGTCGTTCTTCACCAGCGACAGGCCGTAGCGCGCCTGGGTCGAGAACAGGCTGCGTTCGTACTTGATCTGGTCAATGCGCAGACCGAACAACGGCGTCAGCTTGGCCAGCTTTTCGTTGGCTTCGGCCAGATGGCGTTGCGAGCTTTCCTCAATGCGTTTGCCGGTATACCAAGTGGCGCCTATCCAGCTTCCCGCTCCCACTATGACCACGCCGAGGGTGATCGCTACGCTCTTTTTCATCGTTTTGCTTCTTCGTTGATTGTCGAGTCATACCCGGCAGGCAAGGCACTGAGCCATCGCGCCGTGGTTACCCACGCGCGGCTGCCGGCGTATACGTATTCATCGGCCTGTAAGGGCCCGCGGCGGAGTATACCGACGCGAAGGGACACATGACCGTGCGCACAGTTACGGGAGGTTTCAAAATGAAAGGCCAGCGATCAACGCTGGCCTTTTTGTCGACAATTCCGCGGTTATCGCGTGGGTTCAGTTGTTTTTAGCGTGATTTACAGCGGGTCCAAGGGGTAGATCGGGCGGCGCACGTTCTTGAATTCAAGCTGGCTGTAATCGGATGTGGTCACGCCCACCCCGGTGCATTCGATGACTTCTGTCGCCATGTCGGAAAAACCCGCGCGCCAGTGCACCCGGCTTTTCAATACGACATAGCGCTTTTGCAGCGGGTCGATGCCGGCCGACAGCAGGCAGTTGATGTCAAAGGGTTCCTGGTGACGCGACACCACCACGATCTCGACCCGACCGGTGTCGATGACGACGGTCAGGCCCGTGTCGTTGCGCACGCCCCGGTACATGGGGCCTCGGTTCAGGTAGACGCCGTCAAACACCAGCTTGACGCGGCCCGTCACTTCCAGCGGTTCGCTCGGCTGCTTGATGGCGGGCATGGCCAGCTTGCCGCCCAGCTTGATCGTGATGGTCTTGCCCACGCCCGCGGCGGCGGCTTCGTTCGCCGCGTCCGGGTCGCAGATGGCGTAGAACACCACGTTGTCCAGTTCCTGACGCAGCACTTCGGCCAGCACGGCGGTGGTGTCCATGGTGCCGCCCGAGCCGGTGTTGTCGAAGTGGTCCAGCAACACGACGGGGCCTTGTTCGATCTGCTTGGCGCGCGCGATGGTGGGTTCCAGCGGCTCGGGGTGGAACACCCAGTCGGCGCGGCCTGTCCAGGCGCGTTCCAGCAGTTCGTCGCGGTGTTTCTCAGCCTCGGCCAGGTTGCCGTCGGTACAGACGACGGCGCTCAAGCCGGCTTCGCGGATGTCCGCGTGCGGAAAGCCCACGAAGACCGACGCCGCCAGCACGCCGCCCGCTTCCAGTTCCTTGCAGCGCTCCTGCAAGGGCTTATTGGGCGCGGCGTGCGTGCCCTGGCACATGATGTGCGGCAGCATGGGCTTGTTGGCCCAGCTCATGACGGGTTTGATTTCACCCTTGAGCGCGCGGACGATGACGTTGGCCGCGCGCACGCCGGCGTCGCGGATGTCCACGTGCGGATAGGTGTGAAAGCCGCTGATGACGGTGGCGTTGTTGACGATGTCGTCGTAGATGTTGGCGTGCATGTCCAGCGTGACCGCCACGGGCGTGGTCGGGTCGATTTCACGCAGGCGGCGCAGCAGATCGCCTTCCGCGTCTTCCACGCCTTCGGCGACCATGGCGCCGTGCAGGTCCAGCAAGATGGCGTCAAAGCCGCCCAGCTTGACCTGGTCCAGCACCAGCTTGCACAGGCGTTCGTGGGTGTCGGCGCTGGTGGGGCCGCTGGGCCAGGACTCGGCGGCCACCGGCACCACGATTTCCGCGCCCTCGCGGCGGGCCACTTCGATATACCCGCCCAACCCGCTGTCGGTGTTTTCGTAGGCCTTGATGGCGCGTTCGCCAGCCAGGATTTCAGGACTGCCGCGGAAAAAGCGTTCCAGCGGGGTCGGCACGGGCGAATAGGTATTCGTCTCGTGCTTGATCATTGCCAAGAGCCAACGCATGGGAATTCCTGTGGAAAGGGTAGGGGAAGCTCAGTTCGTCTTGGGGGGCTGCGGCCACGGCTGCTGCGCGGGGCGCATCTGTTCCCACGCGCGTGCCACGCGCAACACGCCCAGGTCGTCAAAGCGCGCCCCGGCAATTTGCAGGCCAATTGGCAGGCCCGCTCGGGTGTAGCCGCAATTGACGGACGCGGCGGGCTGTTCGCTCATGTTGAAGGGCAGCGTGAAGCCGATGTGGTGCATGGTGGTGGCCACCTCATTGGTGGGCGACGGCCATTCGGCGTTGTATGCCACCACCGGCGCCACGGGCGACAGCACGTAGTCGAAAGGCGCGCAGGCGGCCACGGTCTTGGCGCGCACGTTCAGCGTTTCGTAGTAGCTCTTGAACACGGCTTCGCCGGTCTGCCCGCCACCGCTTTCCGCCCAGGCGCGGATGAACGGCAGGATCTTGGCGCGGCGGGCTTCAGGTAGCGCGGCCAGGTCTATGGACGATCGCGTGCGCCAGAAGCGGTCCACGCCTTCCAGCATGTCGGGCGTCATCCAAGGCAGCATGGGCGTGACGATGGCGCCCGCCGCCTCGAAGGCTTGCGCGGCGGCTTGCACGGCGTCGCGTACTTCCGGGTCCAGCGGCAGGCCGCAGCCGGCGTCCATCAGCAGGCCGATGCGCAGGCCCTTGACGTCTTGCGCCAGGTTGAGCCAGTCAAAGTCCTGGAAGGGCAGGCTCATGTGGTCGCGCGCGTCGGGCTGCGACAGCACGCCCATCATCAGCGCGGCGTCGGTGATGGTGCGCGTCATGGGGCCGGCGCAACGGCCCATGAAGGGCGGGTCGATAGGGATGCGGCCCAGGCTGGGTTT
Source organism: Achromobacter spanius (assembly GCF_003994415.1). Lineage (NCBI taxonomy): Bacteria > Pseudomonadati > Pseudomonadota > Betaproteobacteria > Burkholderiales > Alcaligenaceae > Achromobacter > Achromobacter spanius. The sequence goes on along the minus strand of NZ_CP034689.1, from coordinate 5,753,168 downwards.
CAGCGTGGCAATGCCGCACCAGGCGGCCGGCAGGCGCACCGAACCGCCGATGTCGGTGCCGATGTGCAAGGGGCCATAGCCCGCCGCGGCCGCCGCGCCCGCGCCGGCGCTGGAGCCGCCCGGGTTCTTCGTCAGGTCCCAGGGGTTGCGGGTCAGCTCATGAAAGCTGGACAGGCCCGAGGACAGCATGCCGAAGTCGGGCATGGTGGTCTTGCCCAGCAGCACCGCGCCCGCTTCACGCATGCGGGCGGCGGGCGGCGCGTCGGCAGCCGCCGGGGTCAGCTCGGTGGCGGCGGTGCCCAGGGGCACGGGCGTGCCGCGCGTGGCGATGTTTTCCTTGATGGTGGCGGGCACGCCGTCCAGCGAATAGCCGCCGGCCGATTGCGGCTCGCCCTTCATCCAGCGGGCCTCCGAGGCGCGGGCCATCTCCAGCGCGCCGTCGGGGTCCAGCGCATAGGTGGCCTTCAGGTGCGGTTCCCAGCGCTCGATGTGTTCGAGCACGGAGCGCGTGGCTTCGACCGGCGACAGGGTCTTGTCGCGATACGCCTGCAGCAGTTCCTGGGCGGACAATTCATGCGGTTGTGACATCTGGGTTCCAGTGTTGCAAAGGAAGGCAATTCGGGTGATCAGGACATCAGCACATCAGCACACCAGCGCATCAGGATGCGGCGGCTTGCGCCAGCGTGGTGGCCACGGGCTGGAAGTTGCGGAAGTCCCAGTCGCGCCCCGGGGCCGCGTCGATCAAGGTGCGCGTGTACTCATGCCGAGGGTCGGTCAGCACGGTTTCGGCCGAGCCGGTTTCAACGACCTTGCCGCGCTGCATGACCATGATGGTGTCGCAAATCTGCGCGGCCACGCGCAAGTCGTGGGTGATGAACAGCACGCCGACGCCCGTGCGTTGACGCACCTGTTCCAGCAGTTCCAGCACCTGCGCCTGCACGGATACGTCCAGCGCCGACACGGCTTCGTCGGCCACCAGGATTTCCGGGTCCATCACCAGCGCGCGCGCGATGCAGATGCGCTGGCGTTGGCCACCAGAGAACTGATGCGGGTAGCGGCGCATGGCGTCGGGGCTCATGCCCACCACGGTCAGCGTTTCGCCCGCGCGCTTCACGGCCTGGTCGCGCGGCATGCCGAAGTTGAGCAGGCCTTCGATGATGGATTCACCCACCGTGCGGCGCGGGTTCAGCGACCGGTAGGGGTCCTGGAACACAATCTGAATGCGGCGGCGCACCGGGCGCAAGGCCGAGCCGGACAGCGTGCTGAGGTCTTCGCCGCCCATCATCATGTGGCCGGCCGTGGGTTCGATCAGACGCACGATGCAACGCGCCACCGTGGACTTGCCCGAACCGGATTCGCCCACGATGCCCAGGATTTCACCCTTGCGCAGCGTCAGGTTCACGTCGGACGCGGCTATGACGTTCTGCGCGGCCGTGCGGGAGAACAGCGAGCTTTTGCCGGCATAGGTGCGGCCCAGGCCCTTGACGTGCAGCACCGGCTGGCCGTCGGGCGCGTCACGCCGGTTGGGCACCAGGCTGGGCACGGACGACACCAGGCGCCGCGTGTAGGACTGCTTGGGTTCGGCCAGGATTTCGTTGCGCGTGCCGCTTTCGATCAGGTCGCCGCGGTTCATCACCACGATGCGATCCGAAATCTCGGCCACCACGCCGAAGTCGTGCGTGATGAACAGCACCGCGGTCTTGTGCTTGACCTGCAGTTCCTTGATCAGCGCCAGAATCTGCTTTTGTGTGGTCACGTCCAGCGCGGTCGTGGGTTCGTCGGCGATCAGCAGCTTGGGTTCCAGGATCAGCGCCATCGCTATCACGATGCGCTGGCGCTGGCCGCCCGACAGCTGATGCGGGTAAGCCTCGAATATGCGTTCGACATCCGGCAGGTGCACCGACTGGAACATGTCCAGCACCTTGGCGCGGCGTTCGGCGGCGCTCATGCCCTTGCGGTGCAGGCGCAGCACTTCGTCTACCTGCTTGCCCATGGTGTGCACGGGGTTCAGCGCCGTCATGGGTTCCTGGAACACCATGGCCATGCGGGTCGCGCGCATTTCGCGCAGCCGCCGCTGCGACGCGGTGGCGACGTCTTCGCCTTCCACGCGGATGGAACCCGCGCTGATCGACAGGACGCCGGGTGGCAACAGGCCCATCACGGCCAGCGACGTGACCGATTTGCCGGAGCCGGATTCGCCAACCACGCACACGGTTTCACCAGCGTGCACGTCCAGGCTGAGGTTGCGCACGACGCGGTTGCCCGCGCCGGCCACTTCCACCGACAGGTTGCGAATGGCCAGGATGGCGGACGAGGTGTCGCCCGCGGGGGAGTAGGAGAGTAGGTCATCGGCATCAGATCCTGCGCACCATTTTCGGGTCCAGCGCGTCGCGCAGGGCGTCACCCAGGATGTTCACGCTAAGCACCGTCAGCGACAGGAACAGGCCGGGAAAGAGAATCAGGCCGGGCAGCATGCGGAAGTACATGCGGCCTTCGGACATGATGTTGCCCCACGACGCGATCTCGGGCGGGATGCCCGCGCCAAGAAAGCTGAGGATGGCCTCGGTCAGCATGGCCGAGGCGAACACATACGTGCCTTGCACCGTCAGCGGCGCGATGGTGCTGGGCACCATGTGGCGCCACAAGAGCAGCGGCAAGGGCGTGCCCAGCGCCAGCGCGGCTTCCACATAGGGTTCGCCGCGCACCGTCAGGATCTGCCCGCGCACCAGCCGCACCACCCGGGGAATTTCCGGGATGGTGATGGCGATCAGCACAGTCATGATGCTGGCGCCGGTGACGGACACCAGGGCAATCGCCAGCAGGATGCCGGGAATCGCCATGATGGCGTCCATGGTCCGCATGATGAGCCCGTCCAGCGACCGGAACCAGCCGGCGATGACGCCGATGATCAGGCCGATGACGACGCTGACGACCGCGGCGCCCAGGCCCGCGATCAGCGAGATGCGCGCGCCGTAGGCCACGCGCGACCAGACGTCGCGGCCAAAGGCGTCGGTGCCGAACAGGAAGTCGGTAAAGGGCTGCTTCAGGCGCGAGCCCGGGTCGATGAAGGTGGGGTCCACCGTGCCCAGCAGCGGCGCGAACACGGCAATGGCGACGATGGCGACCAGCACCACCAGCGCCAGCATGACCGGCCAGCTTTTAAGGCCCTGGCGGACTTGCCGCCAGGCGGTGACGTGAGGAGTGCCGCCTCCGGGAAGGTCGGCGGCCGCTTGCGCGGCGGCATCGGTTGGCGTTTGCATGGCTCTGCCCTAGTACCTGATTCGCGGGTCGAACACCGTGTAGGCGCAATCGACAACCAGATTGATGAACACGTAGACGAACGCGAAGAACAACGTCAGGCCCTGGATGACGGGGTAGTCACGCGCCAGCACGGCTTCCACCACCAGGCGACCCAGGCCGGGAATGTTGAACACCGATTCGGTCACGACCACGCCGCTGATCAAGAGCGCAATGCCCAGGCCCACCACCGTGGCGATGGGCACGGCGGCGTTGCGCAGCGCATGGCCAAGCAGCACGCCGGTTTCACCCAGACCCTTGGAACGCGCGGTGCGGATGAAGTCTTCACCCATGACCTCGATCACGCTGGTGCGCGTGATGCGGGCGATCAGTGCGACGTAGACCGTGGACAAGGCCAGTGACGGCAGGATGAGCCGGTGCAGATACGGCCAGAATCCCTTGGCCAGTGGCGTATAGCCCTGCACGTTGAACCAGCCCAGCTTGATGGCGAACAGCCAGATCAGCAGGTAACCCGTGACGAACACCGGCACGGAAAAGCCCAGCACTGAAAAGCCCATCACGGCGCGGTCCAGCAGCTTGCCTTGCCGCCAAGCCGCCAGGATGCCCAGCGGAATGGCCACCAGCAAGGTGAAGACCAGTGTCAGTACCGCCAGACTCATGGACGGTTCCAGACGTTGCCCAATCAGTTTGGTGACCGGCACGCCGGACATGAGTGAGGTGCCCAGATCGCCCTTCAGGAGCCTGCCGCCCCAGATGACGAACTGCTTGATGACCGGTTGGTCCAGGCCCATCGTCTGACGTATCTGGACGATACGTTCGGGCGTGGCGCCGTCGCCCGCCATGATGATGGCCGGATCACCCGGGCTGAAACGCAATATCGCGAAGACCACCACCGCGACCATCACCAGAACGGGGATGGTCGCGAGGAGCCGGCGTGAGACAAATGCCAGCATGTATTTCCCCCTGAACTGCTTGCCCCTTTAAGGAGCTTTCTTGACGTTCCAGAACGCAAAGACCGGTGCATGCACCAGGCCGGAGAGCTTGGTCGAGTAGACGGTGGGCACGGACATCTGGCCCAGCGGCACGTACAGGCCCTCGTCGATGCCGATGCGCTGCAGTTCGTCGGCAATCTTCTTCTGCTCGGCAGGGTCGGACGTCAGGGCGAACTTGGTGCGCAGCTCTTCCACCTTCGGCATGTCGGGCCAGCCGAACCAGGCGTTGTCGCCGTTGGCGGCGGCGGGCGCGGAACGCACCGGGTCCATCACGTCGGTGGCGTACCAGTTGGTGTTGTGGATGTTCCAGCCGCCTTCAGCTGGCGCGGCCTTCGAGGCGCGGCGCGTGGCCACGCTTTGCCAGTCCATCGCGGCCAGGTTGACGTTGAAGCCCGCCTTGCGCAGCGCCTGGGCCATTACCACCGGTTGAGCCGACAGCGTGCCCACGTCGGTCGCGTGCATCATGAGGATGGGCGTGTTGTCGTAGCCCGCTTCCTTCAGCAGCGCCTTGGCCTTCTCGATGTTCGAGGGCACGACGATTTCCTTGCCGATATCGGATTCCATCGGCGTACCGCAGCCCCACAGCGATGCGCAGGTCTTCCAGTACTTGGGGTTGCCCACCAATGCCTTCATCACGTCTTCCTGGCCGATGGCGTACATGGCGGCCTGGCGGATCTTCTTGTTGTCGAAGGGGGGGTACTTGAAGTTGAAGCGGTACATCGTGAAGTAGCCGACCGGGCTGAGCGATTCTTCCTTCAGGTCGGGGTTGCCTTCAATCATGGGCAACAGGTCATACGGGAACTGTTCGACGAAATCGATCTCGCCGCCCAGCAGCGCGTTGGCGGTGGTCAGCGCGTCGGGCATGACGTCCCATTCCACCTTGTCCACGTTCACGACCTTGCCGCCGGCCAGGCCGCTGGCGGGTTCCTTGCGCGGCACGTAGTCAGTGTTTTTCACGTACACCGTCTTCACGCCCGGCTTGAATTCGGCAACCTTGAACGGACCCGAACCGGTCATGTCGGTGATGGGCTTGCCGATGGGCTGTTCGGCGATGCGCTTGGGCATCATGAACGGCGCGGTGCCGGTGGGCTTGGACAGGGCGCGCAGCGCCAGGTCCGTGGGTTCTTTCATGACGATGCGAAAGCTCTTGTCGTCAATGACTTCGATCTTGTCGGTGAACTTGAGCAGCGTGCGGCCCATGCCGTCGCCGGCGGCCCAGCGCTTGATGGACGCCACGCAATCCTCGGACGTGACCGGCTTGCCGTCGTGCCACTTCTGGCCGTCGCGCAAGGTCATCGTGTAGGTCTTGCCATCGGGCGAGACTTCCCACTTCTCAAGCATCTGCGGCTGGATCTTGTTGTTGGCGTCGGTGGCCAGCAAGGTGTCGTAGATCATGTAGCCGTGCCACGTCGTGATGTACGCGGTGGTGGCGTGCGGGTCGGTCAGGCGCAACGGCGAGTGCATGACGGACTTGATGACGGTTTCGGCGTAAGCGCCGTGAGCCATCATCAACGTTGCACCGGCCAGCGCGGCCGCTCGAACAAACTTGAGCATGGAGATTCCCCTTGAAGCGGTGTGAGCGGCACGGTCGGCCGCTACGTCGTTAACGCGCCGCTCGATGGCGGCGTGCGAGGGTCAGGCGGTTGCGGTCCGGCCGGAAAACACCGGTCCGCAAGGCGCCATTCTGATACCGGGACGCAACCGTGTCCATGGTTGTTTTGCCGCATCCATCAGCATGGAGCCGGGGGCGGCGCAGACCAGGATCGTTTGCGCGATGGCCGTGAAATCCGCGCGGAAATGCGCGGAGCTCTTCACGACAAGGATCGCGGCGCGCGTGGGTTCCACGCCGGCGAACCGGAACATCTCCTGGTCCGCCATCTGCACCTTGTTCGACGCGACGATGATGCGTACGCCGCCGATGCGCAGGCAGGCGCTGGGGCCCAGGTCCATGTGGAAGCCGCGATAGAACGCGCCGTGCGTATCGAAGCGTCCATCTGAAGTTTTCTCGACGATGAATTCGCTGTCCAGCGGCTCGTCGTCGGGAATACCCGAGTGTCCACCTAGTGCAATCCGTACCTTGTTTCCAACGCCCGCGCGGTGTGCGGCGAGCGCGGCGGCGGGGTCGACGATCAGGCCGATGGCGGCGTCGCGCGCATCATGGCGGATCAAGGCGCGCAGCATGCCCGTGGTGTCGGAACTGCCGCCCGCGCCGGGGTTGTCTTGCGCGTCGGCGATGACAACGGGCTTGTTGGCGTCGCGCGCGATCCGCATGGCTTCTTCCACGGCTTCATCCGGCATGTAGAGCTTGCCGCCGAAGTCGCGTTCAGCGTTCAGCACGGCGCGCGCCATTTCAGCGGCGGCGGCATCGGCTTCGGCCTGCGTCGTGCCATAGGCCCACACGGTGGGCGCGCATTCGGGAAAGTCAGCGGCGGGGAAGCCCGTGGCGAACGACAAGCTGGTGGCGCCGCGCGATTCAATCTCGCCCACTTGCGCGTACAGGCTGCGCGAGGGTTCGATGTCGGTGGACTGCCAGCACAGCGAGATCAGGTAGGGCAGGGCGCGCAGGGATGCGTACGGACGCGGCATGCCAGCCAGCCGCAAGGACAGTAGCGCGGCGGCGCGCTGCCCGGTTTCGGCCATGTCGATGTGCGGATAAGTGCGATAGCAGACCAGCGCGTCGGCGTGGCGCACCATGGCGCGCGTGACGTTGGCGTGCAGGTCCAGGCTGGCGACAACAGGCACGTCGGGGCCGACCAGGTCGCGCACGCGCTTGAGCAGTTCGCCTTCGCCGTCGTCCAGGTGTTCGGTGACCATGGCGCCATGAAGGTCCAGGTACACGCCGTCCAGCGGCAAGGCGTCGGACAAGCCTTGCAGGATCAGCGCGCTGATGCGTTCAAAAGCGTCTTTGGTGACCGGGCCCGACGGGCTGGCCGCGGCCCAGGTGGTGGGCACCAGCGTGTGCTGGCTCATGGCTTCGATGAAGCCCGCCACGGGAATGTTGGCGCCTGCCACGGCTTGGAACATCGCGGGGCCGCTGACCAGTTTTGGCCAGCCGCCGCCTTTCTCGGCAAAATCTTCCCACGTCGCGCGCGAAGGCGCGAACGTATTGGTTTCGTGCTGAAAGCCGCCTATACCGATGCGCATCAGGCATCCCCTTGTGTTGTTTGATGTTGCTGTGTCGTGGTACTGGCCGGGCGCGGCCGAAGCCGCGCCCTATGCAAAAGCCGGGTAATGCATCCTTCTTGAATACGGTGCGATGAAAAACGTAAGGGCGCGCGCGTGGCTTACTTCGCCACGGGCATGGTGAATTCGGCGCCCTTGGCAATGCTGTCCGGCCAGCGCTGCATCACGCTCTTGTAGCGCGAGTAGAAGCGGATGCCTTCTTCGCCGTAGGCGTGGTGGTCGCCAAACAGCGAACGCTTCCAGCCGCCGAACGAATGCCAGGCCATGGGCACGGGAATCGGCACGTTGATGCCCACCATGCCCACCTTGATCTGGCGCGCGAATGCACGCGCCACGCCGCCATCCGACGTGAAGCACGCCACGCCGTTGCCGAACTCGTGTGCGTTGATCAGTTCAACCGCGCTGGCGAAGTCGGGCACGCGCACGATGCACAGCACCGGCCCGAAGATTTCTTCGCGATAGATGTTCATGGCGGGCTTGACGTTGTCGAACAGCGTGCCGCCCAGGAAATAGCCCTTTTCGTTGCCGGGCACGGTCAGGCCCCGGCCGTCGACGACCAGGTCCGCGCCCGCCGCGATGCCGTCTTCGATGTAGCCCATGACCTTGTTGCGATGCTGCGCGGTCACCAGCGGACCCATCTCGGCGTCGGCGTTCATGCCGTCCTTGACGATCAGCGCCTTCACGCGGGGAGTCAGGCGTTCGACGACCTTGTCGGCCACGTCACCCACCGCCACGGCCACCGAGATCGCCATGCAGCGTTCGCCGGCCGAGCCGTAGGCCGCGCCCATCAAGGCGTCGGTAACCTGGTCCAGATCGGCATCGGGCATGACGACCAAATGGTTCTTGGCGCCGCCCAGGGCTTGCACGCGCTTGCCGCGCTTGGTGCCTTCGGAATAGATGTACTCGGCGATGGGCGTCGAGCCCACGAACGACAGGGCTTCGACGTCGGGGTGATTGATGAGCGCATCCACGGCCAGCTTGTCGCCGTGCACCACGTTGAATACGCCAGCGGGCAGGCCGGCTTCGGTCAGCAGCTCGGCCAGGCGCAGCGAGGCCGACGGATCGCGTTCGGAAGGCTTGAGCACGAAGGTGTTGCCGCAGGCGATGGCCACGGGGAACATCCAGCACGGCACCATCATGGGGAAGTTGAACGGCGTGATGCCGGCTACCACGCCCAGGGCCTGGCGCATGCTCCAGTTGTCGATGCCGCCGCCGATCTGGTCGGAGTACTGGCCCTTGAGCAGTTGCGGAATGCCGCAGGCGAATTCGACGATTTCAATGCCGCGCATGACTTCGCCCTTGGCATCCGAGAACACCTTGCCGTGTTCGCGGGTGATGAGCTCGGCCAGTTCGTCCTGGTGCTGGTCCAGCAGCGCCTTGAAGTTGAACAGGATGCGGGCGCGCTTGAGCGCGGGCGTTTCCGACCAGGCCGGGAATGCGGCCTTGGCGGCAGCCACGGCCAGCGCCACGTCTTCGTTGGACGCCAGCGGAATGGACGAGCAGATTTCGCCCGTGGCCGGATTGAAGCCGTCGGCGTAGCGGCTGCTGCGGCCATCGAAATGCTGGCCGTTGATGAAATGGGGAATCTTCTTCATGGTGCGGGGGCTTCTAGGCGGGATTCTTCAAAAACCTCTTGCGGGCGGCACAGGGCCGCCCGCAAGAGGTGTTAGTGGATGCGGCGCGACCGCAAGGGCAGCGTCATCATCGGTGTTACGCGACTTCTTTCAGGATCTTCCCGATCTGTTCGAAGATCTGGCCGATCTGGGCTTCGTCGATGATCAACGGCGGCGATACGGCGATGATATCGCCGGTATAGCGCACCAT